>JAVBLE010000004.1:0-5744 GCA_031553685.1 Paludibacteraceae bacterium | reverse complement strand
GTTTAATTTGGACGGAGAATGGTTTCAGTACGGAAGAAAACAAGGAATAACTTCAGCAGAAAAAGAAAAACTTGTTGCTCCTGAGATATCCAAAGGAGGAAATTTTTCGTATGATAAAAAGGGTGAATTTTATAGTACTACCAAAATATACGGATATATAAAAAAGGACAATATATCAGAGAGTTATCATTTCTTATTGGGGTTATTAAATTCTCAATTATTTTGGTTTTTTATTCAAAACACAGGATATGTACTTCGAGGTGGCTACTATACATTTAAGACAAATTACATTTTACCTTTTCCCATTCCGGACATTATCCCTTGAGTGTTCGGAAGATTTTCTCAAAAATACGGATAAAATAAATAGCAAACTAAAAAAATGAGCATGTATCAACAGAAAAGTGTCTGTGCTGTTTATAAATAAGGGGATACAGGTGTGTTTGACTTGCTTTAAAGAATTACTTTTGCTCATATTTATAGCTAATTATGAGCCTCAAAAATAAAATATCAGTAGGAGAATTATTAAAGTTGATTCCAGATGATCGAATATCGGCATTAGCAAAAGATACCAAAGTAGATTATTGCGCCAAAGTGCTTTATGGCCGTTCTGTTTTTTATTTGTTGCTATATGGTCTATTGCAAGTTGACCGAAGCAGCCAACGAACATTGGAAGATATGTTCAACAGCAGTAAATTCAAGTTTCTATTTAATCTTGATCCAACCAAAACAGTTCGTCACAGTTCTATTTCAGAACGGCTATCTGTAATGGATGTGGATTTTTTTGAAAAGACATTTGAGTTGTTTTATGAAAAACTCAGCAGTTTATATTCAGAAGAAGAGATGCTGGGAGCATTGATTGTTCGAGCAGATTCCACCATGGTAGCAGAGGCTTGTTCAAAATTGTCACAAGGAATGCGTGTCGGCACGAAAAAAGAAACGGCCAAGAAACAAATCAAATATACCATTAGTTTCGATGGACTTTTCCCAAGCAGTGTAAGTATTTTTTCTTCTCAAAAAGAATTAAGTGAAGATTTAACCATCCCTAAAGTTGTTTTCTCACAAGCAAAAAAGCAAAAACAGAAAGTGTATATATTTGATAGAGAGGTAAATAAACGCAGTACATTTTCTCAAATGAGTGAAGAGCAAATAGAATTTGTGTCTCGTTTGAGAGTAGGTAGCCGTTATCATTGTGTTGAATTATTGGAAGAAGGCAATGGGCGACAAATAGGTAATCTTTCATTGCTCAAACAAGAAAGAGTGCAATTATACAAAGATGCAGGGAAAGAGCTTTTGCCGGAAACTTTCCGACTAATAACGGCTGAAAATGAAAAAGGAGAAACGATTTGTTTTTTAACCAATATTTTTGATCAGCAGGCCGAAGTAATCATTCTTTTTTACAAGAAAAGATGGGATATTGAAGTGTTTTTTCGCTTTTTGAAACAAGAATTGAATTTTAGTCATTTTATATCTACCAGCGAGAATGGTATTAAGATCATGGTGTACATGACCTTAATATTATCCATGTTGCTGATGATTTATAAACGAATAAATCAGTTAGGATACAAAACAGCTAAACGGCGCTTTACAATAGAACTGGATGAGATTATTATCCAAATGATTGTGATAAAATGTGGTGGAGACCCAACGATAGTTTTCCGACAGAAAATTGTGTAAACAGCTAAAAATCAATCTTAATAGTTTGTGTCGCTAATAATAATTTATGCAAATTTATCTTCCGAACACTCCTAGGACGCACTTCGACAGGCTCAGTAACCACGCCCTGATGAAATTTTGTATTCTTAACGGCATTGTAACATTTCCTTGCCTGCG
Organism: Paludibacteraceae bacterium; assembly: GCA_031553685.1. Lineage (GTDB taxonomy): Bacteria > Bacteroidota > Bacteroidia > Bacteroidales > Paludibacteraceae > JAFGVL01. Next base: position 3,914 of record JAVBLE010000004.1, on the reverse strand, counting down.
GCGTAATATTCGGATTTTATTTTTGTATCGAGATAAAGGAGTAAAATTATTATTCATTAAAAAAAGAAGAAAAATGAAAAAAGCAGTTTTAGCAATCGCATTGTTTGCAAGTATAATTTCAGGGGCTAACGCACAAAAGATTAAAGGTTCGGACACTATGTTACCATTGTCGCAAAAAATGGCAGAGAGTTATATGAAGGCGAATAAATCGGCTACGGTAACCGTGACCGGTGGCGGTAGCGGTGTGGGTATCGCGGCGTTGCTCGAAGGGACTACGGATTTGGCGCAATCGTCGCGCAAGATTAAGTTTGACGAGAAACAGAAACTGCAAGAAGGCGGCAAAATGGTAAAAGAAGTGATAGCAGCTTATGATGCCTTGGCAGTGGTGGTTCATCCTTCTAATAAAGTGAAAAACCTTACACGCGAACAACTGGAAGGTATCTTTACCGGAAAAATCAAAAACTGGAAAGAGGTGGGCGGCGAGGATTTGAAAGTCGTGCCTTACTCGCGCGAGACTTCGTCGGGGACTTACGAGTTTTTTAAGGAAAGTGTGTTGAAAAACAAAAACTATATGAGCGGCATTATGAGCATGCCGGCTACGGGTGCGATTATTCAGTCGATAAGCCAAACGAAGGGTGCTATCGGGTATGTGGGACTGGCGTATGTGAACCGGAGTGTGAAAACCGTTGCGGTATCGTACGACAAAGGCAAGACATTTGTAGAACCATCGGTGGCTGCGGCTAAAAATAAGACTTACCCGATTGTTCGCCCACTGTACTATTATTATGTAACCAAATCGGAGAGCAAAGTGAAAGCGTATATCGATTATGTGCTTTCTGAAACAGGTCAAAAAATCGTATCTGAAATAGGATTTATTACAGTAAAATAAATTCAAAGATTCAATGTTCAAAAATTAGCCTAATCTTTGAACATTGAATCTTTAAATTTTTGAATCTTTGGTTTATGAAAAAGTTTATTGAACGCCTTGTCGAAAGCCTTTTTACGGTAAGCGGATTTGCAACGAGTATTGCTATTTTGCTTATTGTTGTTTTCCTGTTTAAAGAAGGTTCGGGTTTGTTTGGCAGTCCGGAGGTGGAAAAGGGATATGCGCTTTGTGTGAATGCGAAAAATCCGGTTCGTAAACTTAATTCGAACCAGATAAAACGCATTTTTGATGGTGAAATAATGAACTGGAAAGAGCTTGGCGACACCGACGGAGAAATCCGTGTCTTCCGCTTTGATGAAATTTTTTCGATATATAGTGATGAAGAATTGGGCGGCGAAAGTTATTCGCTCTTGCCCGAGAAATTGGGTGAAGTGATTGCCGGCGACCCAACTATTATTGCTTTTATTCCCGAAAAATATTTGCCCCCAAACAATAACTATGTAAAAGAATTACCAACGGAGAATATCAATTTGTCCGATTTCTTTGGCGGAAAGGAATGGATGCCTACGGCTACTCCTGCGCCGCAATTTGGTGTGTTGCCGCTTATTATGGGCACACTTTGGGTTAGTTTTTTTGCTATCCTCATTGCTTTGCCGCTGGGCTTGGGCGTGGCTATTTATTTGTCGGAACTGGCAAGCGACCGCACTCGAAAGATATTGAAACCTACGATTGAATTGTTGGCGGGAATACCGTCGGTGGTGTATGGTTTTTTCGGTTTGGTGGTGATTGTGCCGCTGATACAGAAAATGCTCCATCTTCCTGTGGGCGAAACGGCTTTGGCGGGTAGCCTTATCCTTGCCATTATGGCATTGCCTACCATTATTACCGTTGCCGAAGATTCTATGCGCAACACGCCGAGAGCGATGCGCGAAGCCTCGTTGGCACTGGGTGCTACGCAATGGCAAACGATTTACCGGGTGATTGTTCCGTATGCTGCTTCGGGCATTTCGGCAGCTGTGGTGCTGGGTATCGGGCGGGCTATCGGCGAGACGATGGCAGTGCTTATGGTTACGGGCAATGCGGCGGTGATGCCTCACTCATTGTTCCAGTCGGTGCGCACCATTCCGGCTACAATTGCTGCCGAACTGGGCGAAGCTCCTGCGGGCGGCGCGCATTATCAGGCGTTGTTTATGCTGGGTTGTATCTTGTTTGTGATTACGATGGCGATAAGTATTTCGGCAGAGGTGATTTCGAAACGGAAGCATCGGGGGATGGTGTAGTTTATTTAGCCAATATTTTCAGGAAAGCTATTTTTTGCAAAATGCACAATAGAAAGTGCATTCTTTGATGAAAACTGTCTATTTAGCTGTGCATTTTTGTATCTTTGTAAGCAGTAATTTTGTGGAAAATGAAAACACTTTATCAAAAATTTGAAACTTTGTTACAAAATACACCAATTGATTTCAAACGGTATCTATACGAAAAAGTATCGTGGGAAAGCCGCATGATTGGTATTATCGGTGGGCGAGGTGTGGGTAAGACTACTATGATTTTGCAATATATAAAGCAAAATCTAAGTCATAAAAATGCGTTGTATGTATCGGCAGACGATATGTATTTTGTAGAAAAACGCCTTGTCGACTTGGCTGATGAATTCTACAAAAATGCGGGTGAATATCTGTTTATTGACGAAATACATAAATATGCCGATTGGTCGCGCGAGTTGAAAAACATTTACGATTCATTTCCAAAATTAAAAATTATTTTTACAGGCTCGTCGGTGTTGGATATTCTCAAAGGCACTGCCGATCTAAGCCGTCGAGCGTTAATCTATAAATTGCAGGGGCTTTCGTTTCGCGAATATCTGAAACTGTTTCATAATTTTGATAACGAGGTTTTTACGCTCGAACAGATTATCAATAATGAAGTAAAACTTGCGAATATAGAACACCCTTTACCCTTGTTCAACGACTATTTGAAGCGTGGCTATTATCCTTTCGGACTCGAAAGCGAAATGAGTTTGCGTTTAGGGCAAATCATTATACAAACACTCGAAACGGATATTCCTCAGTATGCCAACCTTAATGTAGGAACAAGCCGGAAGCTGAAACGCCTGCTTGCAATCATTGCCGAAAGTGTTCCGTTTAAGCCGAACTTTACAAAAATAGCCGAAATGATTGGCGTGAGCCGAAATTCGTTGGACGATTATTTCCTGTTTATGGAACAAGCAGGTATGATTAGCCAGTTGCGTGACCAAACAAGTGGTATTCGCGGACTGGGAAAGGTTGATAAAGTGTATCTGGACAACACAAATATTGTTTTTAACCTGGCGGGCGAGAGTTCGAATGTGGGCAACTTGCGCGAAACTTTTTTCTTTAACCAAATGAGGGTCAACAATGATGTAATCTCGTCCAAAACAACCGATTTTATAATTGCCAACTATGCTTTTGAGGTGGGAGGCAAAAATAAACAGCAAAAGCAAATCGAAAAAGACGGCAAATCATTTGTTGTTAAAGACGATATTGAATTTGGTTATCTAAATGTTATTCCGCTTTGGGCTTTTGGTTTAAATTATTGACAATTTAAAAACAGTCAGGGCTTCACTCAAAGTGAAGCCCTGACTTATCAAGAAAATTAGCAAATTTCGTGCGTTTGCCCTATAGTGTTTTTAATTAAATAATAAAAGAAACCGGTTAATCTTCTTTTTATTTTCTTCACCCGCCCCTCCGGCAATCTTATCATCCTCGCTCGGAGCGAGATGCGCCTCACTGTTTACGCTGTTCGTCTCGCTTTTTGTGAGGAAATCCTCCCTTTTAGCGAGGATTTCCTCACTAATAACATGGAATTCCTCGCTCGGAGTGAGAAATTCCTCGCTTTTTGCGCAATCGTTCGGGTCTGTTCATTAAACTGTGTCAACAGGGAAAGGATCAGCTAATGTACCATCTTTTCTCAAATAAAATAATAAACTCGGCTAAAATTTCTTTCCAAGCGGCAATAGGAGCATTCTTTTCCAATATCTTTTGCTGTA
>JAVBLE010000043.1:0-63764 GCA_031553685.1 Paludibacteraceae bacterium | reverse complement strand
GCATCCATATAAACAAGCCGCGTAGCGGTGACACATAGCTATATTGCGAATTATGTCACCGCTACGCGGTTCTATTTTGTGTTCACATTTTATCCGTGGGCTAAAGCCACACGGCTACAAAGATTGCGGTGCGCTGCACCTGTTACTTACAAATCGTAAGTTGCAAAAATAATATTTTGACTTTTGATACAGCCTCGTGTTTTATAAACTATTTTTTTGTTTATTATTTCCGTTTTGGCTGTTGTTTGCGCTGCATTTCCATTTGTTTGCGTTGCGCTTCTTCGAGGCGGGCAAGAAAACCTGACTTCTTTTGTTTCTTTGGATCTTTGGCACGCTCGTGTAGCTTTTGCAATAAAGCTTTTTCATCCACAAACCAACGCATAGCATAAGTTTGAAGGATAGTTATCAGTGTTGACACAAAATAGTAATAACTCAACCCGGATGCGTAATCATTGAACATAAACAGGAACATTACCGGCATCAGGTACATCATATATTTCATGCCCGGTATTTGCTGAGAAGTGTCTGCCTGTTGCTGCATATTGAGGTATGTGTAGATAATATTGGTAATGGTCATCAGCAAACAGAACAAACTGAGGTGATTGCCAAAATGCGCCGAAATAAACGGTATTTGTGCATTCCAACTCACAATGGCATCATAGGAAGACAAATCTGTTGCCCATAGAAAACTTTGCTGACGCAGCTCGATAGCCGAAGGGAAGAAGCTAAACAGCGCAAACAGCACCGGCATTTGAAGCAACATAGGCAAACAGCCTCCCATTGGGCTTACTCCTACTTTACGATAAAGTGCCATAGTAGCCGCCTGGCGTTCCTGCATTTTCTCTTTGGGTATTTTGGCGTGTATTTCGTCAATTTGCGGTTTCAGTACACGCATTTTCGCCATCGATATATATGATTTGTAGGTCAATGGGAAAAGGATTAATTTCACCAACAGAGTGAGTAAGAGTATTATTATACCAAAACTGGCTATAAAGTTGCTCAAGAAGTTGAACACCGGAATAACCAAATATTGATTTATCCATCCGAAAATACCCCACCCGAGTGGAATAATTTCCTGCAAGTCAAGCTCTTTTTCGGAAGGTACACCTTTATTGTATGCATTAAGGGTTTTAAAGTGGTTCGGTCCGAAATAAAAATGGAACCCGGTCGCTTTTTTTCCTGTCAAGTCAAACGGCACACTCATATCGGCATGATACTTTTTCAAGTATTCCGAATCGGGAGCACCTAACAAACTGGTCAGTTTTACATCCGATAAAACACTGTCAGAAATCAATATCGAACTAAAAAACTGATCTTTAAATGCAATCCATTTTGCTTTAATCACTTTTTCATCAACATCTTTCGACTCGCTCAGCCTCTCCACATCGCCACCGGCAGCTTTATAGTTGATTTGCGCATAACGCCCCTCAAATTTCTTGCTTCGCTCCTGTTGTTTAATCTTTGTGTTCCAAAGCAACTGAAGTGAGTTTTGGTTGCCCATTACTTTATCCATGCCCGTACCGCGCACTTGCAGGTCGAGCATATAATTGTCCGCTTTCAGTGTATAAATGTAATCGAGATAAGCGCCACTCGCTGTTTTCAATCGGAATGTAAACGATTTCTCTCCTCTATCTACCACCGAAACACTATCAATCCCCACCGGCTCAAAATACAATTCAGCAGTTGGCGCCACTCGATTATTGGCAGTTACCAAATTGAACCCGAACGCAGTACTGTCTTTCTTACTGTCAAAAAGGAATAATGGCTGTTTGTCATTGGTCAAATAATTTTTAAGTTGCGCCTTTACGATTTGTCCGCCTTTATTGCTAATAGTAAGTTTAACCAACTTATTTTCTATCGTGTACAATTTTTCAGTTCCGGTAGCCGACGCTCCAAATTCGCCATATTGGTCAATTGCCAATTTATTTTTAGCGCTGTCGGCAAGCATTTGTGGCGCATTCGCGCTATCAGCCAAAGCCCTTTGGCTATTAACACGAGCTATCGAATCTTCGTACAATCGCTGCCGCGCCTGCATAACCCGTTCCTGGCGTTGTTTTTCAAGTTCCTCTTCGCTTGGTTTATTCAGGAATGTAAAACCGACCATAATGCCGATTATCAAAAGTATTCCTATAATTGTATTTTTATCCATAATTTTTAATGTGCAAATTTGCTAATTAGCATATTAGCAAATGAAAGACAAACTAACTTATTCCAATAAATTTCTACACAACAACAAAAACCAACTTGAAAATATTGAGAATCATTCGCTAATTTTCAAATTGGCTAATTTACTAATTTATAATTGCTTTTATAAAATTGACAAACAATGGGTGCGGTTTCAACACTGTACTGCTGTATTCGGGATGGAACTGCACACCTAAGAACCATTTTTTAACCGGCAATTCGATGATTTCGACCAAGTGCGAATCCGGATTTTCGCCACTGCACACCAAACCGCCTTTTTCCAATTGTTCTTTATAACTATTGTTAAATTCGAACCGATGACGATGGCGCTCCGAAATAATATCCTTATCATACACTTTATGAGCCAATGTGTTGGGTTTTATCAAGCACTGGTAACTTCCCAAACGCATGCTTCCGCCTAAGTTGAGCACACCCTTTTGCTCGTCCATCAGGTCAATTACATTGTGTCGGGTATTCGGGTTAATTTCCGTCGAATTGGCATCCTCGTAACCCATTACATTGCGGGCATACTCAATTACCATACATTGCATACCCATACAAATTCCAAAACAGGGAATATTGTTTTCGCGAGCGTACCGGATAGCCGTTATTTTGCCCTCAATACCCCGACCACCAAAGCCCGGAGCGATAAGCACGCCCTGTATTCCGGCAAGTATATCTTCCACATTGGTCGCGTCAATATCGTCCGAAGGAATCAGGCGCAGGTCTAACTTGCGGTTATTGTATGCCGCCGCATGTTTAAGCGACTCAATAATAGAAATATATGAATCGGGCAAACGCACATACTTACCAACCAAACCGATTGTAACGGTTTCGGTAGCATTTTGCATTTTTTCCAAGAAAGCATTCCAGTCTGCCATATCGGCAACGGTGTCGGTTGGCATGCCCATTTTTTCGAGTACGATTTTATCCAAACCTTCGGCTTGCATTCGCACCGGCACTTCGTAAATGCTTTGCACATCTATTGACTCGATAACTGCTTCGGGAGCTACATTGCAGAACAAAGCCACTTTGCGGCGCACTTCGGGCGTAATCGGATGTTCGGTACGAAGCACCAAAACATCGGGCTGCACGCCCTCTTCCTGCAAAAGTTTTACTGAGTGCTGTGTCGGCTTGGTTTTCAATTCCTTAGCTGCTGCCACATAAGGCACATAGGTAAGGTGAATGCAAAGGCAATTTTTGCCCAGTTCCCAACGCAACTGACGCACGCTTTCGATATAGGGCAACGATTCGATATCGCCTACCGTACCACCTATTTCGGTAATTACAAAGTCGTAATCATGCTTACTGCCAAGGTTTTTAATATTGCGTTTGATTTCGTCAGTAATATGCGGAATAACCTGAACGGTCTTGCCCAAAAAATCGCCGCGGCGCTCTTTGTTTATCACATTCTGGTAAATGCGACCGGTAGTGATATTGTTGGCACGCGAAGTTTCCACATTAAGAAACCTTTCGTAATGCCCCAAGTCCAAATCGGCTTCATGCCCATCGCTTGCCACATAGCATTCGCCATGTTCGTACGGATTGAGCGTACCCGGATCGATATTAATATATGGGTCAAGTTTTTGGTTAGTAACTTTATAACCACGCGCCTGCAATAATTTGCCCAACGATGCGGATATAATCCCTTTACCCAACGACGATGTAACACCGCCTGTAACGAAAATATACTTTGTCTCTTTCATATAAGAACGAACTTTTCAAAGTGTGCAAAGGTAAGGAAAAAAAGAGGATTTTGAAATATTGATTTTGGAAAACATACTAACAAAAAAGCAAATACAATCATAAAAAATTGTATCTGCTTAAATATTTCCATGTTCTTTATTCTGTAAAGAACACAAATCCTACCACTTGGGAAGGTTTGAAAAGACTGCTATTTCACTTTCACCTTCACAATAATTTTCTGGAAAGTGCCCTCGGCAATCGTTGGTTGATGACCGTCTTCGGGGAAGAAGATAGCGAATTGCCCCGGAGCGACTTTGATAAATGTTGTTGCCGGATCGCGGAAGAAAGTAATGTCTTTTTCGGGACTATATGGGTCAATCGGGTCTTTCAAATCGATTGTCGGGATATAACCCATTGTTTCTACAGCAGTACACGGAATTTGAATGTCGATGTAATCATTGTGCGTTTCCATTTTGGCTGTTTCAACTGTTTTACCGGGAATTTTTACAAAGTTTACAAACAGATTTTTACCGTCGAGTTCAAATTTACCCGAATCCATTTTTGTCCAGTCGGTGTTTTTTACAAAATCGAACGCCGCTTTGAAGCGTGGATGCATGCACTCGTACATCTCTGAGTTTTTCAGTGAATCTAAAATCATGATTAATTTATTATATGGTTAATTTATTTTGGGTTTCCTTGCGTTTGCCAAGTTGTTTGGCATTTTGTGCACTAATTACTTTTCCGCCTTGCTGTTCTATTTCTTTACGGGCATTTTTGGCTACGGTTGCACCCTTGTGTGCTACTGTCGCACTTTCAGCTAAATTTTGCGGATTACTGTTTGCTGAGAGTTCAGTTGCGGTTGCTTCCGCCAACATATTGATAATCAACTCTAAATTAGTCATATTATCGCGCAGATTTTCTTTTTTCAAATTTTTGTGCTGCTTGTATTGTTTGGTGGTCATTCCGCTCCAAGTTCGGGTCATCAAGTCGGTTAAAAAAGCATATTCTTCGCCTTCTTTTACGCCGGCTTTATCCCATTCATCAGTCAAAGCCTTGCGCACTTCTATTGATTTTATGCGCTGGTTTATCCAATTTTCCGAATACCCCAAGCGTCTGTAATTCAAAATAGCGCGGTCGATAGACAGTTCCGGGTCAATTACTTCGTCAATTCGCTCCCTACCTACTTGCGCTAACCATTGTTTGAATGGTTCGGCTTTAGATGAAGGAATTGATTGTATGATACGAAAAACACCCTCAATATCAGCAGCTTGTATTTTTCGCTTTTTCCCATCTGTAGCGATCATTTCAACTGGGGTACAAATTGTACCCCAGTTGGATTTAAGTTGTTCATCACGACTTAGCATTCGCTTTACATACTGTTTAACATCAATACTTTCTGTCAAAATTTGCACTACATCTTGTACTGAGAAATACCATTTCTCAGCCTCTTCATCCCAAACGGAACGAACTTGCTGTTTTTCAAATAATTGTATTTTATTTTCGGGTTTCATTTTCGAAATTTTTCTTACAAATCCAACACCTCATCCACCGTATAATTTAAAAAGCGATTAAGTGGATAACTTATTTTTAAAATTTCAACCGACTTGGCTATAAAATCATCTTTCATTAAAAATGATTGTTCTATTGGGCATTCGACGCAATAATGTTTCAATTTTAACAATTCGGCTTGTGGAAATTCTTTTGGATAACCGCGCGGAAGAGTTTTCAGCTTACCATCTTCGGCAAAAGTGTAACGCGATTTAAATTGTTTTTCATCAATAATTCCCAAAAACTCGTCGATATTTTCGTACACTGCTTGACGAAGCGCTTTCAGCACATTCGGTTCGGGACACCAAACGCCCGCAGCCAAAAAACTTTGGTCGGCATCGATATGTAAATAATAACCACCGCGCGGACTTTTGCGCCCGCCGCGCGTGGCAATATATGTGCCGAAATGTGTTTTGTAAGGCGTTTTGTCGTGCGAAAAGCGAGTATCTTTGTATATCCGGAAAATACAATCTTTCGACTCTACTGTTTTTATTTCCGCGTCAAATTTTGCAATTTCGGTAATCAGCGCATCACTAATAGCCTCGAACTCGGTTTTGCATTGCAAATACCAATCCTTATTCTCGGCAAACCATTCGCGATTATTGTTTTGTTTTAATTCTTGAAGAAAATTGAGTATGTTTTTTGCATTCATATTTTTGTTTTTAGGCCATGCAAACTTACATTATTTTTTACAGACACACAAAAAAACACTACTTTTGTAGCCTTTGAAAACAAATCCCACAAAGACACAAAGAACATAAAATGACTTTCTTTGCAAACTTTGTGTCTTTGTGGGAAAAATTTCCGTTAAATGAAAAATAAAATTCAACAAATTTCGCAGGAAATAGAGGCTTTAGCAGCTAAAAGCAATGAAGAAGTAGAAGCGCTTCGCATTAAATATTTAAGCAAGAAAGGCGATGTAACCGCTCTATTTAACGATTTTCGCAATGTTGCTAACGAAGAGAAACGCGAAATAGGTCAATTACTTAATCAATTGCGCGACAAAGCGCAAGAGAAAATTAACGAACTGAAAGTATCATTTGAAAATGCAACCGTTTCGGACAATGTTACCGACCTTACCCGCACTGCCGACCCTGTTGCGTTAGGAACGCGTCATCCGCTTTCGTTGGTAAAAAATGAGATTATTGATATTTTCTCGCGCATTGGTTTTACCATTGCCGAAGGTCCCGAAGTGGAAGACGACTGGCATGTGTTTGGTGCACTTAACTTTCCGCCCGAACATCCTGCCCGCGATATGCAAGACACTTTTTTTATTGAGAAAAATCCTGATATTCTGCTTCGCACGCATACTTCATCGGTACAATCGCGGGTGATGACTTCGCAAGAGCCGCCTATCCGTGTGCTTTGCCCGGGGCGTGTGTACCGCAACGAAGCCATTTCATACCGTGCACATTGCTTTTTCCATCAAGTGGAAGGGCTTTATATTGATAAAAATGTGTCATTTGCCGATTTGAAACAGGCTTTGCTTTATTTTGCCAAAGAAATGTTTGGCGAGGATACCAAAATCCGCCTTCGTCCGTCGTATTTCCCATTTACAGAGCCTTCGGCGGAAATGGATATTTCATGTAATTTGTGTGGCGGAAAAGGTTGTCCGTTCTGCAAACACACGGGTTGGGTAGAGATTTTGGGTTGTGGCATGGTCGATCCTAATGTGTTGGAAGAGTGCGGTATCGACAGTAAAGTATATACCGGATACGCCTTTGGAATGGGTGTGGAACGCGTCTCAAACCTGAAATTCCAAGTAAAAGACCTGCGCCTGTTCTCCGAAAATGATGTGCGGTTCTTGCGGCAGTTTCAGGCTGCTTGGTAATTCGTATTCAACATTAAAAAATAAGCGGGCAACTTTTCGAGGTTGTCCGCTTATTTTATAAAACAAACACAAATGGTTATCTTTGCAAGAATTTTTCTGAAAAAACATGAATATCAACATAGAAGACTTTTTTGCCGACGACAATGTGCAAGCCGAATTTATCCCTATTTTGGGCGAGCAAATGGAAGAAATACAATTGAAAGTGGACGAAAACACGCTATTGCCCATTATGCCACTACGCAATATGGTGCTGTTTACGGATGTGATGTTGCCGGTGTCGGTATCGCGCAATAAATCGTTGCGGTTGGTGCGCGAGGTGTACCAGCAAAACGGTGCATTATGCGTATTTACACAAAAGGACGCAAAATCTGACGACCCTACCAAAGAAGATTTATTCAACATTGGGACGATTGCGCAAATCATGCGTATAATCGAAATGCCCGACGGTTCGACCACCGTTTTGCTCGAAGGCAAGCAGCGTGTAGAACTCCGCGAGATCAACGAAACCGAGCCATATTATCTCGGGCAAGTATCGTTATTGCAAGAAAGTATACCCCCTAAAGACGACCGCACTTTTTTTGCTTTAATCGAAGCGATCAAGGATTTGGCAACTAGAATCATCAAAAATTCGGGCACCCTTCCGCAGGAAATTTCATTTGCCATTCGCAATATCGAAAATCCGGTGCAGTTGATTAATTATGTGTGTGGAAACTTCGGATTGAAAGTAAACGACAAGCAACTGTTGCTCGAAATGGAAGACATTCAGGAGCGTGGTTACCAACTGCTCGAAATGTTGAGCAAAGAATCGCAACTGCTCGAAATAAAAGCCTCGATACAAAACAAAGCCCGTGAAGACATAGACCAGCAGCAACGCGAATATTTTTTGCAACAGCAAATGAAAACTATTCAGGACGAGTTGGGTGGCGATTCGAAAAGTCAGGAAATACAAGAGTTTAAAGAGCGTGCCAAAACAAAAAACTGGAACGAAGCAGTACAAAAAGTGTTTGAAAAAGAACTTGCCAAATTGGAGCGCACACACTCGCATTCGCCCGATTTTGGCGTGCAAAGCAATTATTTAGATGTAATTACCAATATTCCTTGGGGCGAATATACCAAAGACAATTTCAATTTGAAGCGTGCGCAAAAAGTACTTAATCAAGATCATTTCGGGTTGGATAAAGTGAAAGACCGCATACTCGAACACTTGGCTGTATTGAAACTGAAAGGCGATTTGAAGTCGCCGATTATTTGCCTGTACGGACCTCCGGGAGTGGGTAAAACTTCGCTTGGAAAATCGATTGCCAAGACTTTAGACCGCAAGTATATTCGCATGTCGTTGGGCGGATTGCACGACGAAGCCGAAATTCGCGGACACCGCCGCACCTATATCGGCGCAATGCCCGGACGCATTATCCAGAATATTATCAAAGCTGGCTCGGCAAATCCGGTATTTATCCTTGACGAGATTGATAAGGTAAACGCCGATTACAAAGGCGATCCGTCGTCGGCTCTGCTCGAAGTGCTCGACCCCGAACAAAACTTTGCTTTCCACGACAATTTCCTGGATATTGATTTCGACCTCTCGAAAGTGATGTTTATTGCTACGGCAAATAATATCAACGCTATTTCGCAACCACTGATCGACCGCATGGAACTGATTGATGTGAGCGGATATATTGTGGAAGAAAAAATTGAGATTGCCACCCGACATCTGATACCAAAGCAAATGGAAAACCATGGCTTGCAAAAAGATCAAGTGTCCATTGCCAAGCCTGTAGTACGAAAGATTATTGAATTGTACACGCGCGAATCGGGTGTGCGCGAGCTTGATCGCAAAGTAGCGCAAATCATGCGCCGCATTGCCAAACGGATTGCTATGGGCGAAACGGTTTCTATCGACCTGAAAGAAGAAGATTTGAAAGAATACCTTGGATCGCCCGATTACCGCATGCACGACTACGACGGGAACGGATATTTCGGCGTGGTTACCGGCTTGGCGTGGACAGCCGTTGGCGGCGATATTCTCACCATCGAATCGAGCTTGAGTAAAGGCAAAGGTGGTAAGCTAACCTTAACTGGAAATTTGGGCGAAGTGATGAAAGAATCGGCAATGTTGGCGTTGGAATACATCAAGTCGCATGCTCACAACTTAGGTATTGACGAAAATGTATTTGAAGAATGGAATGTACATCTGCATGTGCCCGAAGGCGCGATACCCAAAGACGGTCCTTCGGCAGGAATAACGATGACAACGGCGTTAGCGTCTATCTTCACCAAACGAAAGATCAAAAAAGCGCTTGCCATGACAGGCGAAATCACACTTCGAGGAAAAGTGCTTCCAGTGGGCGGTATCCGCGAAAAGATTTTGGCTGCCAAACGCTCCGGCATTACCGAAATTATCCTTTGCGAAGACAACCGAAAAGATATTGAAGAGATTAATCCGGCTTATATTAAAGGTTTGAAATTTCATTTTGTGCGGGATATGAAAGAGGTACTGGATATTGCTTTACTGAAAAAATAAATTTTGATTTCTTGATAATAAATGATATATTTGCAGTTGTAAGATATTATATATGAAAACAATAACCACTCATAAAAGAAAAAAATCAGAACGCCTGAATTGGGAAGTTTACTCTGATAAAAAATTCATTAAATTGAAGACAATTATTGGCAGTGGAATAAAAGTAAAAAAGAGTACTTACTGTAGTCCTGTTGTAGAATATAACGCATTGGTGCCTTAAATGTTGGATAGTCAAGGATATAATGTTGCTCATATACAAAAGTCATCGCCTAAAGCAGGTGATGACTTTATTTTTGCCGAAATATTTAAATTTCGCACAAGTGCCGGCGTAAAGTATATTGTGAGAGCAGAATTGTACGAACACAATACTTTTGTTGTAAAATACTATGCTGCAATACACAAAAAGTTAGAAAATAAATATAACTTATTGACTAACAAACATAAAGCAATAAAAATTTTCATTACTTGTGCTTCTATTTTACCTATACTTCTTAAAAAATATCCTGATTTTTCTTTTGCATTTAATGGTTCCAGAATGATCGACTTAGCGTCTAATAAAATAGAGAGTTATAACCAAAATCAACGGTTCCGGATTTATAGTTTTATTGCCGATGCGATGATTGGACGCGAAACTTTTGAACATTATGCATTCCCAGAAATGAGTTCATATTTGCTTATCAATAAAAAATCATGTTCGGATACCGATTTAATGAAAGAAAATATCAAAAACATGTTTCTTAATACTTTCAATTTCGATAATCAAATCTGATTTTTACTACAAAGAATTATATTATTTTTGCAAAAAAGATTTAGATAAATGAAAAAGAAAATTCTAATAATCACAGGCATAATCGTTTTAATTGCAGCTATTGTTGCTGTTGTTCTATTCGTAGTAATCCCATCGGATAAGAAACTGGCTGAACAACATCTGCAAAAAGCTGAAATACTTTTCAATGCAAGACAGTACAACGCGGCGAAGTTGCAGATTGACACGATCAACACAGTGTATCGGCGCGAAATTGAGGTGCGCGAAAAATCAAAAAGCATTGCGAACAAAATACAAGTGATTGAATTGGATCGCACCATCAATTACACCGATAGTTTGCTGCGAATTAAGCGCGCTGAGCTTGATTCGCTCGACAAAAACATGGTTTTGGAAATAAACGAAAAATACGAAACCGAAGGGAAATATGTGTACAAACAACAAAAGCTTTCAGGCAATTCGGCGCGCACTTTTATCAAGGCAATGGTACAGGAAAACGGCGAATTTATGTTGATGAGTTCCTATGCCGGCGGCAAAGCGTTGAAACATAACGCAATGAAATTCTCGGCGGGCGATTTGTTTGTCGAAACGCAGCCCATCCCTGACAGCAACTATCAAAACAGCTTCGAGAGCGAAGGTACAGTTCTTGAAACCACCATGTACAAAGGAACTGACAATAAAGCGATAGCTACTTTTGTGCAAGAAAACATGGCAAAAACAATTACCGTTACGCTCGAAGGATCGGAAGGTAAAACCACTTTTACACTCACTCCTACCGAGAAAAAAGCGATCTCCGAATGTTATAACTTCTCGGTCGTATTGAGCGATATTAAGAACCTTGAACGGATAAATAAAACTTCAAAGAAGAAAATCGAAATATATAGAAAATAATACAAATGAAAAAAACAACTATTCTCGGCTTATTATTATTAATGGCTATCAGCCTTTCGGCACAAACGAAAAAAGAACTCCAAACGCTCAACAAATCTTCTTTCACAAAAAATGTGTGGGATTTTAAAAAAGACAAGAAATTTAATTACAAGGGTACACAGCCCATCATTATTGATTTCAAAGCAACCTGGTGCGCTCCATGCAAAAAAATCTACCCTGTTTTGGTTGAGCTACAAGCCGAGTATGGCGACAGCCTTACCATTTACAGCATCGATGTGGACAAAGAACCCGAAATTACCGAAGCATTTAAAATCACCAACATTCCGGCGCTTATCTTCATCAAAGACCAAAAGCAATACTTCATTTCTGTAGGAATGAAAAGCAAGGAGGAGCTGAATGCAATAATTCGTAACCAGTTTTTTCCTGAAAAATAGCTTATTATACAACAAAAATACTACGGAATTATCCCTTTTACTCTTGAGAAAAAGGGATAATTCCGAAATATTATTTGGGCGCGTCCCCGCCACATTCCCATTTCGACCAACATTTGTACACAAGAGCGGGGTCGGGCTGTACGCTGCAAGTCCTCGCTACGCTGCGGGCTTTCCGCTTCCATCCCTCGCGCATCCGCCTTTCAGGACGGGTTGGCGTTCCGGTACACTTTTTGTCATGAGCCGAAAAAAATAAAATAAACTTTATGCGTTTAACTTTCACTTTATCCTACGAAGCCCATTGGGCAGAACTTCTCCGAATGAACCAATGGCAACTCGCTGTGTTGGGCAATCAACCCGCATTGGGCAATTGGCAAACCGATAAAGCGATTGTTCTACAAACTCTTAATTTCCGTCAATGGAACGCCGAAATAGAAACAACTCATATTGAATTCCCGTTGGAATACAAATATGTAATATACAATGCCGAAACCAAACAGGTCGTCTCATGGGAAACCGGCTGGAATCGCGCCGTAAACGGACAACAACAAAATAACCTTTTCCTGACAGATTACCAATTGCATTTTGACCTCACACCATTTCGAGGAGCAGGCGTAGCGGTACCCATTTTTTCGTTGCGCAGTAAGGAAAGTTTTGGTGTGGGCGAGTTCATTGACTTGAAAAAGCTGGTTGACTGGGCTGTACTCACCGGTCAGCATTTGATACAGACCCTGCCTGTAAACGACACTTCACTCACCTCTACCATTGCCGATTCGTATCCCTACAATGTAATGTCGGTTTTTGCATTGCATCCCATGTATTTGCGGTTGGAGGCGGTTGGCAAACTGAATAACAAAGTCGATATTACATTTTTCGCCAAAGAAAAAAAACGATTAAACGCACTTCCTTCTGTCGATTATGTAGCTGTAAACGAATTGAAGAATAAATACCTGCAACTCATTTATCAGCAAGAAAAAGACGCCGTTTTATCTTCCAAATCATATAAAAAATATTTTGCTGAAAATAAAGATTGGTTGCTCCCCTACTCTATCTTCTGTTGCTTAAGGGATAAACAAGGTAATTCTAATTTCGGAAACTGGACTGAACTTAAGAAATATGAACAAAAAGCAGCCAAAAAATTCCACACTGAAAACGCTGAAAAAGTAGAATTTTATTGCTTTGTACAATATCATTTGCACAACCAGCTGCAAGAAGCACACGAATATGCAAAATCGAAGGGAATATTGCTCAAAGGCGATATTCCGATTGGGGTAAGCCCGCGCAGTGTAGATGTATGGCAGCACCCTAGCCTGTTTCACCGCGATGTGCAAGCCGGCGCTCCACCCGACGACTTTTCGGAACGGGGACAAAACTGGGGCTTCCCCACCTACAACTGGGAAGCAATGTCAAAAGACGATTTTGCGTGGTGGAAAGCTCGATTGCGCTGCATGGCTCAATATTTCGACGCATACCGCATCGACCATATTTTAGGATTTTTCCGCATATGGCAAATACCAACCGAACAAAAATGGGGATTGCTGGGACAATTCAGTCCGGCATTGCCCATTTCCGAAGGTTTTATCGACGCGTACGGTTTGGATTTTGAACCAAAGCTATTAAAACCGCGCGTTTCGGACGATTTTGTAAATAAAACTTTTGGCGAACATGCAGCATTTGCAAAAAAACATTTCTTGGAAAAGAAATCAAGTGGAAAGTATGCACTGCTTTCCGATTTCAACACGCAACGCAAAATAGCATCTTATTTTAAGCAAAAAAAGAAACTAACCGACAAAGACATTGCCATACGCGAAGGATTGTATCAAACTGCCTGTCAGGTACTTTTTGTAAAAGACCTTGCACAAACCGACCGTTATCATCCGCGCATTTCGTATCGCAACAACGAACGGTTTGAACTTCTCTCCGAACACGAAAAAGGGATTTTCGAGCATTTGTACAATGAATATTTTTTTCAGAAACACAACGAATTTTGGCGGCATCAGGCATTGCATAAGTTGCCTCAACTAATCTCGGAAACCCCGATGCTTTGCTGCGGCGAGGATTTGGGCATGATACCCGCCTGTGTACCCGAAGTAATGCACGAGCTAAATATTCTTTCGCTCGAAATTGAACGCATGCCTAAGGAATATGGCGTTGCATTCGGCAATCCGGCAAATGCACCCTATATGTCGGTTTGCACTACTTCAACACACGATATGAGCCCGATGCGTCAATGGTGGGAAGAAAAACCCAAATGCACACAACACTATTACAACAATCAATTAGGCATAGCAGGCATTGCTCCCACCACTTGCGAAACATGGATTGCCTCGCGAATTGTGCAACGGCATCTCCAATCGCCTGCCATGTGGGTTGTTTTACCCATGCAAGACTGGTTGGCAATGGACGAATCGTTGCGCCTGCCAGATACCCATGCCGAACGGATTAATGTACCCGACAACCCCAACAATGTATGGAATTTCCGCCTGCATATTGATTTGGATACCTTGTTATCTGCCTATAATTTAAACGAGAAAATAAAAATTTTAAATACCGCATCCGGAAGAATTCAAAATTAATTCGCAATTCTGTTGTATCTTTGCAAATTAAACTAAAAAATACATTACTAATATATGCCTAAAATTTCAACGCGAGGTGTTGCCATGCCAGCTTCACCTATCCGCAAGTTGGTGCCATTATCAGATGCTGCTAAAGCCCGCGGATTGAAAGTATATCACCTCAATATAGGTCAGCCAGACTTGCCCACACCCAAAGAAGGGCTTGATGCCATTAAGAATATTGATCATAATATATTGGAATACAGCCCAAGCAACGGTTTCCGCAGCTATCGCGAAAAACTGGTGCATTATTATGCCAAATATGATATTAATGTAGCTGCCGACGATATCATTATCACTACAGGAGGTTCGGAAGCCGTGCTATTTGCCTTTTTGGCATGCCTAAATCCGGGTGATGAAATTATCATTCCAGAGCCTGCTTATGCCAATTACATGGCGTTTGCGGTATCAGCCGGAGCGGTTATCCGCACGGTAGCCTCGACTATCGAAGAAGGATTTGCATTGCCTCATGTGGATAAGTTTGAAGCGCTTATCAACGAGCGCACTAAAGGGATTATGATTTGTAATCCGAACAACCCGACTGGCTATTTGTATTCGCGTGCTGAAATGAATCAGATTAAAAATCTGGTTCAAAAATATGATTTGTATTTATTTTCGGACGAAGTGTATCGTGAATTTGTTTACACCGGCTCGCCTTATATTTCGGCATTCCATTTGGTAGGCATTGAAGAGAATGTAGTTCTTATCGATTCGGTCTCCAAGCGCTACAGCGAGTGTGGTATCCGCGTAGGAGCATTGATTACCAAAAACAAAGAACTACAAAAGACAATTACCAAATTCTGTCAGGCACGCCTAAGTCCTCCATTAATAGGGCAAATCGTTGCCGAAGCTTCTATTGATGCCGATGGAGATTATTTGCGCGAAACTTACGACGAATATGTAGAACGCCGCAAATTCCTGATTGATGGATTAAACCGTATTCCAGGCGTTTACTCTCCTATCCCGATGGGAGCATTTTACACGATGGCAAAATTGCCGGTCGATGATTCGGATAAGTTCTGTGAATGGTGCCTCAACGAATTTGAATATGAAGGACAAACCGTATTTATGGCTCCAGGTTCAGGATTCTATACTACTCCCGGATTAGGAAAGAATCAAGTCCGTATTGCATATGTTCTGAATAAAGAAGATTTGGCTAAATCATTAGTTGTTTTGGAAAAGGCATTGGAGGCTTATCCAGGCAGGACAATGTAATAGGTAACGAGGTCAAAATAGTTGGTGGAATTTTCACATTATTAACCAACAGCATACTATCTTTAATACTCTTACCCTTAGTAATTAGATCGTGTGCTTCGATATCATAATATTTAGGTTCAATATCTACGCCTGTTTGAAATCTAATCCGTTCGCGCTGTACATAACAAACCACATAGACAGGTGCAAGCCCGTTATTTTTCGTTCGTCCGATTTGCGTTAAAAGTCTCATTTGTTAAAAAATCATTTGGCGGCGCATTTGGCGACAAAATCATTTAAACCTACGCTGAACCCCCGAAAAAACCACGATAGGGATTATAATGCCAAAGGCGGTTACAGAATATCTGTAACCGCCTGTTAGTGCGTAAATTTCATTAAAAAGTTGTCCCACCAGGATTCGAACCTAGACAGACAGTACCAAAAACTGTAGTGCTACCGTTACACCATGGGACAATCCTATTGCTTTTCTGAAAAGCGTTGCAAAGGTAGTATTATTTTTCTTTTTTGCAAAAATTTATTGTGCAATCAATAAAAAATAATCCATTTTTCCCTTTTTTAATCTAATAACAACTACCTAAAGCCTTATCGACACCACTCCTCCTCAGTCTTCTTTACTCCAAGAATATTGTGAGTAAACTTCATACTATCAATCTTTACCGCCCAAAAAGCAGTACCCACCATTGCCACAGCAAACGGATGAGTTTTATAATAAACCCTGCTTCCGGTTGAAAGTATTTTTTCGTCCGTAACAAAAGTTCCCGAAAACTGAACCCCTTTAATTATTTTCTTATTTAATTTATCGGGATTAATTGTTCCCGCCACTCTTTCGTTGCGCAAAGCCCACTCTATATGCCGTGTAGCCTCTCTCGACTTGAATATCAATACTTTTTCATCCGGCAAATACGCATAAAAACACTGCGCGGTATAAGGCGTATTGTCATCAGACACCGCAAAAGTTAATGTCGATTGTGATGAAACAAATTTTTCGAATGATTTAGATAGTCGATCTGTAGTCATATTCTTCTATTCGTATTTGGTTAATTTTTTCTTTATCTATCGCGAATAATTATTTTGCAATCAGCAAAAAATAATTCTTCTTCCCCTTTTGAGCCAAAAGATATTTATCCGAAATAAGGTTTTCGGCAGTAATCACAGTTTCTGCATCCGCAAATTTATCTTTATTCACCGAGAAACCATTTGCCTGCACCATTTTCCGGAACTCAGCTTTCGACGGAAACACAGCCGTCTTTTCCACAAACAATTCAGCCGCTTTAATCCCCGAAACCAATTCAGCTTTAGAAATTTCGAACTGCGGAACACCCTCAAAAACAGACAACAAAGTATCCTCATCCAACTTCCGCAACACATCCGAAGTCGAATTTCCAAACAAAATATTCGAAGCCTCCACCGCCGCTGCATAATCCTCTTCCGAATGCACCATCACAGTTATTTCCTTAGCCAACGCCTTTTGCAATGGGCGCAAGTGCGGTGCAGCATTCTGCTCGGCAACCAACGCATCAATTTCTTCTTTCGAAAGGAAAGTAAAAATCTTAATATACTTTTCGGCATCCGCATCGCTCACATTCAACCAAAACTGATAAAATTTGTAAGGCGAAGTATACCGCCGATCCAACCACACATTACCACTTTCCGTTTTCCCAAACTTACCGCCATCAGCCTTCGTTATCAGCGGGCAAGTAAGCGCAAACGCCTCCCCTCCTACCTTGCGGCGAATAAGTTCAGTACCCGTCGTAATATTTCCCCATTGGTCGCTACCCCCCATCTGGAGGCGGCAATTATAATTTTCATACAAAAACAAAAAATCATAACCCTGCACCAGCTGGTAAGTAAATTCCGTAAACGACATCCCATCCGAAGACTCGCCCGAAATCCGTTTCTTCACGCTATCTTTCGCCATCATATAGTTGACTGTGATATGTTTACCCACATCACGAATAAAATCGAGGAACGAAAAATTTTTCATCCAGTCGTAATTATTCACCAGCAAAGCCGCGTTCGGCGCATCACTTGTAAAATCAAGGAAACGAGACAGTTGCGATTTGATCGCCTCCTGATTATGACGAAGCGTCTCCTCATTAAGCAGGTTTCTCTCTTGCGATTTCCCTGACGGGTCGCCAATCATACCCGTAGCGCCTCCTACGAGGGCTATCGGGCGGTGCCCCGCTCGCTGAAAATGCTTTAGCATCATCACGCTCACCAAGTGCCCTATATGCAGCGAGTCGGCAGTCGGGTCGATACCCACATACGCCGAAGTCATTTCCTTTTCCAGTTGTTCCTGCGTACCCGGCATGGTCGTATGCACCATACCGCGCCATTCCAGTTCTTCTACAAAATTCATTTATTTTATCTTCCTTTATAAAAAATTGAGGTGCAAAGGTAGTCATTTTATCACAACCGCAAGCCATCAAGTCATTCATAACAATTTCAATTTCTTCACTTTCAATACACAAAACATCATTTGGGCGCGCCCCCGCCGCATTCCCATTTCGGTTGCGTTGGGGCAAACCAATATATCTGCCCATCGTTAAACCATTCGTACACAAAGGCGGGGTCGGGCTATCCGCTATACTCCTCGCTCGCATTCCTATCCGGGTTGTAGAGACGCAAGATTTTGCGTCTCTACTGCATCCCATATCCTGTTCGCTGCGGGGTGCCGCTCCTATCCCTCGCGCAATCGCCCTGCGGGACGAGTTGGCGTACCGTAGAGACAAGTCGTGGTCACTGAGCTAAGTCGAAGTGCAGCCCGTCCAACAGTTCCACATAAGTCTCAATCGCGTTTTCAATTTCCCCCACAAAAACAAACTCATCTGCCGTATGCGAGCGCGCCGATTCGCCCGGACCCATTTTTAAACTTGGGAAAGGCATCAAAGCTTGATCAGAAAGTGTCGGCGAGCCAAACGGCTGCAATCCCATCCTAATACATTTTTGTATAATAGTATGATTTTCATCAATAAACGATGAGTTCAACCGCGTTGAACGAGCTTTCACTTCGCATCGTACCGATTGGGTTATTTCATCCAAAAGTTCTTGGTTTGAATAACATTCGTTCGAACGAACATCTACTACAAACGAGCAACAGTCGGGCACCACATTGTGCTGTGTGCCGGAGTTTATCATCGTTACGCTCATCTTCACTTCACCCAAAAGATTGGATTTCTTTTCGAAACGATGATTTTTAAACCACAAAATATCATCCAATGCCTTATAAATAGCATTTTCGCCTTCGTTGCGGGCAGCATGTCCGGCTTTTCCGTAGGCGGCACAATCGAGCACCATCAATCCTTTTTCGGCAATGGCAGGCTGCATGCCGGTCGGTTCGCCCACAATAGCAACATCTATTTTGGGTAATATTTTCAATAAACTTTCAATCCCGTTTGCCCCCGAAACCTCTTCTTCGGCTGTAGCGGCAAAAATCAAATTATAACTCTGTGTTTTCGCCGACAAAGCAAAAAAAGCATACAACAAACTCACCACACTTGCACCGGCATCGTTGCTTCCAAGCCCGTAAATTTTCCCGTCTTTTTCGGTGGGGGTGAATGGGTCTAATGTCCAACCTTGCACCGGTTTCACCGTATCAATATGCGAATTGAGCAAAATAGTCGGTTTGCTTTCGTCGAACGCCGGCGACACAAGCCACAGGTTATTCCCACTGCGATTGCAAATATAGCCTGCGCTTTCGATATGCGCCTGCAAAGCATCGGCAACCGCCGTTTCTTTCCGACTGAATGACGGTATGGATATCAGCGTTTTAAGTATGTTTATAGTTTCCATAAATTTATTTCACAATCGTTCCCGAACTTTGTCCAATCTCATCAGCTTTGGTAATAACAACTTGTTTTACGCCTGCAGCAATAGCTTCAAAAGCATTTTCGAGTTTAGGTATCATGCCGCCGTTAATGGTGCCATCGGCTACATACTGTTCAAAATCGGCTTTGGTAATAGTGGGTATTACGCTGTTGTCGTCGTCAGGATTGCTGAGCACGCCTTTTTTCTCGAAACAAAACATAAGTGTTACATCAAAATATTTTGCCAAAGCTTTAGCCGCTTCTCCGGCAATGGTATCAGCATTCGTATTAAGCAAATTTCCTTTTTTATCATGTGTAAGCGGAGCTAATACAGGCACTACATTTTGCGAAATGAGTTCGGACAGGATTTCGGCATCCACCTCTTTTACATCGCCTACAAAACCGTAGTCAACCTCTTTGACAGGGCGTTTTTCGCTGCGCATGTAATTCATATCGGCACCGGTCAAACCCAGCGCATTTACATTGAGCGCTTGCAGTCCGGCTACGATTTGTTTGTTTATCAGTCCGCCGTACACCATCGTAACTACTTTCAATGTTTCGGCGTCGGTTACTCGCCTGCCGTTTACCATTTGACTTTCAATGCCGAGTTGAGCCGCTATTTTGGTAGCCGCCCGCCCACCGCCATGCACCAACACTTTGTGTCCGGTTATTTTGCTGAAATCGGACAATAATTGCTGTAGCGTTTCAGGCTCTTCTACTATTTGTCCGCCTACTTTGATGAGGGTTAATTTATCTTTCATTTTAAAAGTTTTTCAAAATATATTTCAATCCAAGACCGATAATTATTGCTGAGGTAAAGCTCATCAGCGTTCCGAGCAAAATATATTCAGTTAGTTTTTTGTCCTTCGCATTGGTCAGATCGCCAAAACGGAAAACCGACTTGGCAGCCAATAGAAAACCTATTCCTTCGGGCATATCGGCTACAATAAGAATAATAATCAGCAATCGCTCAATAATTCCGATGGTTTTGCCTGCATTTGCAAGCGTTTCGGGTTCGTTGCTTTCATCTTTCAGGTCGGACAATTTCCATTTGGCAAAAAACAGTTTGATGATAATCATCGAAACCGAAGTTGCCAGCAAAACGGCAATCAGAACCGCCAATAGTTTGGGCGACGAAAGAAAACCAAAATGTATTGCACATGGGAAATATGCTAAAACGACCAACGCAAGCACCAACAAATGAAGCACTTGGTCGGACAGAAAAAGAATGGCTTTATGATTTTTGATGTGTTTTTCGGCATAATTTTTTGTCAAATCGACTATAAAATGACTGACCGTAATCGCAATTATACCCCAAAAATAAGTACAAAAGTCGGGCAACAACACCAACGACAGAACTGCAAAATGTACCAAAGCATGCAGATACAACGATTTTGATTTATAATGCTTTGCACTGCGGCTTTCAACCCATTTATTCGGTTGCAACAAAAAGTCGGAAAGAAGGTGTGCCAGCAGGATTTTTAAGGCAAATTCTAACATTTTTCCATCAATATTTTAGTGCAATAAGCAATTGTTTTTTGTATTTCCTCGTAGTTTGCCCGTTTTAACTCACGGCTCAGTTGCGCTTGTTTTTTGCCCAAAGCAGCAGCAACTTCCAACTGCGTAAGAGTGGGATTATTGAGCATAAACAACACTGTTTTGGACAAATTCGCATTCCACTTTTCCATTTGCAACATTGCCAAACTCAGGATCAAATTGAGCTGTTCATCGAGTGTTGCACAAGTGGTTTTAATACCGATGGTTTGTTTTTTCAGCCGATCGAACAATTCGCCTGAATTGATATAAGCCGAACCGTTGGAAGTCATTACCGATTTCCCTTTGTGTGTTTTTTCGCCCACTCCAACAGCCATTCGCACATCTAACGGCGCTTGTGTTTTGACGCAAGTTTTTATGTAAAAAACAGCTTCAAAGACATTTTCTAAATGAACCTCCATTTGGAAACTATCTCCTCGATAAATCTTCCACAACTTCGTATTAATGGCGAATTTAGACAAGGATTGTTCTAACAACGGTAGCCAATTTTTAGGCTTTGTCTTTTTAGAACCAACAATATCTCCGGTTATAACTGCAAGAAACATACTGTTTTACATTAAAATTCATGCAAATATAACTGTTTTTAGTTATAATTCAAAATATAACCGTTTTTAGTTATAATTTAAAATATAACCGAATTTGGTTATATTTTATAAGTTTTCCAACATTCGCTTAATTACTACTTGCGCTGAAATCTCTCTGTTAGCGGCTTCGG
Organism: Paludibacteraceae bacterium; assembly: GCA_031553685.1. Classification (GTDB taxonomy): domain Bacteria; phylum Bacteroidota; class Bacteroidia; order Bacteroidales; family Paludibacteraceae; genus JAFGVL01. The sequence continues at coordinate 42,004 of JAVBLE010000043.1, read as the reverse complement.
GTATAACTATCGACTGCGGGCTTTCAATCACATCATCGGTTACAATCATATTGCGGCGAACGGGCAAACAGTGCATAAAATAGGCATTATCAGTTAATTGCATTTTTTCAGTATCCACTGTCCAACTCATATCTTTGCTCAATATTTGTCCGTAATTCGGGTCTTGGTAGGCAGCCCAATTTTTAGCATAAATAAAGTCGGCTCCTTTAAATGCTTTGCGTTGGTTGTATTCTACATGAGCACCACGCACAAATTGTTCTGCCAATTCGTAACCTTTCGGGTGTGTGATGACGAAATCCACATCGGCCTCATTCATAAAATCGGCAAATGAATTAGGCACTGCTTGAGGCAATGCCCGTGGATGCGGTGCCCAAGTAAGCACCACCTTGGGGCGAGGTTTTTTCTTATATTCTTCAATAGTGATTAAATCGGCAAATGCCTGCAAGGGATGTGCTGTTGCAGCTTCCATACTAAAAACCGGCTTGCCTGCATATTTAATAAATTGATTTAAGATAGTTTCTTCATAATCAAACTTTTTGCTTTCAAACTGTGCAAAGGCACGCACACCGATAATGTCGCAATATTGCCCCATTACAGGCACAGCTTCGAGCAAATGTTCGGCTTTGTCGCCATCCATGATAACACCGCGTTCGGTTTCGAGCTTCCAGGCGCCTTGATTTACATCGAGTACCATCGTGTTCATTCCTAAATTCATGGCTGCCTTTTGCGTGCTTAAGCGAGTACGCAAACTTGCGTTGAAAAATATCATCAGGCAAGTTTTATCTTGTCCTAACTGTTTGTAAGCAAAGCGGTTTTTCTTTACTTCAAGTGCTTCTTTGATGGCGGCATTCAAATCGCCGAGGTCTTTTACATTGGTGTAGTATCTCATATTGTATTTATTTTAATGTTTTATTTTGTTGCAAGTTTGCGTTCGAATATTAACAGTTCATTTTGTAGTTTTTCTTCCGAAGGCAAGAGAGCTTTCATATCTTCGGACAATTCTGTGTAATGGAATGTGCTCACACCAATAGGGTTATTCACATCTTTCAAGGAAAATTCTACTTCATAATTATCTTTATTTTTGCAAAGTAAAATTCCTATGGTTGGTTTGTCGTGATTATCTTTTACCAATTCGTTTATTGCCGAAATATAAAAATTTAGTTTGCCAACAAATTCAGGTTCAAATTCTTTAGTTTTCAGTTCAATAATCACATAACTTTTCAATCGCGTGTGATAAAACAACAAATCGGTTCGATAGTCTTTCTTCCCTACTTTGAGCAGAAACTGCCGTCCCATGTAGGCAAAACCGATTCCCAATTCGGGCAGAAAATGTGAAATATGTTGTACAAGAGCCTTTTCGAGGTCGGTTTCTTTCACTTTCTCAGACAACTGCAAGAAATCAAAATTGTAGGGATCTTTCATCAACTCGTTGGCAAGATCGCTTTGGGGTGCGGGTAAAGTTGCACTGAAATTTGTAATCGCTTTCCCTTGTCTGCTATAAAGATTACTCTCTATTTGATATTCGAGGACAGCACGACTCCAATTATTTTCGATGGTTTTGTTAATGTAGAATAGGGCTTGATCATGGTCTTTTACCTTTTGTATTATTTTGATATGATGTCCCCAAGGGATTAATGCCAATTTGGAAACAAGTTGTTTCCAAAATACATTTATTTGATTATCTGAGTATTGCAATTTCCGAACAAGTTGTTCGGATTCTTTTAAATCCTCAACAGAAAAAAACGAAATAAGTTGTTTTGTAATTTGTGTTTCTAATTGTTGAACAGGCTGTTCTCCAATTTGCGAATAAAAAACATAAAAGAGTCGCATAGTACGGAGATTTTTTGCAGAAAACCCTGTCATTTCAGGAAATTCCTCCCGCAAATCCTTGCTCAACTGATCTATAAAACCACTTCCCCACTTGGCATTTTCTTGCTTTTCAACAATTTGTCTGCCCAAATCCCAATAAAGCATAATCATTTGGCTGTTGACAGACAAGGCAGCTTTTATTTGCCCCGTTTTTATCTGCTGTTTAAGGTTGAGTAGCCAATCACGATATTCATTATGTAGTATAATGTCAGCCATTAATTTGGTTTTATGTTTTAAGAGCGAGTTTGTCCTTCGCCTTTAATAATATATTTGTAGCTTGTCAATTCCGGCAATGCCATTGGTCCACGAGCATGGAGTTTTTGTGTACTGATACCGATTTCAGCTCCCATGCCAAATTGTGCTCCGTCGCTAAACGAAATGGAGGCATTGGCATACACACAAGCAGCATCAACCATTTTTTCAAAAATAGCGATATTTTCTTCATTAGTAGAAATGATTGCTTCACTGTGCTTTGAGCCATAAGTATTGATGTGTTCGATGGCTTCTTTTACATTTGCAACGGTTTTAATACTCATTTTATAATCCAAAAACTCTGTTCCAAAACTATCGGCAGTGGTTTTCTGCAATAAATTGTTTGGATATTTTCCAGTTAAAAAGGTAAACGCTTTGGTATCGGCTTCGATAATTACATTTTTAGTGGCTAATTTTTCACAAATAGAAGGCAAATCCACTAATCGTTTTTCGTTGATTATTAAACAGTCTAATGAGTTACAAACGCTTACACGGCGTGTCTTGGCATTAAATACAATCTCAGCTCCAATTTCTTTATCACCAAATTCGTCGAAATACACATGACACACGCCGGCTCCGGTTTCGATAACGGGCACGCGAGAATTGTCGCGCACGAAGTTTATCAAACCGCTTCCACCGCGCGGAATGATCAAATCGACATAACCGACAGCATTCAATAAATCGGATGTAGCTTCGCGTCCGGCGGGCAAAAGGGTAACTATATTTTCGTCCACATTGAATTGCTTCAACACTTCTTTTATAACACTAACAATGGCTGTGTTGGAGTTGTGCGCATTGGTTCCGCCTTTGAGCACGCAGGCATTGCCCGATTTGAGGCAAAGTGAGAATACATCAAAACTTACATTGGGACGGGCTTCGTAAATAATGCCGATGACACCGAAAGGGACTGTTATTTTGGTTAGTTCCAATCCATTGTACAGGGTTCGTTTTTCCAGCACTTTTCCTAATGGCGTGGAGAGCGAGGCTACATTGCGCATATCGGCAGCAATGCCTTCGAGTCGCTCGCGCGAAAGCAACAGGCGGTCGTACATGGGGTCGGATTTGTCCATGGCGTCCAAGTCTTTTTTATTTTCGGATAAAATAAAATCGGCTTTTGCTACGGCTTCGTCGGCTACTGCGAGGAGTATTTGATTGATTGTGTCGTCTGAAATAAGATTTAATGCGCGTGAGGCTATTAGAGCGTTTTCGCGCCATGTTTGTTGTGTGCTCATTTTTTGTGATTGTATGGTATTGCAAAGATAATAATTCTGTGATACTGTTTTTATTTTTATTTTTGAGTTATTTACGAACCGGTTCGCCAACGCGCCTTTGGCGCATGCGCGAGGGATGACTTCGACTGCGCTCAGCCACCGGCGACACCCCGCAGCGAACGGAATAGGGATGTGGTAGGGGCGTTGCATGCAACGCCCCCACGAACCGGATAGGAATGCGAGCGAGGAGTATAGCGGATAGCCCGACCCCGATCCTCGTAGAGACGCGATTAATCGCGTCTGTACAACCGAAAAAGGTTGTTGAGGGGGCGCGCCCTAATGATTTAAACAAAAAAAGCTCCACTTCAACGAAGTAGAGCTTTGGTATATTAGAAATCGAAATTACGCCATTTTATTGATATGGATGGCTAATTTTGATTTTAAGTTGCTTGCCTTGTTTTTGTGGATGATGTTTCTTTTTGCTAATTTGTCTAACATTGCAGCCACTTTCGGGAGCATTTCCGATGCTTCTGATTTCAGATGTGATGCACGAAGTTTGCGCACAGCATTGCGAGCCGTTTTTGCGTAATATTTATTATGCAATCTGCGTTTTTCAGTTTGTCTGATTCTTTTTACAGATGATTTGTGATTTGCCATTTCTTTTTGAAATAAATTCTTTAATGTATTGTAGTCCCTAGGAGAATCGAACTCCTCTTTCCAGGATGAAAACCTGGCGTCCTAACCGATAGACGAAGGGACCGTTTTTTTCAATTGCGACTGCAAAGGTAAAATGATTTTTTATATCTGCAAAATATTTTTTAGTTTTAATGAATTATTTTTTTGACTCCTTTTTTTGTTTTGGATATAATGAGGTGGCTGACAGATTCTTCTTCGTGGAGGTTATGGCTCTTTTTAAGTTCGGTTAAATGGAGTTCTAATGAGTGTGAGGAGATTTGGATTTCCCACACGGAGAACATGAGCGAAATGACGAGCAGGAGCAATGCTACAGCAAAGAGATAGACTGCTACTAACTGGAAACCTATATAAATAACGAACATGGATAGTACGCACAGGAACAGGCTGCAACTCCCGAACCACTGCATGCGGCGGGTTAGCTTGAGGCGCTGACGCAGGGTTTCGATTTGTGCCAGAATGTTTTCGCAAACACGGGCGTTTTCTTCGGGCTCGGAGTCATAGCGGTCTTTGAGGTTGCGAACGAGTTGTGTGTAGGCAATGAAACGGTTGGTGTATGCCAACATAACCAACGAGATGGCTGAGAAGAGTACTGCGGGGGTTGTAAGGGATATTTCGTTGGAGGCTATAAAATCAAACATGTTATTTTTTTGAGCGCAAAGGTACAATGTTTCAGTGGGTTTGTTGTATTTTTGTAGATATTTTTGCTTATTTCCCGCATGCTACAACAGACTAAAGCTATTGTGCTTCATACTTTAAAATATTCGGACAGTGGGCTGATTGTGCACACTTATACTGAGGCGCATGGGCGTATGGCATATATTGTAACTGTTTCGAAAAGTAAGCGATCGACTTTGCGTTCTTCTTTGTTTCAGCCGCTTTCGTTGTTGGAGATTGAGACGGATTTTAAGCCGGGAAAGGATTTGCAACGGATTCGTGAGAGCAGGGCTTTGCATGCTTTTTCGAGTATTCCGTTCGACCCATCGAAGAATGCTTTGGCTATTTTTATTGCCGAAATGTTGTACCGGTCGCTCAAAGAGCCGCATATTGATGAATATTTGTTTCGCTTTCTACATCATTCTATCGTAAAGTTGGATACGGTTGAGAATAGTGTGGGCAATTTCCACATTTCTTTTTTGATGCAGTTTGCTTATTTTATGGGTTTCGAGCCTCATAAAGAGACTTTCGCGCCTAATTCGTTTTTCGATCTGCAAAATGGCGTGTTTGTGGGGTTGCGCCCTGCGTTTGGTGAGTGTTTGAATGTGTATGAGAGCGGGTTGCTTGCCAAGGCTTGCAATCTTAATTTTGAGAACATGCACGAACATTTGTTTTCAAAAGCAGAGAAACAGCTTCTGTTGTCGAACATTATGAAATATTACAGCTTGCATTTGCATAATTTTTCGGGAATAAAGTCGTTGGATATTTTGTTTCAGCTTTTTGGATAGATTTCATCTTCGGCTAATTATGCTAATTTTACTCCCATTGGTTGTAATTTTACAGTCCGTACAAACTTCTTATCACTTTTGAGTATCAAGCCGCAAAAACAAAAAAGGTGAAGCTATTACAACTTCACCTTTTTTATTTTTGTAATGAATTATTACTCTTGTGTGCTTATTTAAGAATCATAATTTCAACACGACGGTTTTTGGCTTTTCCAGCCTCATCTGTATTGGGAGCAACAGGTTTAGTTGCACCAAATCCTTCTGTTGTAATTCTTGACTCGGCAATACCTTTTTTTACCAAGTATTGTTTTACTGCCAATGCGCGTTTCAATGATAATTGTTTGTTATAATTATCTGAACCTACATTGTCAGTATGACCCATTATTTTTACTTTCATAGCAGCATCTTTTTGCATATCGGCTGCTATTTTATTGATCGGTTCTTGAGAAGCTCCTGTAATAACCGCTTGTGCATTTGCAAAATGGATACCATTAATAGTGGTTATATTACCTTCGGCAGGTTTACCATCTTCTGATTCATTTAAATGCCCATAAAGATCTTTACGAGTTTTTGTCATTTGTTTATTTAGTTGCTCAACTTGATACTGTAATCCGGCAAGGATATCTTTTACGGCTACGCCATCAATACTGTCGCTACTACTGGCTTTGATCTTTTTGATTTCTTCGCCCTGACGAGTCAATTCTTCTTGCATTTTAGCAATAGATTGTTGTTGAGCACCAACTTGTGATGTAAGTTGCTGGTCTTTACATGAAGTAGCAAAAATCATTGCTACAATTGCTGATAAGAAAAGTGTTTTCTTCATAAGTTTTTATTTATTAAAAAGTTTAATTTGATAAATCATGGTGCAAATATAAAAAAAATAATATACAAAACAACAAAAGGATAATTTTTTCTTAAAAATTACCCTTTTGTAATTACAAATTATTACTCAGAAGCAGACTCTTCTGATTCTTTTGCTTTTTTAGTTGATGCTCTCTTTTTAGGTTTTTCTTCCGAAGCGCCTTCCAATTGATCTTTCAAATCAGCTAATGATTGAATGTCTCCCAAGGTTGTTTTTTCCATAATTGTGGCTGGAACTGCATCTTCTTTTGCTTTTTTAGCTTTTCCTTTTTTAGGTTCAGCGCCTTCTTCCGAAGTTTTTTGCAAATCTTCGTGGATACGGCTGTGCGAAAGGATAATGCGTTTAGCATCTTTGTTGAATTCAATCACCTTGAATGCTAATTTTTCGTCCACTTTGGCTTGTGTTCCATCTTCTTTTACCAAATGTTTTGGAGTAGCAAAACCTTCAACACCGTAAGGCAACGAGATTACAGCTCCTCTGTCTTGCATTTCGACAATAACGCCATCATGGATTGAATCTACTGTAAACAATGTTTCAAACACATCCCATGGGTTTTCTTCCAATTGTTTGTGCCCAAGGCTTAAGCGACGGTTTTCTTTGTCGATATCCAACACAACCACTTCGATGTCGTTTCCTACTTGTGTAAATTCGGATGGATGTTTGATTTTCTTTGTCCAGGACAAATCGCTGATATGAATTAATCCGTCAACTCCTTCTTCGATTTCTACAAATACACCGAAATTAGTAAAGTTGCGCACTTTGGCTGTGTGTTTTGTTCCAACACTGTATTTAGCTTCAATATTTTCCCAAGGATCAGCTTTTAATTGTTTGATACCCAAAGACATTTTGCGCTCTTCGCGATCCAATGTCAAGATAACGGCTTCTACTTCGTCGCCTACTTTTAAGAAATCTTGAGCCGAACGCAAATGTTGCGACCATGACATTTCCGACACATGGATCAGACCTTCTACTCCCGGAGCTATTTCTACAAACGCACCGTAATCTGCCATCACCACTACTTTTCCTTTCACTTTGTCGCCAACAGCAAGGTTTGCGTCCAAAGCATCCCAAGGATGGGCTGTAAGTTGCTTTAAACCAAGTGCAATGCGTTTTTTCTCATCATCAAAATCAAGAATAACTACATTCAGTTTTTCGTCCAACTTAACAATTTCTTCCGGATGATTTACTCGACCCCAAGAAAGATCTGTAATATGGATTAATCCATCTACGCCGCCAAGGTCGATAAACACACCGTAAGAAGTGATGTTTTTAACGATACCTTCGAGCACTTGACCTTTTTCAAGGTGCGAGATGATTTCTTTCTTTTGGGCTTCCAATTCAGCTTCGATAAGTGCCTTGTGCGAAACAACCACATTTTTGAACTCGTGATTGATTTTTACCACTTTGAATTCCATGGTTTTGCCTACAAATACATCATAGTCGCGAATTGGTTTTACATCAATTTGTGAGCCCGGCAAGAATGCTTCGATACCGAATACATCTACAATCATACCTCCTTTGGTACGGCATTTCACAAAACCTTTGATGATTTCGCCGCTTTCGAGGGCAGCATTTACCCTGTCCCACGAACGGGATGAACGGGCTTGTTTGTGCGACAATAATAATTGTCCTTTTTTATCTTCCTGGCTTTCGATGAATACTTCCACTTTATCGCCCACTTTAATGTCCGGATCATAGCGGAATTCGCTCATCGGAATAATTCCATCCGATTTGAAACCTATATTTACTACCACTTCGCGCTTATTCATCGAAATAATAGTACCTTCAACCACTTCTTTATCTTTAACTTGATTCAAAGTTTGGTCGTAAGCTTTTTCCAAGTCTTCTTTGCTGATGCTACGGTCTGTTTCACCTTTTTCGTACGCATCCCAATCAAAATCATCGCTGTTGACAACAACTTTTTTTGATTCTTTTACTTCTTTTTTAGCCGATGGCGCTTCTTCGATTACTTCCACTGCAGGTTGCTCTTCAATCACCTCAGCCACTGGCTGTTCGTTTACAGAAGTTTCTACAATTTCTTCTTCCATCATGTTCTTTTCGTCAGACATGTTCTTGTTTTTTTTTAATATACTAATTGACCGCTAAAAATCAATTAGTGGGTTAGACATAATTTTAGCGGGCACAAAGGTAATTAAATTATTTATTTTATCAATTTAATTTTCAAGTTATTCTATTGATTTTTATGTTAGAAACAATCTGATTTCAATGAAACACTAAAATATTCATTAGTGAAAATTTGAAAAGAAAATTATACTTTAAGTAACGAAATCTCAAAACGCCCACAAATCAATAATACTGGATATACATATAATAATGTTATGCCGGACAACGGAAAATGGTGATGTTGCTGCATGACGGCATCTTCGTCATAAAAGTATGTTGTGATGTCCTTGCGTTTTGCAAACCGTGCCGGTTTTAGGGTTGCTTAAAGTTTTTTAGGGGGTAGTCTGTTTAAATCAGTAAAAACAAATTACTTCCAAATAGGGCAACCGCATCAAAATTCATTTATTATATAGATAACCGGTCATGCCACTAACTGAAAACATGGTATTTTGTCAATGCAAAGACATATAATTGGAAGTGATAGTAATCTTCTATCCCCGACAAAGCTATGGAAATAACAACAGTGATGTCTATGTATCAACCATAGAACTATAAATTATGTATTAACCATCATTATGTAATCATTACAAAGACATAAAACAGTATGGAAAAGTACCTAAGTAATCATTACAAAATCATAAACAGTATAGTAAATATGGTTATGTAACCATTACAAAATGATAAATAGTATAGTAAATATGATTTTGTAACCATTGTAAAATCATAAAAACAATAGTAAAAATGCTTTTGTAATAATTACAAAAAGGGGGAAAAGGTAATTTTAATGGATTCATTTTGATTGAATTTAGTATAAATTTTGATACGGTTGCCCTAACTTCCAAACTGAAAAAAGTAAGTTTGGAGGTTTTTTTATTATTTTTGTGGAAAATAATAAAAAAATGAAGAAAGCCCTATTCATAGACCGTGACGGCACTCTTATCCAAGAGCCAGCCGTAACCTTTCAAGTAGATAACTTGGAGCAAATGGAGTTTTTGCCCGGTGTAATACGCAATTTGTATTTCATTCGCCAGAAATTGGATTTTGAATTCGTTATTGTCACCAATCAAGATGGATTAGGCACACCGGCTAATCCACAAGAAAATTTTGATTTAGTACAAGGCAAAATGCTCGAAGTATTCAGAGGCGAAGGTGTGGAATTTGACAATATACTAATCGATCCAAGTTTTCCTCACGAAAATGCACCAACCCGCAAGCCCCGTACCGGACTGCTAGGTAAATACATGACCGGTGAGTATGATTTGCCAAACTGTTATGTGATTGGCGATCGGCTAACTGATGTTGAATTAGCCAAGAATTTGGGTTGTAAAGCCATTTTTATAAAAGAAAACGAAGAAGCCGAAAAGCTTTTGCAAGAAAGCGGATTTACAGATTCCTGTGCTCTTATTACCACAAGTTGGGATAGAATAAGTGAATTCCTTTTTGCAGGCGAACGCCGTGCTACGGTACAGCGCACCACCAAAGAAACCGATATTTACATTGATATAAATTTAGATGGAAACGGCAAAGCTAATGTTTCAACCGGAATGAAATTTTTCGACCACATGTTGGAGCAAATTGGCAAACATGCCAGTATCGACCTTACCATCAAAGTGAAAGGCGACCTCGAAGTAGACGAACATCACACAATGGAAGACACAGCTATTGCACTTGGAGAAGCTCTCTACAAAGCCCTTGGTAACAAGCGCGGCATCGAACGATACGGTTTTTGCCTACCCATGGACGATTGTTTGTGTACAGTAGCTTTGGATTTCGGCGGACGGCCTTGGTTAGTATGGGATGTAGAGTTTATGCGCGAAAAAGTAGGCGATATGCCAACCGAAATGTTCTTACATTTCTTCAAATCTCTAAGCGATGCCGCTAAAATGAACCTAAACATCAAAGCCGAAGGCGCCAACGAACACCACAAAATAGAAGGAATATTTAAAGCTCTGGCAAAAGCAATCAAAATGGCGATAAAACGCGATATTTATGCATATGAATTGCCTTCAACAAAAGGGGTTTTATAAAAAGCAAAAACCCTGAGGTATATCATTGCTGACAGGGACAACAGGGTATCACAATACAAAAGTACTACTTTTCAATTAAAAAAACAATAGTATCAAAATATGCAGTATGAAGGATATGAAAAAGCATTGTCAAAACCGAGACTAGAAAAATACAAAAATGCGTGTAAGGGTGATAAAAATAGGGCTTTAATCTTGTATCGATATAATATTAAACTTTGTCAAAAATTTTATGGCGTATTAGGAGTGTTGGAGGTTGTGCTGAGAAATGCAATTGATTATCATTTTTCAGAGAAATTATCGGATAATAATTGGATAGAGAATGAAGCAACATCAGGCTTTCTAATTGATTCTTGTGATACAATATTTAAAGAACGAGATAAATTAATTAGAAAAGGGATATATTCACATGATAAATTAGTAGCTTCATTAAGTTTAGGAACATGGACTTTTATGTTTTCCCGTAATTGTTATAAAAATTCAGGTAAAACATTATTGCAGATATTCCCATTTAAAACATTTGGCATGAGCCAAAGTGACATTTATAAAGAATTAGATAAAATACGAAATTTTAGAAATAGAATAGCTCACTATGAGCCAATCTGTATCAATTATTTAGGAAACATTTATATAGAGCATGCCCAAGAAATTAATAACCTAATAATAAAATATATCCAATTTTTAGGATATGCGCCACATGAAATTTTTTATGGAGTAGAAACTCCAGCTTCTACAATTTTCAAAATAAAAGAATTGGAGAATGCAATTATTCACAATTGAAATGGATCTAAAACGAAATAGTCAAATACAATCCGAATCCCACTCCTCCCCTTTAGGGGGAGGCCGGGAGGGGACTGTCTTCATCGGAATAATCCCCGCCCGCTACGCCTCCACACGCTTTCCCGGCAAACCGCTTGCCGACATGGCAGGCAAACCCATGATACAACGCGTGTATGAACAAGTATCGAAAGAACTTGAAACCGTGTTTGTGGCAACAGACGATACACGCATTTTCGATACTGTCAAAGCCTTTGGCGGCAATGTAGTAATAACAGGCGAACATCACAAAAGCGGTACCGACCGTTGTTATGAAGCATTTCAATCAATTATAAATCACGAATTAGAAATGATTGATAAATCCCAATTCCTAATTCCTAATTCCCAATTCGTAATTATAAATATTCAAGGAGATGAGCCATTTATCCAACCCGAACAAATAGCCACATTGAAAGCATGTTTTGCTGACTCAGATACGCAAATTGCCAGCCTTGCAAAACCCTTTACCGAAGCCGATGGAATAGAAACTTTGCAAAACCCCAATTCCCCCAAAGTAATTTTAAATAATAACAACGAAGCCATGTATTTCTCGCGTTCAGTTATTCCGTTTTTAAGAGGAGAGGAGCAAGGAGATTGGCTTGCCAAACACACCTATTACAAGCACATTGGTTTATATGGCTATCGTTCCGATATACTAAAAGAAATCACAGCCCTACCACAATCTTCGCTCGAAATCGCTGAAAGCTTAGAACAACTCCGTTGGCTTCAAAACGGCTATCGCATCAAAATGGGAATCACCACACATGAAACAATAGGTATTGATACTCCCGAAGATATGGCGCGAGCAATCGAATTTTTGAAAAATAAAAAATAAGAAACTCCGTTTTGATACACTCTTATTTAGATAAACATTACATATAACCACAGAGACACAAAGAACACAAAGGACACAGAAATTTTTCCTCTATGTAAATCTATGTAATCTGTGCCTCTGTGGTAAGACCAAACTAACCTTCATTTAATACAATTCTATCTTTCGCATAATAAAAAATAGGAAGAAATTTAAACCAACCTCTAAACTACCACCGAATTTTTATTACTCTAAATAAAGATTAACCAATAAAAAGTACATCAAGATATAAAAAAATATACCTTTGCGCATTCTTTATTTTTAATGAAGCAAAATGGAAGGAGAATTAAAATCCACCCATAAACATTCAGCCATAACCAAGTTAAGCTTCGTAGGGCTGATTGTAACACTCGGGATTGTGTATGGCGATATTGGTACATCGCCTTTGTATGTGATGAAAGCCATTGTTTTATTTGGCAAAGATTCCATCAATTTCGACTATATAACGGGAGCTGTTTCCTGTATCATCTGGACGCTCACACTTCAAACCACCGTAAAATATGTAATAATCACCCTGCGAGCTGATAATAAAGGCGAAGGAGGAATCTTTGCATTGTACGCCCTTATTAAGAAAAAGAAAAAATCAGTAATTTATATAATTGCCATCATTGGAGCCGGAGCTCTCGTAGCCGACGGGATTATTACACCCGCCATCACTGTTACATCAGCAGTCGAAGGGCTCAATAACTTCACACACGGATTACCAATCATTGAAATTGTAATAGGTGTACTTTGTCTTCTTTTCATCATTCAACAATTCGGGACACATGTCATCGGGCGAATGTACGGACCCGTTATGTTCCTTTGGTTTTTCATGTTGGGAATCTTAGGATTAATGCAATTAATCCATTTTCCCATGATTCTGAAAGCATTTAACCCCGTTTATGCCATTCATTTATTAATAGACACCCCCTCCGGTTTTCTACTCTTAGGAGCTGTATTCCTTTGTACCACAGGAGCCGAAGCCCTTTATTCCGACCTTGGGCATTGCGGCATAAAAAACATTCGCGTAAGTTGGATATTTGTAAAAGCCATGCTTATCCTCAACTATTTAGGGCAAGGAGCATGGGTGCTCACCTCAGGCAATCACACCACAAATCCCATATTTGGTATCATGCCCGAATGGTTTTTACCCATTGGCGTTATTTTGGCCACCGCAGCAGCAGTCATTGCCAGTCAATCGCTGATAAGTGGGCTATTCACCATTTTCAACGAAGCCATGTCACTCAATTTCTGGCCCCGCCAGCGTATAAGCCACCCCTCCAATGTCAGGGGGCAACTATACATATCAGTAGTCAATTGGTTCCTACTATTTGCCTGTGTAGGAGTAGTGATTATTTTCAAAGACTCGTCGCACATGGAAGCCGCTTATGGGCTTTCCATCACCATCACCATGCTTATGACCACTCTTTTGCTGCTCCACTATATGCACGACAAAAAAGTGCCAATGCCATTAATCATACTCTTTGCCATTATATTCTTTGCCATTGAAGGCTCCTTCTTTATAGCCAATCTATTCAAATTCATGGACGGCGGAGCACTCACCGTGGCTCTTGCCAGCATTTTTGTTTTCATGATGTATGTATGGTACAATGGACGAAAAATAAAAAACAAATACATTCGTTTCTTAGAAATAAAAGACTATACACAATTAATAACAGACATAAAAAACGACACCTCCATACCCAAGTATGCCACCAATCTCGTTTTCCTTAGCAAAGCCGATTACTCTACCGATGTCGAAAGTAAAATCCTGTATTCCATTATCAATAAATCGCCCAAACGAGCCGATCATTATTGGTTAGTGCATGTTCACTACATCGACGAACCACATACCCACGAATACACTTTTGAAGAAATAATACCCGACACACTTTATCGGGTAGAATTTCGTATTGGTTTCCGGCTCGAAACACATATAAATCTCTACTTTCGCCAAGTCATCGAAGACCTCATTCAGTCCGGCGAATACAAATCTGAGAGCGGATACGATTCATTACGGAAATACGATATACCCGGCGATTTCAAGTTCATAGTAATACATCGGGTACACAACTATCAGCAAGGATTTTCGTATCACGACCGTTTCATCATGAATTGTTACAATGCCGTTTCAAATGTAGGCATATCCGACATTCGCGCTTACGGGCTCGACACCAGCAATGTACATACCGAATCCGTACCTTTGATTATCAATCAACGAATCCGCCATCAAATGAAACGAGTCGTACTTGAAGAAGAAAAATAATTTGGGCGTGCCCCCTCAAGTGCTCTTTTCGGTTGTACAGACAAGGCATGCCTTGTCTCTAACTAGGATCGGGGTCGGGCTATCCGCTGTACTCCTCGCTTCACCCACCACCGACAGTTATCAAACAAGAGTTCGTTAGCCGAAGCCAACCCCCTCTCCTGTGGAGAGGGCGGGGGGAGAGGTGGGTTCGCTGTGGGGTGCCGCTGCTATCCCTCACGCGCTCCGCCACCAACGGCAGTTATTAGATAGACGAGTGAGGGTTTCACTCAAAATGAAGCCCTCACTTTCCAATAGAAGTAATCTTGAATCTTAAATCTTGAATAATATAATCATGAAACGAATCATCACAACCCCCAATGCCCCCGCCGCTATCGGCCCATACAGTCAAGCCGTTGAAGCTAACAGTATGTTATTCATTTCCGGACAAATACCAATCAACCCACAAACCGGAAAAATCGAAGCAGAAACCATCGAAACCCAAGCCGAGCAAGTATTCAAAAACATATCCGCCATCCTGACTGAAGCCGGATACACATTCGACGATGTAGTAAAAACAACCGTCTTCATCAGTGACATGGCGCTCTTTCCACAACTCAACGAAATATATAAAAAATACTATATCGTCAATTGCCCCGCTCGTTCAACCATTGCCGTAAAAGGCTTACCTATGAACGCTTTAGTCGAAATCGAAACCATTGCTGTAAAATAATCTAAAATAAAAACACATCGCCATGTTGAGCGTGTCGAGACATCGCAAAAACCTTTGTGCACTTTGCGCATTCTTTGTGCACTTTGCGGTAAAATATCTTTGAAAAGTAAAATAAAAATAATTCACGCATCTGATTACTTATTTTTCATTATCTTTGAAATCAAATTTAAAATCGTAAAAGATCATGACAACAAATTTCAAAGGCAATCCCGTAAACACTAACGGAAACTTACCAAGCATCGGTTCGCAGGCACCAAACTTCACATTAGTAAAAAGCGATTTAAGCACCCTTTCCCTTTCCGAGCTGAAAGGAAAGAAAGTAGTACTAAATATTTTTCCAAGCCTCGACACAAGCACTTGCGCAGCCTCTGTGCGTCGATTCAACAAAGAAGCATCAACCCTCGAAAACACAGTAGTCCTATGTATTTCGCGCGACCTTCCTTTCGCACAAGCACGCTTCTGCGGAGCCGAAGGACTCAACAATGTAGTAACCCTATCCGAATTTCGCGACAACAATTTCTCATCAGCATACGGCGTACTTCAAATCGACGGACCACTACAAGGACTATTTGCCCGTACAGTTGTAGTAGTTGACGAAAACGGCACGGTAAAATACACCGAACTCGTTCTCGAAATCACCGAAGAGCCAAATTATACAGCCGCATTAGCCGCGTTATAAAAAATAGATGGTGAGATAGTGAAATAGCGAGAATTAAAAAATTCTTACTATCTTGCCATCTCACCATCTAACCATCTAACCATCTAAATATGAGCCCTCTTGCCGAACGCCTCCGTCCCACAAACCTAGACGAATATATAGGACAAAAGCATCTTGTAGGACAAAATGCCGTGTTGCGCCGGATGATTGATTCCGGAGCCATATCCTCATTTATCCTGTGGGGGCCACCCGGTGTGGGCAAAACTACCTTGGCAAAAATCATTGCCAACCAGCTCGATCTGCCCTTTTACACACTTAGCGCCGTAACCTCCGGCGTAAAAGATGTGCGCGAAATCATTGAGAAAGCCAAAAACACCCGCTTCTTCAATGCAGCCAATCCCATTCTGTTTATTGATGAAATACACCGTTTCAGCAAATCGCAACAAGACTCATTATTGGGTGCAGTAGAACAAGGTGTAGTAACCCTTATCGGCGCAACCACCGAAAACCCTTCATTCGAAGTAATTACACCCTTACTTTCGCGCTGTCAGGTATATGTACTCAAATCGCTCGAAAAAGAAGATTTGCTCGAACTCATGCAGCGAGCCATCACTACCGATATTGAATTAAAAAACAGAGAAATAGAAGTGCAAGAGACCGATGCCCTGTTGCGTTTCTCAGGAGGCGATGCACGCAAGCTGCTCAATATTTTGGAATTAGTAGTCAATGCAGCCCAAGGCAAAGTCATTATCAACAACGAAATAGTAACCGAACGCCTGCAACAAAACCCCTCCGCATACGACAAAAATGGCGAATTACACTATGACATAATTTCAGCCTTTATCAAATCCATTCGAGGCAGCGACCCCGATGCCGCCATTTATTGGCTGGCACGCATGGTAGCCGGTGGCGAAGACCCGAAGTTTATTGCCCGCCGCTTGGTTATTTCGGCAGCCGAAGATGTCGGTTTGGCAAATCCTAACGCATTGCTCATAGCCAATGCCTGTTTCGATGCATTGCACAAGATCGGTTGGCCCGAAGGACGCATTCTCTTGGCAGAAGCAACTGTTTATCTCGCTTCAAGCCCCAAAAGCAATTCAGCCTATCTCTCCATTGACGAAGCCATTGCCTTTGTCAACGAAACCGGCGATTTACCCGTACCCTTACATCTACGCAATGCACCCACCAAACTGATGAAAGAACTCGGTTATGGCGAAAAATATAAATATGCACACGACTTTACTAACAATTTCGTAGAACAACAATACCTGCCCGACAAAGCCAAAAATAAACGCTTTTGGAAACCACAAAGCAACCCTGCCGAAGTAAAATTATTGGAATGGCTGCGAAAATTGTGGGGGAAGAGGTATTAAAAAAGAGCGATTATTTTTAATATAGTCGCTCTTTTTGTAGCCTCGCCGGGAATCGAACCCGGATCTAAAGTTTAGGAAACTCGTATTCTATCCATTGAACTACAAGGCCATTCTTTCGTAAAAAGGTTTGCAAAAGTATCGTTTTTCAAGCCGATTTCCAAAACTTCTCACAGATATTGTACTAAGATAACTACCTAATTATTTTTAGAAATAGTCATTATCTCCCAGTCAAACATGGCAACACCTTTTAAAACCCATTTTTATATTAAAAAAGTTTACTAAAACGAATTTCAGTAAACTTTTCTTATGTGTAATTTCAGAGGTTTTGATCAACTCTTTTTGTGTTTATACCTATTATTTTTTCTTAGATGTAGTCTTTTTTGCCGAAGCAGTTGTTTTCTTAGCTTTTGGTTCCGGCGCTTTTTTCTTTGTTGGTATCGTGAAAGAAAGCATCAATTCATGTGTGTTATAGCTAAGATTAGAAGAATCTCCGACACCCATTTCATAACCATAACCTGCGCGTAAGAATTTCCACTCAAAACCAATCAATGCTCCAATAGCTGATCCAAAACGATAATGCAAACCTCCCCAAAATTGTTTTTGATAAAATGCGACTGCACTCAAATCAAACACATTAGACTGGCTGGAATTCATATACAACAACGAGGGTGCTATAAGCACCTCTTTGGTAACAGGAATTGAACCACGAATATACCCATAGTATGTTTGGGTTGGCGTAAGCGTTGTAATTTCATCCATCATACCAATATGGTTGATAGAAGCTCCAATCAATAAATGAGGCATCGAATATTCTACCCCAAAGTCAAAATCCGGATTAACCTGACTTTGATCTTCAAAAACATCAGTTGTTGGATCATAAATATCGTCGCTATAATTTTTAGCGAATTGATCAATACCGGCAGCCGCGCCAAATGACAATAGACCTTTTTCAGATAAGTCCAAGTTATATGCATAAGCTATTTTGGCATTTAAAGCTGTGTTATTATACCCAAGCTGATCATACGAAACAGAACCGCCTAAACCAGATTTAAATCGTTCATTAAAATAGTGAATGTTTAAAATTGAATAGGTTGGATGTCCCTCAAAACCTGCCCATTGCAAACGGTTTTGAAGAAATATATTTACATTTTCATTGTTACCAATTCCGGCAGGGTTATAGTTGAGGCGAGAGAAGATTTGCGAAGACATTGCCGGACCCAATTCATGTTGTGCAAACAATGAACCTGTTCCCATAATTGATAATAATATGATGATGCTTATCTTTCTCATACTTGTTATGTTTCTCACAATATTTTTCATTATACTTTATTTTTTTAAGGTCAAATGAAAACTATATGCAAAAAGCATATAGTTTTCATCATTTGTTTTATTTTTGAGCTTCAGATTTGGTATTATCCGACTGAACTTCTGAATTAGCTGCAGGCTTAGTGTCTTGCTTCTTATCTGCAGATTTAGTTTCTGCAGCTTTTACAGCTTCAACTTCAGCCTTGCTTAAGATACGGATTTCACATCGTCTGTTTTGAGCAAACTCATCTTCAGACTTAGGATCAGTTACTACCGGCATCTTTTCTCCAAATCCTTTAGCGATAAGGTTTTCAGCTGGGAATCCTTCTTTTATCAGAAGGTCTTTTACAAATTGAGCGCGATGATCGGATAATTTTTGGTTATAAGCATCCGAGCCGCGTTGATCTGTATGTCCGGCCACTTCAAATGTTTCGCCGGGGAATTCTTTCATTTCAGCAACCAATTCTTTAAATTGGCGCGTAAATTCTTCGCTCAACACATCTTTATCAAAGTCGAAATAGAAAAGAGTAAAGTGCCATTCTTTCATCTTTGTTTCTTTATCTTGTGGCGGTGGCGGTGGTTGTACAGCTATCGGAGGAGGAATAACCGGAGGATCAGGTTTTTTCACAAATAGATAAATATCGTCTTTTCCCTTGGGATTACGGTTAGATATAAAATAAGCATTTTTTTTGTTGATAATCAAGTTGTAATCATTCATATTAGAAGAAAAATGCCCGGCTAATTTTTCTGATTTACCCCATTCCCCATTTTTCTCTAATTTTGATTTAAAAAGTTCAATACCTGTTTTATTGGTTGTTGAACAAAAATATAACACTGAGTCGCCTAAACAAAATGCATAATCCTCCTTAACAGAAGTATTCACATTCTTTCCTGCATTTATAGGAGCTGTCCATGTCCCATCTTCTTTTTTATCAACATACCATATATCGGTTGATCCCAATGAGTTGTATTCTTTTTGTTTGATTGCAGCTGTGAAAAATACACGATTACCATTTTTAGCAATGGATGGGTTTTTAAATCCGGCTAATCCGATTGTACGATAACTCCAACCGGCATCTACCATAAATTGATTTTCGCCGCGACCATCGAAAGTTCCATCAATTTTCATTTTAGACACGGCAAGTTTCCCTTTTACAGTCTTGGCTTCACACAGGATATAATCTTTTTGCATTCTATCATATTTTGCAAAATAGATAATATTATTTACACTATCGTATGCAATGGTTCCTGTATTTTTTAGTTTACCCAAGTCTTTAGATACTTTAGGATTTCCTAAGTCTCCGTTTTCTTTTATAGTAGCTGTAAAAGGTACCGGTCTTTTACTTTTACCCTTGGTATCGGGTTTCATCAAAATAATTTGATTGTTTTTGTAAAATGAAATGCTGTTTTCGAAAGCTGAGGTGTTAATAGAAGCTGGCACTAAATCATAACCAATTAAATATTTTTCTTCTTCCGTTTTAGCAAAAGTTAATTGTGATATTAGTACTACCAAAGTTAATAGTGCGGTTAATTTGTTTTTCATTTGTTTATAATTTATTCATCAGAGGTCACTTGGTAATTTAATCTTCGAAAGATTAATGAATTGAGAAATATCCCAATCCATTAATCTTTAATTCTAAGTTTTATTCTAAATTCTACAGTTATTTTTTAATTTCAACAGTTCCTTTTCTAACTTTTATTTCTCCTGTCGATGTTTTATACTCTAATACATAGAAATATACTCCGGCATCAGCTACAATTCCTTTGTATTTTCCATCCCAGCCTTCTCCAACTGCTCCTTTTGATACACTTTCTTCGAATATCTTCGTTCCATATCTGTTGAAGATTGTAATAGAATATCCATTTGTATATGAATCCGACACAAGGCTTTTTTCAATATCAAACAATCCAAAAGACCTGTTGTATTGATTTGTACTGTTTGGAATTATCAAAGTATTCAAAATAATATCTGATAAAATGATATCAATTTTATTACTTGTAGACACACACAAGCCATCCTGGTCGGTAACAGTTACTGTGTATGAAGCTGATGCGTCTAAGTTTGCCTGATTGGTAGCACTGCTTGTAAACGATTTATCATTCCATACATATTTAAAGCCCAAAGCATTAGCCGGAGGTGTTGTTACCGAAAGTGTTACTACACCACCCGAAGAAGGCAGTTTATACATGGGTGAACTACCCGAAAGTTCACTGCCTGAAGCATCCAGTACCGCTGTAAACGGAGGATTGGCTGTAACTGTTTTAGTGGTTACAGATGCTTGCCCGTTTGCCACGGTTTGACAGGCGCTCTCTGAAGTTACTGTGTAAGTATAATCTTCAGCTACACCACTGGCGGCAGTCGGATTAATGTTTATTACATGAGTGTTATCTGTAGGGGTTAGCACTACATCAGGGTCTCCGTTAAGATTATAACGCCAATCGGTAACACTTCCTGTTTGAGATAGCGTAACTGTAACCGGAGTTGTTCCATCGCCACACACTTTTGATTTACTAAATGTAATATCGTTTTTAACTTCGGCAGGAATTTTCACTTTGAAATGATCGACATATTTACATCCTTTTGTGCCTTCAACTGTATATATTACTTCCTGTACAGTTGGCAAATAACTGCCTTGTACTTGTATATCCTGTGTTGTTTCACTGGTACTCCAATTATAGGCAAGAAGATCGCTGCCATTGTAAGAAGCAAAATCAGGAGAAGCATTGGTTGTTGTGGACGACAATATTGTTCCAATACAAGCAGGATCGACAACTACTTCAGGATTATCAACAACCGGTTTGATTTTTACATCAAAATGATCAACAACAGCACAACCATTTTCAACCAATACATAGTATTGTGGATTATCCCCAAAATCATCAGGCAAATCAGGATATGAAGATCCGGTGTGCAGTAGAGTTCCTGATTTTATATTTTGAATATCTGAAACACCTTTATACCAAGTATAATTCGGTGCTGCAAATGTTTTTGTCAGCCCATCCACAGGGTCAACATAAGTTGTTCGCGTGCTGGTAATGGTAGATTTTTTACATATATCTTCAGGGAACAGATTACCTGTTTGTATTGGCTGTACAGTTATAACAAATTCTTCTACAACAGCACATCCATCTTCACTCAAACGATAGTATTTAGATGTAGTTCCAAAATCATCTGCAAGAAGCCATGTGTAAGATGGTCTTGAAGGAGAAGGAGGAGGAGGAGGAATAAGCGGAGTTTGTGCCTTTATTTTTGAAACATCTCCAGCAGGTATATCTTTATACCACGAATAGGTTGGAGAGGTTGGAGTATTTGCAAATTCATTAGGAGTAGTACCCGAACTGTATGGGATATAACTGGTTATAGGCACATCAATAACCGGCGCTTTCAATTCAGAACCTTTACATACTGTTAATGAAACCGGAGTTACTGTTTTCTTTTGAATTGGTTCAATAGTAACATCAAATTCTTCGACAACCGCGCATCCACCTTTGCTTAAGCGATAATATTTCGCCGAACTGCCAAAGTCATCCGTTGCCGGAAGTTCGTATGACGAAATGGTGGTGTCTTTTTGTACCGGTGTCTCCAATTCTATTTTTGATATATCGCCGGATGGAATATCTTTATACCATGCATAAGTGGGCCCACTTGTAAAATCATTAGGGGTTGAGGTTGATGTAAATATACTATACAGTTTATAATCTGTTATTTTTACAGGATCTAGTGTATTCGTCTTACATACGGTTAAAGCGGTAGTTGTATTTGTTTTTCTAATTGGTTCAACTTTCACTTTCACAGTATCCGAAATCATACAACCTTTTTCTACTTCTACCCAGAATTTGGCTTCTTGCCCGAAGTCAAGTCCCAGCTCACTTGCCGGCAATACTTTCCCTGCATATATAGAACCTGTTGTTCCTTCTTTATACCATTTGTAATCTGTATCTGCCGGAACTGCGGAGAAGTCGGCGTAAGCATCAAAATTCAAACTTTTCATAGCCGACCCTTTACACAGGATAGTATCCCGTGAGTGGCGCTTGTCTATATTTTTAATCGTCACATCGAAAGTATCCCTGAATGCAGTACAGCTACCTGGAATAAATACATCCACATAGTATGACTCTGTATCTCCGAAATCATCTGTAAGCGACAATTTATCGGTTATGCTTAAAGGAGTGGTCGTACTTGGATTAGTCGAGGATGTCCAGATATAAAATGGTTTTGTTCCTGCATAGCCCGAAGGAATATCGGTACCAAAATCAGCTAAAGTTCGTGTACTTGCAAGCTCCGACTTTTTACATAATACAGGAGCAGTGTGCGTTCCGCCAACATATTGTATGGTAAATCCTGCACTTACGGTTTCCGTTCCGGCTGTACCACCTCCACATGATCCCGCAGATAATGTGGAATAAATAGTCATGGTAGCATCGTAAATTTTGTTTGCATAAATTTGAGGATAGGTGAATTTACATTTTGTCTCCGGATAAATAAGTGTAGTATCTACAGCACCGTCCGAATTAAAGTCCCACTCTATCTTATCAAAAACATAATCCTGGAAATCGACCGTAAAATCGACTGTTCTGGAGGTAATACAAGTAGCTGCACTCAAATTCTTAAATGGAATTGTCTGGTTTGTTGCCGGATTTTTTATATTAAATGAAGTACTCAATGGAATAGCCGATGATCCTGCAGAATAACCGTAACCGGCATTTTTCCCTCTTGATCCATATACAATAGCTGTAAAACCACCATCAATATTACTCGGAGCGTCATTCAATAGCGTATAAGAACAATTCTTATCCAAGCCGGCTATAATTAACTGGGAATAATCAGGATTACTTGCTATTACTTCCCAATTATATCCATTAGCAGCAGTCAAAAGTTCATCACTCGAATATGTATTATTTATCAAATGAGTATTCTCTCTAATACTTGTAAGCGATGTGACCATTAAACTATGTTCTGTTACATTTGAACTTCCTGCTTTATATTCAGCTCTGTAAGCTGCAAAAGTAATTTCTCTCAGATATTGCTGAAGTGGAGCTAATACTATTAAAGCAGGACCTCCGTCAGCATCTCCGTCTGAACATAATCTGTTTTCTCCTGTAGTAAATAAACCAGCCTCTACTGGTTTGGTTGTATGTATATAAGTTCCTTCATCATTATAATCGCGATGGCTATAGAAATCTCCTTGATTAAGAGTAGCTACAAATACATTGTTGATATATACATCTGTACAAGGTTTTGATGCTACCACACGGATTTCATCACGCCCGGCTCTTTGATAACAACCATCATCAGTTTTACCTTTTGTAGTAGAACCTACTATATAATCCGTTCCCCAAAGGTTTGTCGGGAAGAGCTGGTCATACTCCAAGTCTCCGTTGTTATATGGATCATTTACACCCGAGCCATGTACTGAACCTGAAAATACAGCAAACTTTTCACAGGTACCTTTACGGGAAACAATGCGAGTTCCTGTAAGATCATCTTCACCTTTATGGGTAATATCTGCACTAAGGGCTTGTACTAAATAGGTTTGCCCTCGGTTAAGAGTAACCGGTATCATTTTGTAAATATCATCCGAAGATAATTGTCCTGGAACAACTGATTGTCCTTGTATTAAACATGAAGGGTAAATTTCTATTTGGGTATTATTTTCTGCTGCTACAATTACAAATTCAGAAAGATAATCATTGCCAGTCCTGGTTTCAGTTGAACCGTTGGGAAAACGCTGACCTACAGCATTAGCAGAACGGCTTATAATATAATAATCATTCCCCAATGCTTCTATTGGGTATACATTAGCACAATCTGAAGTAGACGAACCACTCAATCCTACATAGGCAGAAACTTTAAGGGGATTACCGTTACCGTCAGAAACTTCAAGCATATATCCTTCATTTTGAGGATCTTTTTTTGTAGGAATATCGGGGTTATTAAAAAGTGTAGTATAACAATCTTTAAACAAACCGCCCGTAATGTTTGCATTACCTGATGAAGCTAAGGTGTTTCTATCATCAAAAGATCCATTTATCACAGCTAATGAAAATTCGGTAAGACCGGCATTAATCGATAATGGTGCAGATACCGCACCTGTAGCGCTTGTAAATACAATTTTTCCTGCTTTAGGTGATGATATAGTAAGGGCTATCGTTTTTTCCTGTCTTGAGCGGGCAGTCATAAGGCTGAAAAAAAACTTCGAACCTTGCGTACTTGGCATTTCTATTGCGGCAAAGGCTTCTGCGCAACTAAAACAAGCTATTAATAAGAATAAAATTATTTTTTTCATGGTATTGGATTTTTCTAATTTTTACTCTGAATTTTTTATACATATATTATTTACACCAAACTTCTTTTTCGGTTAGTGCTGGTACATTTACTTCACTTAAATATATGTATGGTATATATATTACACCAGAACCAGTATTTTTTATATAAATCTCAGTCTGTGCGCTGCTGTTTATTGTTTGCGAAATAGATGTTCCTTTATTTGAGTAATGGATCAAATTACCGGTAATTACATCTGTATTTACATTGTTGCTTATTTCAAATTGTCTGTTTGCACCTAAGGCATAAACATTTGCATAAATAGTACCAATACCATCTGAAGTTATGGTCAGCGTTTCTCCCGGAGCCAATGGATATGCTCCATTTTGGGTTGTAAGGGTAGCTTTTGTATCTATAGTAGCATTATACCCGCTCGGGCTGACAATAAACGCCGGCACTTCAAAATTATCACCGTCCATGTGTGAAGCATAAGGCAGTGTACGATTAACTGCATCGGCAGTTCTAAAGTGTATTGTTTCATTCGCCACAGCATTGCCATATTTGTCGGTAAACATGCCTGCAGGGATAATCAATTCATAATCAGTCAATGGCGTTAAATCCTTAAAATTGATCTTCACAGAGCTTCCTGCCACAAGCAAAGTAGCCGGCAACAATGAAGTGGCAGTCACATCCTGATCCACAGCTCCTTTTTTAATCAATTGCAATGAACCAATTCCTGCTATTAAATTTTCATCATACTCAAGCCTCATCACACCGGCTAATGAAGCATCCTGTGCACCTTCGGCAGGTTTTGAAGAAGTTAGTTTGGGAGCTGTACCATCTTTTTGAATAATTACTTCATAAACTTTAGCTGCCTCAGATAGATCTTCTGCCTGAACTGTTATTTGAACAGGTGTATGACCCGGAGCATCTACGAGCGCCAAGCTATAGTTGACAGGAATTGTTGCTATGCCGTTAGCAGGCGGAGTGCCTGTTACCGACAATGAATTAGTCTTAATGGCTGGTGTAATGTTCGAAAAGTTAACAGCTCCCCCACCGGCTAACTGGTAGTTTTCGGGTATGGTAACTGTTATGGTTGTCCCGTTGATAACAACACTTTCCTTATCTATTCCCAATTTAAAATCTGTAATGCTACATTTTTTATCGGCAGGTTTGCGGGTTATTTCTACGGTATAAGTTTTTTGGGAACCATCCTCGGCCACTAAAACATAAGTAGCAGGTGCAGAATTATCTTCGCCGGTACCGGTTACCGAGTGTGAAAAATCATACGCTGTTGCACCGGTTTTGTCTTTCATTAAGGAAGGATTGCATCCGGAAGTTAAACCGGCTACACATAACAAGCCGTCGGTTGTATAACTTGGAGTTAATACCGCTAACTCAGCCGCAGTGGTCGTATAAGGAATTTCAAATTTTATTTTGTTAGCATTCTGATCAATAACACCAGTGATAGTATTCCCTCTGAATGGTACAGTGAAAGCAGTTATTTTAATAGCAGTAGATGTTGATGGGGCTATTTTATTTACAGTAACGGTGTAGGTACGGTTGGGGAATGAACCGGCACCATTTCCTTGCATTTCGTAAGTAGCCCTCCACTGAAGCTCATTTGTACCTACCATTGCAAATTTATTATTAGCTGTTTCATCGCTTGCTATCGCAAACTTTGTATCTTGCCCCAAAACAAAGGTTGGTACAATATTAGAAATATCTGTTGCGTAGGGAACCTTGTCTATTGTAATAGTACCAACATTAGCATTTGTGATTGCTATAACACCGTCTGGAGATGCTGCATTAGTAACAGTTTTACCATCTAATGTAAATTCTCTAATAGATGGTCCAGATGCGTGGGTTTCGATTTTTATATTAAACCAATAATATCCACCACCACCATTACATGCGAATTTCATGCTTGACAAAGTAGTTACATTGTTAGGGATTGCCCAAGTAAAAGTTCTCAACAAACTCCTTTCACCTGAATTTGCCACAGCATCTGGAGCTGGACTAACATTTGACCCTCCATTTAACGACATTATAAATTCTCGATTAGAAGTTGCACCCCAAACAATAGTAATCCTTCCTCTATTAGTTCCATTTGTAACTAAATTAATTGGTGTTGCAAAATTCAAGGTTGCATAATGTCCCGAACCTCCCGTACTAACCCATGCAGGATATGTAGAAGTCCAATTAGTCCAAGAGAGGGAACCTGAGCCATAAGATGCTTGGCTAAGTGTCAGTGAAGCACCATTATTTCCTGGTGCTACTGGATTAGAAAAGTCGGTTTGGTAAACAGTTTCGTAATTTTGTGCATTTACATTCACAATCCAAACTAACGCGACCAAAAGCGTTACCCATTTAAAAAATCGTGTTTTCATATTTATCAATATAAGGTTATTTTTTATAATCTATAATATAAAGTCTTTAAATTGAATTTCTATCAATTCTACATATTTTTATCCCTACCCAAGTATATAATCGGGCTGAAATTCCTTAAAACACAAACAACTAACAATGAGTGAATTTGGAAAGAAACAGAAAAGTTTCTTTGCGAAAAGTACCTTCTCATGGCAAATTATAGATTTTAAGGTTTTTCAGAATACAAAAGTATATTTTTTTTTGATATGTAGGATTTTGTCATAGTAATTTTAACAAACAATTTTTTCAACTATATTTATTTTCTTCTTAAGTATGCAATGATATTTGTATTTTTGTCGTCCCAAAACTCAATTAGGATAAATGAACATTGTAATCATAAAATACAACGCCGGAAATACCCAATCGGTTCTCTATGCTTTAGAACGGCTTGGAGTAAAAGCTACGGTTACCGACGATCCCGAACTAATCCGGGCAGCCGATAAAGTAATCTTTCCCGGCGTGGGCGAAGCCGGTTCGGCAATGAAATATTTGAAAGAGCGTGGTTTGGATAAGGTTATTTGCTCGCTTACCCAGCCTGTTTTAGGCATCTGCTTAGGGCTACAACTTATGTGTACCCACTCCGAAGAAGGAAATACTGACTGTCTGGGGATATTTCCGCAACAAGTAAAACGGTTTCCTCCTGTAGAAAAAGTGCCTCAAATCGGCTGGAATGATGTTTTTAATCTAAAAACTCCTATCTTTGAAAGCATTAAAGAACATTCATTTGTATATTTCGTTCACGGATATTATGCCGAATTGGGCGAAAACACCATTGCTACAGCCAACTATATAACGAATTATAGCGCAGCTTTGTTCAAGAATAATTTTTACGCCATGCAATTTCACCCCGAAAAATCGGGCGATGTGGGCGAACAGATGTTGAAGAATTTTATCGGCCTCCCCAACCCCTCCAAAGGAGGGGCTTTAGGTGCGGCTCAATTTTAAATAATCAACTAAAAAGCCTCCCTTTGGGGGAGGTTGGAGGGGCTTTATGTTAACCAAAAGAATCATACCATGCCTGGATGTAAAGGATGGGAAAACAGTGAAAGGAATCAATTTCGAAAACATTCAAACCGTAGGCGATGCGGTCGAACTTGGAGCGTTGTATGCCGAAATGGGCGCCGACGAGCTGGTATTCCTTGATATCACGGCGACAAACGAAAAGCGCAAAACCCTTTCGGAGCTTGTTACCCGTGTTGCCCGCAATATCAACATCCCGTTTACGGTAGGCGGTGGGATCACGAGCGTGGACGATGTTTCGCTGCTATTAAACTGCGGCGCCGATAAAATATCGGTCAATACGGCAGCGGTCAAAAATCCGCATTTGATAAAAGAACTGGCAAGCGAATTTGGTTCACAGTGCGTCGTTTTGGCTGTCGACACAAAACATGTGGACGGCGAATGGTTTGTTTACCTGAATGGTGGTCGTGTACCTACCGAAATTCGCACGCTCGACTGGGTAAAAGAAGCCGTAAACTTAGGCGCCGGCGAAATCTTATTGACTTCGATGAACCACGACGGCACCAAAGATGGTTTTGCATTGGATATTACAGCAGCCGTTTCCGAAGCTGTCAATGTTCCGGTAATAGCTAGCGGGGGCGCCGGCAATATGCAACATTTTGTTGATGTGTTTCGCGAAGGCAAAGCCGATGCCGCATTGGCAGCCAGCATTTTCCACTACAAAGAAATAGAAATTCCAGCGTTGAAACGCTTTTTGAAAAAAGAAGGAATAGAAGTGAGGATTTAAATTACGAATTAGGAATGGAAAATTAATTTCACAGCGCAATTCCTAATTCCTAATTAATTTCACTTTATGTCCTTGCATTTCGAGCAAGTCGGCAATTTTTTTCCTAAAATCACCTTGAATTAAAATTTCCCCATCACGGGTAGATCCGCCCACGCCGCAAGTCGTTTTCAACACACGGGCAAATTCTTTCAGTTCGTTTTCCGATCCAACAAAACCTGTAATGATGGTAGCTTGTTTGCCATTCCTGCCTTTTTTGTCCAGTTCAATTCGCAGGTTTTGTTTGCCTGTTTCGGTTTTTTCGGCTACTTGAGGTTCGTTTTGCATTGCCTCAAATTCTTCGTCTCCGGCGTACAATGCACCGAGTTTATCTTTCCAGTCAAGCATTTCTTAAATTTTTCTGTAGATTTTATTAGAAAATATATCGAATAAGATTATATGTAAATGTTGTTCAATGAATTATGAAACTTATATTATCACCCCAAACCCCTGAAGGGGCTTCTGGCAGATATAAACAGTTCGAATTAAGCTAAAGTCCCCTTCAGGGGAACTGAAAGTCAGCGACTGCAAGGAGCTAATTAGGGGCAATAAAGAACTGATTTTTAACTTTATAATCGCTTATTCGATATAATCTCTATTGTTAATATGAAATTTTTCTCACATAACAAAGGCTACCAAATAAGGGTAGCCTTTAATTTATTCATATACCGATTGTCGATGTCCTACTTTAATAATTGTGATGGTCAATATGTCATTTTCAACCGAATAAATCACACGATAAGAACCTATTCTAATTCGATAACATGAGTCATATCCGGTTAATTTCTTATATCCATTTGGGCGTGGATTTATTGAGAGTGCCTTTATATGCTGCATGATACTGTTAAAATAATTATTCGGGATTTTCCGTAATTCCTTTGCAGCTTTTTCGGATATTACTATTTCATATATCATTTAATAGCACGGCGTTTTTTTTCTTTTTCCATAAACTCGTTTAATGAGATTGTAGGATCATTTTTTCGTTTTTCGGCTTCCAGTCCATCCAAAAAATCCTCTAAAAATTCATTATTTTGAAATTTTCGCAAATCAATACGCATATATCGCCTGCGTCCAAGCGCATCATTTGTAAATTGTATGCCTGCTATTTGTGCCATAGACTGATAAGATGAAAATACATACAAAGATAACAATAATATATGAGAATGCAAATATCCCCTTACATAACAAATGAGGAATTTCTAAAACAATAAATTGTCAAATTGCAAATTACCTATATCTTTGCATCCGCAGTAAGTCGGTCTGTCGCTGTCGATTTGTGTCGAGAGAGGAAAGTCCGGGCAACGCAGAGCACCATATTTCCTAACGGGAAGCTGTTTGTGAGGGCAGAGTAGCGTAACAGAGAATAACCGCCTCGATTAATCGGGGTAAGGGTGAAAAGGTGAGGTAAGAGCTCACCGGAGTTTGTGGCAACACAGATTGCCGTACGCCTTATGGGTTGCAAGATCATGTACACCGGCGCATGTAGGGTGGCTCGCCCGATGCCGGGGGGTAGATTGCTGGAGGCAAATGGCGACATTTGTCGTAGATAAATGGCAGACAAGTGCTTATTGCACTTACAGAACCCGGCTTACAGGCTTACTGCTTTTTAATTAAGACAAAAGAACAAAGACCGCTTCGCTAAGAATAAAGACAGATATTAGGTTTTTGTCTTTGCTCTTTTGTCTTTGTTTTTATTCTAAATTTTAAATAGACAAAAGAATAAAGATTTGAGACACATAGACATGCCAAAAGGTCCATTGTCTTTATTCTATTATCTTTATTCTATTATCTTTATTCTTTATTCTGATATGAAAGGTTTGAAAGAGAAAATTTTGTGGCTTTACAATTTTGTTGTGCACGATATTTGGCGCATCACCGGAGCTGAAGTGTCGCGTACACGGCGTTTTTTTTATGCCTGTATCAAAACTTTGGTACTTGCCATCCGTGGATTTTTTCAAGACAAATTGCAAACAAAGGCTTCGGCGCTGACTTATTCGACGCTTTTTGCATTAGTGCCTGTGTTGGCGCTTATTTTTGCCATAGGCAAAGGATTTGGCTTTCAGGAATTGATTATCAACGAACTGAACAAAAATCTGGCAGGACAGCAAGAGGTGTTGAACTATCTGTTGGGCTTTGTGGATAAATATCTGACACGAGCTAAAGGCGGTGTCTTTGTCGGCGTGGGTATTGCCATGTTATTCTGGTCAGTAATGTCAGCTTTTAAGCAGATAGAAGGTGCTTTTAATGATATTTGGCAGGTAAAAAAATCGCGGTCGTTTGTTTCGCGGTTTACCACTTACATGTCGTTGATGATTATAGTGCCGGTTTTTATCATTGCTTCAAGCGGTATCTCGGTATTTATGAACACACAGTTGCCGGCTTTTTTAGGAGTTAGCCTGCATTCGCCGATTAGCATTTTCTTTATGCGTTTTTTGCCGTTTTTTGTTAACTGGATACTTTTCACTTGCATATTTATTGTCATTCCGAATATTAAAGTGAAACTTGTTCCGGCAATAGTGGCAGGAATTTTTTCAGGAACATTCTTCCAGCTTTTCCAGTACCTCTATATCAAGGGACAAGTTTACTTGTCGAGCTACAACGCGGTGTATGGAAGTTTTGCCATTATACCATTGTTATTGATGTGGCTGCAATTTTCGTGGATAATCGTGTTGCTGGGTGCCGAACTGTCGTATGTGGTGCAGAATATCAGTAAGTTTGAATATGATGCCGATACGCAAAAAATCAGTCGCCGTTACCATGATTTTGTGTTGCTGGTGGTAATGTACTTGGTTGTTAAGCGGTTTGAAAACGGCGAAGAACCGATTACCGGCGAAGAGATTTCGCAACAAAATTCCATCCCAATCCGCTTGGTAACTACGATCTTAAATCAACTATCCGAAATAAACCTGATAAATGAGGTTTATACGGAGAAAACTGAACAAAAAGCGTATCAACCGGCGATTGATATTAATAAAATAACGGTGAGTTATTTGTTTGAGCATGTGGAAGAGTTCGGTTCAGAAGAATTTAAGATGGATAAAAATCCTAAATTCATGCCTTTGTGGAACACATTAACTCAGCTTCACCAAAACGCGAAAATGAATGGAGGTGAGGTGCTGGTAAAAGATTTACAGGGATAACTGGTGATACTTTTCTCTTTATTTAAAATTTCAACTCCTTCATTGCCTCTATCAAAATCTCATTTTCTTCTTTTGTGCCAATGGTTATGCGCAAACAATCTTCGCAAAGTGAGACTGTATGACGGTTGCGCACAATAATGCCTTGCTCCACTAAATAATTGTAAGCCGTATTGGCATTGGGTACGCGAATAAGCACAAAGTTAGCATCAGTCGGGAAAACTTCTTCGACATAAGGCAAGTCTTTGAGTTGTTCTATCAACGCTGTTCGTTGTTCAAGCAAAATGGCAACCCATTTTTCTTTCCGTTTCAACCGGTTTAATTGCTCACTTACAAAATCTTGCGTGAGTTTATTGATGTTGTATGGATATTTTACTTTATTGAAATAGCTGATGATTTCTTCATTGGCAAATGCCATTCCGCAACGCACCGAAGCCATGCCCCATGCTTTGGAGAATGTTTGCAAAACGATGATATTCGGATATTTATCCAAATCAGACAACCAAGAGGCTTCGTGTGAGAAATCGACATACGCTTCATCAATCACCACAATGCCATTGAACCCATTGACGATTTTCAGCATTTCATCTCTATTCAGCAAATTGCCCGTCGGGTTATTGGGCGAACAAAGGAAAATGATTTTTGTGTGTGCATCTACAGCTTCCAAAACTCGGTTGGAGTCAAGTGTATAATCATTATTCAGATGTACTTTGCGGTATTCCACATTGTTGATGTTGGCGCACACTTCGTACATACCGTACGATGGATCAATTGCAACGATATTGTCTTCTTTCGGTTCGCAAAAAATGCGCACAGCCAAATCGATAGGCTCATCGCTACCTACACCGAGCATTATTTGTGCCGGACGAACGCCTTTTATCTTCGCTATTTTTTCTTTCAACGCCCATTGCATTGGGTCAGGATAACGATTATAAGGTTCGTTCATCGGGTTTTCGTTGGCATCAATATATACGGATGCTTCGCCCTTAAATTCATCGCGAGCGGATGAATAGGGTTTTAGGGATAAAATATTTTTTCGGATAAAATTCTGTATATTCATATTTTTTTGAGTTTATTATTTTACTACTTGATGATGCCTTTTATATAGTTTCATTTATATTTCTTGATTGTATAAAATTATATATCAAAAGTTTTATTTTATCAAATAAGTACTGCCATAGCAACGGTAGTAAAATAGCAAAAATCCAATAAATAAATACAGGTAAAGAAGGGAAAGAATACCATACATCACTTTTCCATAGAGTCTTGTCGAAATTTATTGGATGAAAGAAATAGTATACGAATAAATTTATTAGGAAAAAAGCCAATAAATGATGTATCATTATACTCCAAGTATTACTACCAAGGTACCCTATAAATTTGTTGTTTCCTATAATATTGTAAATATTCTTTGAAACACGCAACCAGAATAAAATACCCACAAAAGAAGTAATAAATGGTAAAAATAGATTTATTGGAAATTGAAGCCAAACAGTATTATAGCTGCACCATGGATATTCTATCCCAATAAAATATAAAATTGTGATCAAAATAAAAAAATACCAACCATTTTTAAGAGTATACCTTGATTCTAATCTTGATTTGTAATAAAATCCAAAATGATAAAATGGCAAAAAGAAAAGAACTTTCAAAAATGGACGATAAATTTCAGGGATAAAGTCTTCTCTATTGCTATAAAATATAGCGCTTAATCCAAGTAATAAAAGAAAAAGTTGTAATATCCATTCGTTACTAAATTTCAATTTTTCATATCCCCAACGAATAAAAACATAAAATACATGAGTAATTAATAAAATAAGAACAAACCAAGAAGCTAAATTAAAAATATATTGATGTCCATCAACCCAAGGAGTAATAAAAAATCTTTTAAAGGTAAAGATATCTCCAGATTGTATTCCATAATAATTTAGGTCTTTATACTTTGTTAATAAAAATAAAATTATAGCATAGACTAAATTCCATCCAAAATAAGGAATAGCTAATCTTTTTATTTTATGCCAAATAAAAAGAGGTATATTCTTGATGCTTTCTTGTTTAAAAAAATAGCCGGAAATAAAAATAAATAGAGCCATGTGGTAAGAGTAAATATTGAACCATTGTCCAACAAAAGACATAAATTTACTATCTCCACCTTTATGACCGATTACCATCAAGCATATAGCAATTGCTTGTAATGTTAAAAATTGTTTATTCTTTTCTTGCTTTTTTAGTTTTTCAGTTTGTTTTCCCATTTTTAGTTTTATTGGTTATTTATCATGTGAATTAATTTAAAATGGTCCAATTTTATTTCCTTCTTAAACTCACCGCATTTTTATGCGCAAACAATTCCTCATTCTCAGCCATAATCTCAATAGCCGAACCAATATTTTGTAAGCCTTCGGGAGTAAGTTCCTGATAAGTAATTTTTTTTGTAAAACTATCTAAATTTACACCGCTGTGTGCTTTTGCATGTCCATTGGTTGGTAGCGTATGATTAGTTCCTGAGGCGTAATCACCGGCACTCTCGGGTGTAAGGTGTCCAAGGAAGATGGAACCGGCATTGGTAATTTTTTTGGCTACATCTCTATAATTTTCAGTAGAAATAATTAAATGTTCGGGTGCATATTCGTTAGTCATTTCAATGACTTCTTCCATATTTTTTAGCAAAATAATTTTACTGTTTGCCAACGACTTGCGCGCCAATTCTACACGAGGCAGTTGTTCTACTTGCTTTTCAATTTCGAGGATCACCTGTTCTACCAATATTTCGCTGGTTGTAAGCAGGATTGATTGACTGTCGGCACCATGTTCGGCTTGCGAAAGGAAATCGGCAGCCACAAAAGCCGGATTGGCTGTGTGGTCGGCAATGACTTCTACTTCCGATGGTCCGGCGGGCATATCGATAGCCACATCGCGCAGCGAAACCAACTGTTTGGCAGCGGTTACATATTGATTTCCCGGACCAAATATTTTGTACACTTTCGACACGCTTTCTGTTCCGTATGCCATTGCTCCAATAGCTTGTACTCCACCGATTTTAAATATCTTGTTTACTCCGGCTACTTTTGCAGCAAATAAAACAGCGGGATGAATATTTCCTTCTTTATTGGGTGGCGAACAAAGCTCTATTTCTTTACACCCCGCAATTTGTGCCGGAATAGCCAACATCAAAACGGTTGAAAAGAGCGGAGCCGTTCCGCCCGGAATGTATAATCCGACTTTATCAATCGGCAAAGCCTTCTGCCAGCAAGTTACGCCAGGCATGGTTTCTACCTGTACGGTTTGGTGGCGTTGTGCGGAGTGGAATTTCTCAATATTATTTTTAGCTAACAGAATAGCGGCTTTCAGTTCGTCTGAAACTGATTTTTCGGCAACATTTACCTCTTCTTCGGTAACTTGTAGTGAAACTAATTTCACTTTATCGAACTTCAGTTCGTATTCCTTGACAGCCTCATCACCACGCGTACGCACATCCTTTAATACACTTTGAACTGTTTCGACCAAAGTTGAATTATCAAAAGCAGGTCGAGTTAGTATTTTATTCCAATCAGACTTTGCCGGATATTTTATTATTTCCATTATTTCACTGAATTATTATTGTCCACTGATTACACAAATGAACACAGATTATTCATTTTATTTGTAAATTTTAGATAGTTGATTAGACTAACCAAAAATCATTCTTTTGTATTTCAAGCTTTTCTCTCCAAAATTAGCTAAAAACCCAAGTTGCAATTCTGTTGCTTTAAGATAATTGAGTAATTGGGATTCATGCTCGGAAGTCAATGCAGACAAAGCTTTTAGTTCGATAATTATTTTTCCATAACACAAAAAATCAGCTTCATAATATTTCTTTAACAAAACTCCCTTATAACTTATATTTATTCTCTTCTCTTGTTCAAATGGAATGTTTCTTCTCTCAAATTCTAACGCTAATGCCTCTTGATATACTGCCTCCAAAAATCCACAGCCCAAGGTTTTGTGCACTTCCATCATTGCTCCTATTATATTGTAAGATTCCTGCTCATACAATAGGTTTCCCATAGATATTCCTTTATTTTAAACACTAAAAAATTTATATGAAAAATCAATCCGTTCAATCTGTGTAGTCAGTGGACAATTACAATATCATTTTCTCAATAGGTACCACCAAAATACCTTCAGCACCCAAGTTCTTTAATTTTCCGATGATTTCCCAAAATGTCTTCTCTTCAATTACCGAATGCATCGAACTCCAACCGCTTTCGGCAAGTGGAGTTACAGTGGGCGATTTCATGCCGGGAAGGAGCTTGGTTACTTCGGCAATTTTTTCATTGGGAATATTGAGTATGATATACTTTTTACCTTCGGCAGCTTTTACTGCATCAATGCGGAAAATAAGTTCGTCCAAGATAGCTTTTTTCTCGGCTGAAAGGTCTGGATTAGCAATGAGCAAAGCTTCGGATTTCATTACCACTTCCACCTCTTTTAAACGGTTGCTGATAAGCGTACTGCCTGAGCTTACAATGTCAAAGATAGCATCGGCCAAACCAATGCCCGGTGCAATTTCGACCGAACCGGTAATCACATGCGTTTCGGCTTTTACACCTTTCGATTTCAAATAATCGTTCAGAATTTCGGGATATGAAGTAGCAATCTTTTTGCCTTCGAACCATTCTATTCCTTTGTATTCAATATCTTTCGGGATGGCTAATGAAAGACGGCATTTACTGAAACCAAGCCGTTTGATGATTTCGACGGTTTCTTTCTTTTCGGCATATTCGTTTTCGCCCACGATACCGACATCGGCTACGCCTCCGGCTACGGATTGCGGAATATCGTCATCGCGCAAAAAAAGTATCTCGACCGGAAAGTTTTTGGCAGGTAATAACAATATGCGTTTTCCTGATTCTAATTTGATGCTCGCTTCGGTGAGCAATTCCATAGTGTCTTCGTACAGACGACCTTTGGCTTGTACTGCTATTCGTAACATATAATTTATTTACTATTAGACAATTTACTATTTAACTATTTAATTCAAGTTGGCACTCAGTTGCTTCGGTCAACATGACGGTTCCTTTTTTTCTCATGGGCAGCAACTTAAATTATTGAATAAAAAAAGCCTACCGAGTACGGCAAGCTTTTTCTAATATGATTAGACAAATACGGGTCAGCTTACCAAAATTTATTCCGGTAAATGATGATGTGTTGTACTTGTGTTATTTGTTTTCATTAGTGATGCAAAACTAATTGATTTTTTTGTAAAAAACAAAAGCCCACTTGAATAAGTGGACTTTTAATTTTTTCTTTGCTACTGTGATTATTTAACAGCAGTAGTGTCTACTTTTACAGTGTCAACAGACATAGAAGTTGTGTCTGGAGTTACCATAGTAGTGTCTTGAGCTGTAGTGTCAACTACATCTGTTTTTCCTTTTCCGCAAGATACGAATGCTAAAGAAGCAAGAACAGCAGCAAATAAAACTAATTTTTTCATTTCTTTTTTCTGATTAAAGATTAAACATTAATGTTTTTAATTCGGGTGCAAAGTTACATTGCAAATTTGAATTACAAAACAATTTCATGAAAATTTATAGAATTTTCTTGTTTTTTTTATCAACAATTGATTTTCAATTGATTTTCTGATAATTATCTTCGATTTTTGGGTTCTATTTTTACTCTTTTTCGGATGCTTTTGCTTCATTCCATATCTCGTCCATCTCAGCAAGGGTCATTTCGCGGAGGTTTTTGCCTTGTCCGATGGTTTTTTGTTCTAAATAATTGAAGCGGCGAATGAATTTTTGATTGGTTCGTTCGAGGGCGTTTTCGGGGTCGATGTCGTAAAGGCGGGCTGCATTGACTATGCTGAAAAGGAAATCTCCAAATTCGGCTTCTATTTTAATTGGATCAGAGGCAATTATTTCGACTTGGAGCTCATCAAATTCTTCTGCCACTTTGTCCCATACCTGCTCACGGTATTCCCAGTCGAAACCGACATGGCGGGCTTTGTCCTGGATGCGATAAGCTTTAATAAGTGCAGGCAGGGAAGTGGGTACGCCTTGCAGCACGGTTTTGTTTCCGCCTTTTTCTTTGAGCTTGAGTTGTTCCCAGTTTTTGAGCACTTCGCCTTCGCCTTCTACTGTTGTTTCACCGTATATATGCGGATGGCGGTAGATGAGCTTTTGGCAGAGTTCATCGCATACATCCTTGATGTCGAAATCGTTGGTTTCGGATGCCATTTCGGCATAAAATACGATATGCAGGAGCAGGTCGCCGAGTTCTTTTTTGATGTCGTTCATGTTTTTTTGTGTGATGGCATCGGCGAGTTCATAGGTTTCTTCGATGGTGAGTGTGCGCAGTGTGTCGAAGGTTTGCTTGCTGTCCCAAGGGCATTGGGTACGCAGGTCTTTCATTATTTGGAGTAGTTTTCCGAAAGATTCTAATTTTGGGTCGTTCATTGGATTTTATTATTCGAAAATTTAAAAATTCAAGGTTCAAAAATGACAGAGGCGTTGACAGCGGAGTGCGGTATAGACGCGATTAATCGCGTCTATACCACAAACCGAATAGGGATGTAGTGGCGGCTATAGCGGACAGCCCAACCACGATACTTTTTGTACTGTTTGCAAATATAGGGACTTGAGGGGGCACGCCCAAATGATTTTTATTTTATTTGTTGATATTGGATGGTTGGCGTGGCGGCTTGCTGTGTGTTTTTGTTTTTGCATGTGAGTATTTCGGGATGGTCTTTGATATGCTGTATAGCTGTTTCGTAACCGGCTTGATAGATTTCTTTGTATTTGTCGAAGGAAAAAGAGTTGTATTTTCCGGGTGGTGGTATGTCGATGAGGAAATCGCACAGGGAGCGCCCATCGAGGGAGTTGCGGTAAGATACGCCTCGAATGGAGAGAGATAAGACTTCGTTGGCGCTGTTTACTTCTTTTACTTCGGTATAGGGTACTACATTGACACCGATTATCATGTCGGAACGCCCTTTGAGCGGTTGTGCAGGAAGGTTGTTGAACAGTCCGCCGTCGACATAGATGGTGTCGTCGATGGTGATGGCTTCGAACACAAAGGGTATGGAGGCGGAGGCGATGACATAGTCGTGAAGAAGATTGCCTGTGTTGATTGTTTTCCAAGTAGCATTACTGAGGTTGGATACACAGACATGGAACTCGCGGCGAAGACTGTCAAAACTGTCATAGGGGATGTATTTGTTGAGTATTTCGCGCAGTTTTTTGTGTGATGAGATTCCATCGTTGAATGTAGGGGTAATGATACGGCGTACTTTGTTGGCGCGTTCTTCCTGTATTATTTTGAAGATGGTATCGGCTGAATAGCCTTGTGCATACATCACGCCAATAACTGCACCCATGCTCGAACCGGATACTATATCGGGCTTGATACCATATTCTTCCAAAGCTTTGAGCACGCCGATATGGGCATAGCCTAAAGCACCGCCTCCACTAAGGCAGATGCCTACTTTGCAGTTTTCCTGGGCATGTAGCATGGTTGTTAATGCAAACAGCAGGATATATAATAGTAGTTTTCTCATCTGATAATTTATTTTATCATAATTCCTTCAGTACATAACAAAAATTTAAATCAATAAAAGTATCGTCATGTCGACCAAAACGACGAGTGGTCGCTGAGCGTAGTCGAAGTGGCACGAGGAGTGTCGTGGAGACATCGCAAAGGATTTATTAATCATGCTTCTGCGATTGCGGGTCAAGCCCGCAATGACGACACTTCTATTGCTTTTGCATTGCTCTTTAATTTTTTGTCATGTACTAAGCATAATTCCACTTAACATTCGACCGGAGGCTGTGCCTTGACGACGGGCTGAAAAAAACAAGTCTTCATCTGAAAATGTACAGTGGTTAGACACCTCTATATCAGACACTCCAGCTTGTTGTAGTTGCAAATATACTGTTTTTCGAATATCAAACAAATATTTTCCCGCCTTTAAGTACGAAAATATTATATCCATATCAAAATCTTTTCTTGTGAACTGGCTGTAAAGGTCGTGCCCGACTTCATACATTTGTCTGCTGATACAGGCTCCAATGGATGCAACGAGATTGACGGGTTGTGTGCCGAAGTGTTGTTGCATGTATGTTATTGTTTGTTGTGAAATGTTAGAGAGTGTGCTCCTCCAACCGGAATGTATGGAGGCGATGGCATTGTTTCGGGTATCGTAGAGTAAAATGGGGACGCAATCGGCGGTGGTGGCTGTGATGCAGATTTGCGGGATATTGCACACAAGGGCGTCGTAACCTTGCAGGGCAGCTTTTTGCTCGCCGGGAGTGAGGTTTAAGTGTTTATGGTCGATGTGTTTGATGCTTGTGCCGTGCGTTTGACAGGCAGTGATAAGCTGAGCGGAGGCGATTCCTAATGTATCGCAAAGGATTTTCCGGTTGGTTTCTATGTTTTGGGGATTATCGGAAGTGTAAAGCCCGAGATTGAGCGAGTTGTATTCGCCTGCACTTACTCCGCCTTGCCGGGTGGTAGTGAAATGAACGATACTGCCGGCGTGTTTGTTTAGATTGTTGTATGTGATTAATTGTATCATGGTTTGAAAAAGATATTGTATTTTTGCGGTTGTAATAATTTGCCAATTAGCAAATATGCCAATTAGCAAATGAATTTCTATTGTTTTCAATAAATAATTAGCGCATTCGGCTAATTATCAAATTTGCTAATTATAAATTATGTTTGAAGATATAAAAGCTATACGCCGGAATGACCCTGCAAGCCGCGGTATCCAGTGGATTTTGTATCCGGGGTTACAATCTATTTTTATGCACCGGTATATTGCTCATCCACTTTATAGTATTAAACTGTATTTCCTTGCCCGGCTTTTTTCTCAAATTAGCCGTTTCTTTACGGGTATAGAGATTCACCCGGGCGCAAAGATAGGAAAAGGTTTTTTTATTGACCACGGAAGCGCTATTGTCATCGGCGAAACTGCCGAAATTGGCAACAACTGTACGCTTTTCCACAATGTTACGATTGGGGGAACGGGTAAACATAGCGGGAAACGCCACCCGACTATCGGGAATGATGTTTTTATCGGCACGGGCGCTACTTTGTTGGGACCTATTACGGTGGGGGACAATGTAAAAGTGGGCGCAGAGAGTGTGGTGATTATGCATGATATTCCGTCGAATTGTACGGTGGTGGGCGCTCCTGGGCGGATTGTAAAATTGGATGGGGAAAAGGTTTGCATTAAATTGGAAAGGACCAAGGAGTAAGTAGAGATTATATTCAATCAGATATTACGGTACACCTTTTTTTTTACATTTCCCCAAACATTCCCCTGTTAATGTCTAAACCATGATTTATAGGATTTTGTAAGATTAATTCAATACAATTCGGAAAATCTTGTAAATCCCACAAACCCGCGACTCCTCTCTTATCGTAATAACGACGGATAACCGTAGCGGCGTTTGAAACGCAAAACCAAAAACTCTTCATTAGGAAACGAGGAGTAGCGGGCACGACGCGGCACGCAGTAGGGGCGTTGCATGCAACGCCCCTACAATGACCACATGCAACGCCCCTACGAACGGTACACATTTTTTTGCATTTATCAAAAATATCTCTACTTTTGCATTTACATAACCGACAACGGTCGGACCAATTTTATTAAAAACTAAAAGCGTTTGCTTTTATTCTTAAGTTAGAAACCTAGGAAATTTCATTACGGTAAGAATAAGTAGTCAACGCTCACATCGTTTATACGGCGTGGGCTATACTTATTTACCGTACAGGTACATTCCTAGGACCTCTAACTTGAATAAGCCATAGTTCCACGCTTTTCAATTCTACAAACCTGCCAACGGGGACTTGAGGCAAACAAAAACTTTTTATAACATGAAAAAGATTTTTCTTTCGCTGTCAATCCTGTTGGCAGCCGCATTTACAACAGGTGTAAATGCACAAATGAGTGT
>JAVBLE010000030.1:0-35413 GCA_031553685.1 Paludibacteraceae bacterium | reverse complement strand
GCTTTATTCTTAAATGTACCGCCTTGAACGACAATGTTATTGCCAATCTCTTTCAAATGTTCGAGATTCAAAACTTTGTACAAACAGTTTTTTACCACCGAGTAAGCCAATCCTGCCGAAAGGTCTTCGACAGTGGCACCTTCCTTGATTGCCTGGCGCACTTTCGAGTTCATAAATACGGTGCAGCGTGAGCCAAGGTCGCATGGAGAGGTGGAATCGCAAGCCAATTGCGAGAATTTTTGAGCCGAGAAGCCCAAGTTTTTTGCAAAGCCTTCGATAAACGAACCGCAACCCGATGAACAAGCTTCGTTGATTTCAATATCCGTAATGGTACCGTTTTGTGCAAAAATGGCTTTAATGTCTTGCCCGCCAATGTCGAGGATAAACGACACTTCGGGGTCAATTTTGCGAGCAGCCAAGTAATGCGCAATTGTTTCCACAATGCCGTAATCCATATTAAGTGCCGCTTTGAGCAAGTCCTCACCATAGCCCGTAACTGCCGAGCCGAGCACTTTGAGTGTGCAGCCTTTGGCAGCTAATTCTTCCGTGTAAACGGATAATCCGTCAATCGCCGTTTTAAGCGGATTACCTTGATTATTGGCATAAAAAGTATAAAGCAAATTATCGTCTCTGTCGGTAATCACAATTTTGGTGGTGGTCGAGCCAGAATCAATGCCGATAAACGCCTCTTGCACACCTTCCGCTTCTTTTTGCGGAATATGAATAATGCGGCGTTTCTCAATCCATTTCACATAAGGCTCTTCAGACGAGAACAACGGCGAAAGATTTTCTTCTCCCTTGGTAATATTGGTCGAATATTCTGCCAACTGATCCATCAACAAACGAGGCGTAACGGTTTTGTTGTCGTTGTTTGCCGAAAGAGCCGTGCCCAAAGCTGTGAATAGTTGTGCATTTTCGGGGGTAGCATAGTCATTGTCTTGCAAATTCAGCAATTTGATAAACGCCTTGCGCAACGACCCGATATAAGTGAGCGGACCGCCACAGAATACCACTTGCGGAGTC
Source organism: Paludibacteraceae bacterium (assembly GCA_031553685.1). GTDB lineage: Bacteria > Bacteroidota > Bacteroidia > Bacteroidales > Paludibacteraceae > JAFGVL01. The sequence goes on along the minus strand of JAVBLE010000030.1, from coordinate 34,390 downwards.
ATTTCATAGCCACGAGCCAGCGCATTCACCGTTTGCAACGCTACCGCATGAAAAATCGACGCCGAAATATCAGCCAAACGGATTTTACGCGCAATCAGATTTTGCACATCTGTTTTAGCAAACACGCCACAGCGAGAGGCAATTGGGTAAGTGGTTGTGCTTTCTTTCGCCAACTCGTCCATTTCGCCAATGGAAATATTGAGCAGGCTCGCCATTTGGTCGATAAAAGCCCCTGTGCCACCGGCACAAGCCCCATTCATGCGTATGTCGGGCGATTTCCCTTTTTCTATCAATACCAGTTTGGCGTCCTCGCCGCCAATGTCAATCAGCGTACGGGCTTGGGGGTAAAATGTTTGCAGCGATTTGGTAACCGCAATCACTTCCTGCACAAACTGAATGCCAAGCCGTTCGGTAATCCCCATCGAGGCAGAACCGGTCATACACACATTGAGGGGCTCATCGCCAATCGCCAGTTTCAGTTCTTCCAGAATCTCGGTAATCGTTTCCACAATCCGCGTAAAATGGCGGCGGTACGATTTGTAAATCACTTTGTTTTCTTCATTCAGCGCAACCACTTTGGCGGTGGTTGAACCGAGATCTATTCCTAATCTTATCATAATTTATTTTTGTTATCACATTTGGATATACGCATAGGTTTTGGGCAGACACACAGGTTTTGGGCGCACACACAGGTCTGCCCCTACGCGTAATCATTTCAAAATGTCATTGTCCCAATTTTCGGGATTATGTTCGATATAATTTGCAATTTGGCACAACGAATGATGGTCGCGAATAATGTGTTCGTAATAATTTCGTTGCCAAACGGATTTCGCGCGTAGGGGCAAAAAATCTTTTGCCCGTATGGTAACACCAATTTTAAAACCGCGCACGATTGAACCAATTGTCCGCGATGTGCCGTTCGGTCGCCGTGGCGGTAGGGGCGAAAAATATTTCGCCCCTTTATTATCGTTTACAATTTCGGGCGAAAAATTGTTTACCATATCATTCATATTTTTGGGCGAAAAATTTTTCGCCCCTACGGGATTAACATTCGGTTTTATTTCGATAATACCATGCACATGATTTGGCATAACAACATATTCGTACAAAACCGCATTGGGGGAAATGTTGTGGAATTTCCAACCAACATTGTTCCACTATCCGCCCCGCGTCATTCAAAATCATTTGCCCATCCACAATATCCCCAAACCATGCCGTTTGTTTTTCCTGACAACAAATTGTTACAAAATACAATCCTTCCTGCGAATAATCATATCCTTTCAAACGAATGCTGCGCCGATGATGTATGTTGGGGTTATAGGTCATAAATTATTTGAAATTGATTACTTGTTTTTACTCTTCAATAAAATTTATGTTAGGATATTCTTTCCTATGTCTTTCAAGCACATCTTCTGTGTTGAGTGCGGGTACTTCTTTCCAATATTCATCTGTTTTAAATTCATCAGAGTTTTTCTTTGGCAAAAAATATATACTCTTTAAAATCACGGTTTGTAACGAAGGCAGTGTGAGTAAACTTTGAGGAATTTCATCTAAATAATCAATATCACCTCCGTATAAGCCTATTGTTTGCAGTTGATTTAATGAGTCAAATTTTAACTCCGAAATAAAATCGGATGGGTGCATTATTTCTATATATTTTATTTCGTTCCGATGTTCTTTCAAATAGTCATTGGTTTTGATCATAAAATATTTATTATCATGATCCAAACTCCAATAAGGATACAAGCAAGCCCATGTGTAGTCCTTGTTTTTTTCTTTTTCTTCTTTGTAATAACGACTACATTCGTAACCTATGCTAACAGAATCGCATTTCCCATCAGGAAGCCCAAATAATTCTTTCCACTTGCAATCGGCAAATATTTCATTCCAATAATCCAACTGTTGTCGTGTACCTTGGGGGATTTTATTTACACTTTGTTTTTCTATCCGGATATTGCTTGCCTTCCAGTCTTTATCGAGTTTTTCTATTTTATTATAAAATAAAGAAAAATCGGTTTTCCCGATAGCCGGAGGAGTTATCAAAAACCAATAACCGTACTGGTTAAAAAGGATCATCGGGATAGAATTATTGACAAAATAAAACGAGTATGGAAAATTTCGTACAGCTTGCAATTTCCCATTTTTGAATGTCTTTATTAAAACAGAATCTTTGTCCACTATCTCTATTGTAATATCAATACCGCCTTTTAAGCACGAATGGTTCGAATGAAAAGATAATTGTACCTTTTGTAAATCGGCATAGAATTGTTCTGCCGGAGTTTTTTCCAACAAATCAAATGGAATTGCATCTTTAAGCCTGTCGGTGCTCTTAATCCTTAATTCACTAAAAGAGCGGTAGATTTTAATTGCCTCATCATCACATTCATAACAATAAGTTAATTCGACTCCATTCTCTACATTCTTGACAAAAAAATTGGTGTAATTAAATAAAAAATAATCAGCCTCCACATTTACTATCTTTTGTGCGTGCACTGGTAACAACCCGCACAGAAAAATAATGAATATAAATAGTAGTTGTTTCATGAGAAATCATTTAATTTGTTTAATCTCCTCTAATTTCGTTGCCATAAATTCCTCGTAAGGCTTAAAAATCGTTTGCAATTCATTTACCAAAGCCTCGTGGTTTGCAACTGTTTTTTCAAATTCGGATAACTGCGTCTTTTGTACATCTGTAAATTGTTCCAATGGTTTTTCTTTAAAATATTCATAATGAAATTGGTCGTGCTTAACAAAAGAACCAAAGGTAAAAGCCGTCTCGTAAGAGCTATAGTTTTCCGGTATATTGTATTTATAAACTGATTCTGTGGGATTCTCTGAATTAAAAACAAGTTGATAAGCATTATATGTGTCGTTTACCGAAAAATATTTTGACAGCTTTATCGATTCACATTTTGGCATTGGATTACAAACAATCTCGGCATAAGTTGAGTCGCTGTAATTATATATTTGATAAAAGGAATAAAAAGTACTCGAATTGAATTTTTTGTAAATTTTTTTGTTCACTTCGTCATATACTACAATGTTAAAATCTAATTCACTTCTCCCCATATAATTGTTGCTCGCAATGGTATCAAAACAGATAAATCCGTTCCGGTATTCATAACTTCCCAAAATAAGCGTATCGGTTGTATAAATATCACGAAAATAATCTTTCCTGAAATACATTTTCTTTACAGGCTTTCCGTTGGCGTACTCCACTTGCCGTTTGTAGCTTTTTTTGAAATCTAACGGATAATTGGCATCGATGGAGTCAATGTAGGTTGTCCACACGCCATCTCTCTGTCCGTTCTTGAATTGTCCTTCCAAAGCTATCTGCCCATTTTTTCGTTTAACGACAAAACTGCCCGTTTGAGGTATTTCTACATTGGGCTTAAATAATTTTAATTCATCATATCGCGTCAAGTTCTTTTTCAGCTTGTCGCCATAAAAAAGTTTTGCTTCCATAAAAACATCTACCGGAATGCCATCGTCCGCAAGAGAGCGTCTATGATAACTATCAAAACCTCGATTGCCATAAAAGATTTTTTTTGCAAACAGTTTTAAATAAGAAGGATTGTCTATATTCTGAAATGTTTCGCATTCTTCCATATACTTGAAAAAATGAATATGGGGATATTTTTGCTGGCATTTTTTTATTGTTTCCCTACCATCTCTATCTTCCCAATCGAAAGAAACCCGTTCTAAAACTACATTTTGCAACGCCGGCAACGAAAGAATTTCATGGGAAATAGAATCAATAACATCAAAATCATTTCCACTAAAATAAATCGTTTTTAAATGTTTCAGAGGAGTAAAATCCAATTTTGACAAAATTACGGATGGGTTTACCATTGAAATATAGGTAATCTCGTCTTGATGTTTTTTCAAGTAATCATTTATTTTATCAGGACAAATATCCGGCAAATAGCTTGAAGTGAGATTTTTGTGTTGAAATTCTGCTTTGCCAAAAGCATTAATCCACCAACTAATATACACCGAATCGCATATTGAGCGTTCAAACGCGTTTTCATTATATTTGGCTATCCTTTCTTTGTTGCAAATAGCTTCTGTATCTTTTGCTTTTTTAGCAGCCAATTGCGGCAGCAAACAAAAAACGGCTATTGTTAAAACAAATAATTTTTTCATAGATAAATGTATTAATATGAATATCGTTATTTGTAATAACGAGCAAAAACAACAAAATATTTGTAAAACGAAAACTATTGTGTTTTACAAATCCAGAGGATTTGAATATTTATAGAATTCTTTAATGCTGCGTAATACGACTCCTTCGGAGTCGAACAGTTACAATGGTTAATTACTATAAATATTTGAACCCGCTGGGTTCTTTATTGAATTTGATAAAAAACAAATATTCAATTACAATTAAACCACCAACCAACTCCGAATTATCTCCGCAATCGAATCTTTCCGTTTGACGATAAAATCCTCAAAACTCGTTTTGTTTTCAATGCCCAGAAAACTTGTCAAAACCGGCTTGGCAATATACGGAAAGGCGCACAAACTCATTATCGTAACGCCCAACTGATACCAATCTACCGGACGGATTTTACCTTCGGCAACTTCCCGCTGCATTTGGATTTCCAACGGATAAAGGTCGATTGTCAACGATTTGCGAATGATAAATTCGATTACCTTGCTCGAATCGCGGCGCATTTCGAGCACCATAAAACCCGGTAACTGCTCGTTATCGTGCAACACATCCAAATAATTGTGTGCAATCTCAATGATTTTATCGACTAATGAAATGTCTTTCTGAATCGTTTCGTTAATCAACGGAAACACTTTGTCCAAAGAGTCGGACAGGATGGCATCAAACAATTTTTCTTTGTTTCGGTAATAATAATGCAACGAAGTGCGGCTTATTTCAGCCTTCTCGGCAATGTCCTGCATGGTGGTGTCCGCCAAGCCCTTTTCGAGGAAAACGGTTTGTGCGGCAACGAAAATCTTTCGTTCGGTATCGATTGTTTCAACAGAATTCATAGTGTTGACTTTTTTGTTTGACAGAAGTGTCAAAGGTACGGCGTTTTTATGGAATAAAAAAACCATCCATGCTCATCGGTGAAGCGCACCCCAAAAGTTTTTTGTCCAACTTTTGGGGTGCACTTCAACATCTAACTTTTAGGGTTTTCTTTTTAATAAATGTATCATCCAAATATAATTAAGAATTAAAAATCGTAAAAAGAATGTATAATAGAAAGAAGAATGAATAATTGTTTTAACCTGTTTGCTGTGTTATATTCCTTTTAATAAGTTGTTTGGGCGTGTCTTTTGCCCGGTTTGTTTTTATATTTATTCATTGTAAAGAATTGAGTTCGTATTATAAAACATGTTACATAATATTATATTTCATTATAAAAATCTCCCCAATGATTATTTGTATTAATTTTGATTACATCCTTTAGGGATTGATATTCAATATTGTATAACACAAAAAAAGTAAAACCCATGAAAACAACATTAAAACTCTTTTTTATTGTCATTTTTGTTATGGCATCTTCTTTGGTTGCTTATTCACAACTTTCTTTGGGAGTGAAGGGCGGAATGAATTTTGCAACCATATCTAATTATGATAACATTGATATTCCTCAAACAGCCTACGATATCTGGAATGGGGAAGGGAATAGTGCTTATCGAACAGGCTTCAATGCCGGGCTTAGTTTAAGTTACGGTTTAGGCCAAAAAGGTCATCTAACCCTCCAACTTGAGGGGTTATACTCAAACCAGGGAATGAAAAACTCCGGTACTATAGCCGGCATATCCAATTCTTCTTACTCGACGACAATAGAAACGAATTATTTAAATTTTCCTTTGATGTTTCAAGCGTATTTAATACCTCATGTTTTTTATCTTGAGGCTGGTCCTCAAATAGGTTTTCTTTTAAATGCCAAAGCAAAATATGAAGCATCTGTCGAAGGCTTTTCTTTTGACGGCGATCATGATATCAAAGATGAATTGAATTCTGTAGATTTTTCAGTGGCTTTCGGTGCTGGATTTCAAGTGCCTAAACTGCCTATAGGTGTGAATGTGCGTTATACACTCGGTTTGACAGATGTAACCGAAGACGATCATACAAACGACAATGACAAAAATGTAAACGGCGTATTTCAATTAGGTGCATTTTTAAAGTTTTAGAGCGATAAACACAAACCTCATAACGCTTTATATAATAAAACTCACTAACATATTGATTAGTGTGTTTTATTATTTTCTGCATTTTTTTAATTGAAAGATATTTGCGACAAATAATCCATCGCAGCATCTATTATCATATCCTTTCCATTGGCAGCATCAGTTTCGGTTGTACTTTTATAAATATCCGGTGCGACACCAAACTCAAAGGTTTGCTTGTTATTATCCGTAAAACAAATAGACGAAAGGCGCACTATCCAACCGTTAGGCAAATTGACTGACATGGGCGAAGCGCTTCCGCCACCTGTTTGGTCGCCCATCACAACCACATTTGGAAACTGTTTCATAATGCCTGTAAAGATATTGGCGGCGCTGTATGACGAACGGTTTGTAAGCAACACGACAGGCATTTCTTTAAAACTGGCTACATCCGATGGCGTAACTTTTTCGGCATAATAGCCTGTAAAATCGTTGTGAGCTTTGCCTTTTTTGTAACGGGTATAGCCCACTTGCATTTCTGTTGAGGCAAAATAGGATGCCAGTTGAAACATATTGGATACCAACCCTCCGCCATTATCACGAATATCAAGGATAATCCCCCTGCAATTCCAAAACTTGTACATAAGAGATTGCATACCGGCGTCACTCAACGACGATTCGAAAGAACTATAATATATGTATCCGTATTTCACGCCATTTTTATCTTTAATAATGTTTGCATCCATACCCGAAGCCATCACATAATCTTTGCCCAGATAATTGCGCTCGATAACTGGATAATTAAAATTCTGCGGATAATCCTGATACCAATCCCAGTAACGCGAAATATTAAACGGTGCAGCAATATTCACATGCCCATCTTTTAGTTCGCCAAGCATTTGGGCACAAACAGCAAAAAGTTGCTCGTCGCTCATATTCCCTTTTATTTGCGGACTATATTTTTGCTTCATGGCGTTCCAATCAACGCCTTTTTCTTCAAAATAGCAATAATGTTCGTCAAATGATTTCCAAATCAGATTAAAATTCTCAGCAGGAGTATTTGAAGGATTTTCATCTACAAATAATTCATTACAGCCGCTTAAAACAAAAGCAATTAAAGCGATAAAAATATATTTTTTCTTCATAGATTAAAATTTTTGAACAAGACCAATCATAAATACACCCCGGCTAATTTGGAAAGTATTGCTGTCCGAATTCAATCTAAGTCCTTCGTATTGATAGCCAAGCCGAAAGAAAGAATTATATTCGGCACCGGTTTTTTTATTCCTCCGTCGCCAGTCGATATAAGTTCGTCCACTCAATCCCCAGCAATTATGCAAAGAAGTAAAAACACCACCAAATTCTGAACTGCCCGTATCCGAAAGCGGACCATAAGTTGTCGAACTATAATTAGGATATATCCCAAAGCCAAGCAATGGAGTAGATAACTGTTGGCTCAAATCAAAAAAATGCCGGTAGAACAACTTGAAGCGCCACTTAAATAACACGGAAGGCAAAATATTAATATCTCCGTTAATAGAAGTCTGATTGTAGCCAATGCTGTACGAGTTCATCGTTACGCCAAAATCTGCCGAAGCGCCCGCACCCGCGTACAAAGATATTTCTTTAGTATGAAGAAGATTAAAATGCCAATAAGTATTATATTTAAACTGTCCACCCATCATCTCCAAACCCTCGCCAGCCGTATCAAAATACCCGTCGACGGACCAATCATACACGCCCCATTTATGGTACGACGAAGTAGCTGTGCTCAACCCAAGCGAAACTCCGGCATAACTCAGAGGCGACAAATAAGAATTTTTCATAAACACATTACCAACTCCGGCACTTATCGAACGGTATTTAGGATTCATTTTAAACTGGATAGCCCGGGTAGAGTCCGTTTCAATTTGAGCAAAAGCATTTATCGAAACGCCAAGCAGCAGTAGAAGAAAGAATTTATTTTTCATTTCGAAGTCAATATTAATAACAAGAAAAAGTTTTGTTATTTTTGCGAACAAATATATTAATAAATCATGGAATTTATCGAAGTTTTTTTAATGCCAAGCGCATGGCTCGCGCTACTGACACTTGCTTTTTTAGAAATCGTTTTGGGGATCGACAACATTGTTTTTCTCTCCATTGTTACTTCCAAGCTCCCACACGAGCAGCAACCCAAAGCCCGCCGTACAGGGCTTATATTAGCCATGATTTTCCGCATCGGGCTACTCTTCGGTATATCGTTGCTCATGAAATTAACCGAACCAATCATCCACCTGAATTTACCATGGCTGACAGGGCACATATCCGGGCAAACAATCATTATCCTTACCGGAGGCATTTTCCTGTTGTACAAAAGCGTAAGCGAAATACACCACAAACTTGAAGGCGACGACGAAAGCGTGCACCTGTCCAGCAAAAAAAATAAAAACAAATTCATTATGACCATCGTCCAAATCGTAGCTTTGGATATCGTCTTCTCGTTCGACAGCGTCCTCACTGCCGTTGGGTTAGTCAGTTTCAACGATTTTGGGTACGCCGGTGCCATGTGCATTATGGTTTTGGCAGTAATTATCGCCATCATGGTCATGCTCATATTCGCGGAGCCTGTCAGCCGGTTCGTCAACACACATCCAAGTATCCAAATGCTCGGGCTCTCGTTCCTTATCCTCATCGGCGTCATGCTCATCACCGAAGCAGCACATGTTTCGCACCTCAATATCTTCGGCACCGAAGTAGGCGCCATCCCCAAGGGCTACCTCTATTTCGCCATATTCTTCTCGCTCTTTGTCGAGTTTATCAACCTGAAAATGGCAAAGAAAAAGAAACCCGTACAGCTCCACAACTCGATGGAAGTAAAAAACGAAAACTAAAAATGCAAAACGACGAGATATATAATTGCAAAAACAAATTGTACATTTTTGGCATAGGCAGTAAAAATTTAACCAGCTACGAAAATTAGATTAAAAAATCAATGGGGTTATCAACAAAAACATCAAATCTCTTTTTCAAGGATAATTTTAGGACAGAAATATTATTACTTTTGTGAAAAACATTTCAGAATGAAAAAAGTACATTTCATAGCCATTGGCGGTGCAGCGATGCACAATTTGGCTTTGGCGCTCAACGCAAAAGAGGGATACACGATAACCGGCTCGGACGACGAGATTTTTGAGCCATCGCACAGCCGGTTGCAAGCTGCCGGACTGTTGCCCGAAGCCTTTGGCTGGTTTCCCGGCAAGATAACCAATGATTTAGATGCGGTTATTCTGGGCATGCACGCCCGCGAAGACAATCCCGAACTGCTTCGGGCCAAAGAACTGGGCATCAAAGTGTACTCATTCCCCGAATATTTGTACGAACAAACCAAAGATAAAACCCGTGTAGTGATTGGCGGAAGTCACGGAAAGACTTCTACTACCGCCATGATTCTGTTTGTGCTCAAAAAATTAGGTATTCCAACCGATTTTATGGTGGGCGCTCAAATTGAAGGTTTTGACAATATGGTGAGTTTATCCGAGAATGCAAAGATTGCCGTTTTTGAGGGCGACGAGTACCTCACCTCTCCTATCGACCTTCGCCCGAAGTTTCATTTATACAAACCTCACATCGCTTTGATAACAGGCATTGCATGGGATCACATCAATGTTTTCCCGACATTTGATAACTATGTAGAGCAGTTCCGTATTTTTGCCAATTTAATAGAATCCAACGGACGATTGATTTATTTTGCAGATGATGAAAATTTGAAGAAAATAACCAAGCAAATTCGTGCTGATATTCATACCGAATCGTATTGCACTCCGCCATTTGAAATAAATGAAGGGAAAACAACCATTATTTATTGTGGGGCGAAATATGAATTGCAAATTTTTGGTGCGCACAACTTGCAAAATATGATGGGCGCATTCGCCGTTTGCCGTGCATTGGGTGTTAGCGAAACGGATTTCTTTGATGTTATGACTCAGTTTGGTGGTGCTGCCAACCGCTTGCAAAAGATTGCCGAAACGGCTACTTCTACCGCATTCAAAGATTTTGCCCATTCGCCATCTAAACTCAAAGCGACGGTTAATGCGGTAAAAGCGCAATATCCTGATCGCAAATTGGTGGCTTGCATGGAATTGCATACTTTCAGCAGCCTCCGATCCGATTTTTTGCCTCAATATAAAGATGCGATGGCTGATGCCGACGAGGCTTTTGTGTATTTTGACCCGCATGTAATTGAACACAAAAAACTAACGCCAATCACAGCCGAGGAGGTTGCCAAAGCGTTTGGCGGAAAGAATGTGCGTGTATTTACCGATACTCAACTTTTACAACAAACTTTACGAAACATTGATTATTCCGGAAAAAATCTATTATTAATGACTTCGGGCAATTTTTCGGGAGTTGATTTGATTGCTTTTGCCCAAGAACTGTTGAAAGTGTAAAATATGTGTTTAAATCAAAAAATAACATTACATTTGTCTAACTAAAGGGCAATAAAGTAGCGAATTTATTTGGTATCATTTTTGTTAGTATTTTATCAAAAATTATCAATACAGATGAAAAAGTATCTACATATAATTGGATTTGTGTTCACACTAATGTTCTCGGCACAAGAACTCACAGCACAAAATGAAATTTCTTCGGGATTAATCACTGCGTTCAAAAATGCTGACGCAAACGCAATTGCACCATATTTAAACGATAATGTGGAGTTGATAATCCCACAAACGGACAATTTTTTCACCCGCCAACATGCCAAGTCTATTTTAGCCGATTTCTTCCGCAAAAATCCGGTAAAAGATTTTTTGGTTGTGCACAAGGGGACGAAAGAAAATGCTTCTTTCCTTATTGCTACATATATCTCGACCACAGGAAGTTATCGGGTTTCGCTTTTTGCCCGCAAAACCGATAATCAATTATTAGTATATCAACTTCGCATAGAAAAAGCCGAATGACAAAAGACTCGTACAAAGACTTGATTAAATACTGGTTTGCCGAAGACATAGGCGATGGCGACCATACTTCCCTTTCGTGTATTCCTCCCACAACGATGGGAAAATCGCAACTTATAGTTAAAGAAAAAGGCGTACTTGCCGGCGTAGAAGTGGCTCAAACCATCTTCGAAGCGTTTGATCCCGATTTGAAAATGACCGTTTTTATCAAAGATGGCACTGAAGTAAATCCGGGTGACATTGCTTTTGAAGTCGAAGGCAAAGTGCTTTCATTGCTTCAAACGGAACGATTGATGCTCAATATCATGCAGCGTATGAGTGGCGTAGCAACCGTTGCTCGCCGGTATACAAAACGATTGGAAGGCACCAAAACCCGTATTCTGGACACACGCAAAACTACTCCCGGACTTCGCATGCTCGAAAAAGAAGCCGTGAAAATAGGTGGTGGCACCAATCACCGTATCGGGCTGTTTGATATGATTTTATTGAAAGATAACCATGTCGATTTCTCCGGCGGCATTGCCAACGCGATTAACCACGCCAAACAATATTGTCAAGAAAAAAGCAAGGACCTGAAAATAGAAATTGAAGTGCGCAACTTCGACGAATTGCAACAAGCGCTTGATTGCGGAGGCATTGACCGCATCATGTTAGACAATTTTAATATCGAAAACACAAAGAAAGCTGTCGAAATTATTGGTGGGCGTTACGAAACCGAATCTTCGGGTGGAATTACTTTCGACACTTTGCGCGATTATGCCGAGTGTGGCGTTGATTATATTTCGGTGGGCGCTCTTACGCATTCGGTTAAGAGTTTGGATATGAGTTTTAAGGCGGTAAAATAACTGCTTTTTGTCAACCACAAATCATTGAACGGTATCAAAATCTTGCGAGCGCAAATAACTTCCTTCGAAAAAAGGAAATAACTTTCCATTCGTACACGCGACTTTCCCCATACAAAAAGAATATATTTTGCTCTACTGCAAGTAATTTTTGTTGATAAAATAAATTTCCACAAGTGTAAATACCTTACTTTGATGAGTAGACGAGTAAACTTAGCATAGCTTAACTTGGACTTCAGGGAGAATTCATGGTATTTTTTGTTTTTTTTATATCTTTGCAAAAAAATATTAATTTCAAAACAATAAAAATCATGATGACAACTCAACAACTCAAAGATGTGTTATTAGCAGAACACAAGCGCGATGTAAAACTTATGCTTATCGGTTATGGTATAATTGCCGGAGTGGCACTGCTTATTATTGGATTTCTTGTATGGTTATTGCTTAGCGCAGGCGTTTCTATCGGCAGCGCTGCTTCGGGTGTGGCAGGCGAATTAGCCGGAAACAATGTCCCCACTTATGTGAAGTTTGTATTGCCTATCGGATTTTTATTGGCTGCCGGATACCTATTCTATGAATATTACAAAATGGCAAAACGACCACAAACAATTGAAGAATTTGTAAAACATATCGAAAACGGCACCCGCGTTATTTCAATCAACGATTCGAAAAACTATCGCATTAAAATCCCATTGTATGTTGTAAATTATCACACCGGTGCTGTACAATCATTTGCCATGGTACTCGAAGGTAAAAACAAAGCTTATGTATTGCCTGTTCCTTTCGCTTTGACCGATGAAGTGAAGGATTTACTGAACGAAAATTCGTAAGAATAATTAGGAATTACAAATTAGGAATTAGAAATAAAAAAATTATGAAGGAAAATAATCTTATTGTGGATAAGAGTTACGCTTTTGCAATTCGAATCGTAAATTGCTACAAATATATGATTACAGAAAAACAAGAGTATGTTTTGTCAAAACAATTGGTTCGATGTGGAACTTCAATTGGAGCTAATGTAGAAGAAGCCATGGGAGGACAATCTCGAAAGGATTTTTATGCTAAATTGAATATTTCATATAAAGAATCGCGCGAAACCCGATATTGGCTTAGATTACTCAGAGATACTGATTTCTTGGAGAAAAACATTGCTAACTCTTTATTGTCAGACAATGATGAATTACTAAAAATCACAGGCAGCATTATCAAAACGATCAAAAAAGAAAATTCCTAATTTCCAATTTCTAATTCCTAATTAATACGATGAAAACATTACAAGAATTTGAAGCATTTTTAGCCACCGATACGGAGCTAAATGCCGACCTTGGCAACCTCGAAACACAACGCAAGAATACTAAAAATTATACTTATATAATTATGGTAATTGCTTTTATTTTTGTTGCCGGCGCCGGATACTTTATGTATAATCAATATGCAAGCACGGCAGCACAATATAACACCGAAGACGCATCGGCCAATTACATGATTTACATTGTACTAGCCTTTATCGGAGGAGCGTTTGCACTGTCTTATGTTTATACTCTTTTTATAAAAAAGAAAGTAGCCCAAACTCCAACCATGTTTGGCACCTCAAGCAACGGGTTTGAGTTCGATTTCAAAGACAAAGTGGTGCGCAAGATGGTAAGTTTTTGGGACCCTTCGTTCCGTTACCAAATCAATAATCACATAAAACTGTCCGAAGTGTACGAAAGCGGCATGCTTTACGAAGGCAGTTATAATGTAAACGGAAGCGATATGATTCGTGGCGAAATTGATGGCGTAGCTTTCAGATTCAGCGACCTGCAAATTTTGAGAGAAAAGAAATATGTTGGTAAAAATGAAGACCAATACGAAGGTGTGCTAACAGGAAGTTTCTTTATGGCATCGTTCAATAAGGATTTCAAAAATCCGGTCTATGTAGTTCCCAATAAATCTATCTGGACAGAAATGAGCGGACTTCGTACCGATGGCGATAAAGTAATGCTCGAAGACCCTGATTTTATGAAATCCTTCGATGTATATGCTACCGATCAAGTCGAAGCCCGCTACATTCTTACTCCATCCATGATGGAACGCATAAAGAAAATGCGCGACAAAATGGGCAAAAACCTGCACATCACTTTTGCCAACAATAGCATTTACATTATGAACAATAACGGGAAAGACCGTTTCGAGGCATCGTGGTTTAAATCGTTGAATAAAAAAGAAAATCTGATCGTTTTCTACAACGAACTTTCGGAACAATTGTCTATTATTGAAGAATTAAAATTGAATATTAATATTTGGAAAGGATAAAAACATGTTAGCAACGATTATTTATATTGGGATTCCTGTCCTTATTTTGTTTTTTTTGATTGCTCAATACAACAAATTGAAAACCACGCGCAACCAGATTGAAAATGCCAAATCATCACTCGACGCACTGTTTATCAAACGCGTTGATTTAATCCCAAATCTGGTAACTGTAACTAAACAGTACATGAATTACGAGTCCGATCTTTTGAACAAACTCACACAACTTCGTCAACAAAAAGCTACAGATATCGATTACCAAAAAGACGGTGAATTGTCTGCTTTGATGAAGCAATTGATGGTGCAAGTGGAAAATTATCCTGAGCTTAAAGCCAGCGAGCAATTTACCAACCTGCAATACAGCTGGAATGAAGTGGAAGAACAAATCTCTGCCGGACGCCGCTATCTGAGCGCCAGCATTACACAATATAATAATGCGGTGCAGGTATTTCCGTCAAATGTGATTGCCGGCATGTTCAACTTCAAAGTTCATGAATGGGAACGCGCCACCGACGAACAACGCAAAGCGCTGGATGCGAAAAATTTATTCTAACTAAAAATATTTTCTATAAAGCCAAGATGCTATAACCCTATAGTATCTTGGCTTTTTTGTATATTGTTCATTATGTGGTTTATCACTATATATTTTTCACTGTGAATTAAAATTACTATTTTTGCAAACTTTAAAAAACACTATATTTAACGATGCAATTTACAGCGCAACAAATAGCCGATTTCCTAAAAGGGACAATTGTTGGAGATCCCAATATTTCTGTCGGAACATTTGCTAAAATTGAAGACGGAAAAGCAGAGGCACTTTCCTTCCTGTCGAATCCCAAATACGAGCATTATATTTACACTACACAATCAAGTATTGTATTAGTAAACAATAGTTTTGAGCCTACAAAATCTATCTCGGCAACGCTCATCAGAGTTCCCGATGCGTACCAAGCCTTAGCCATGTTGATGCAATTAGTCGAATCGATGAAACCTAAAAAAACGGGTATTCATGAGTTGGCGTTTATTAGCAAATCGGCAAAAATCGGCAAAAATGCATACATCGCTCCGTATGCTTTCATCGGCGAAAACTCTATCATAGGAGATAATGTGCAAATTTATCCACATACTTTCATTGGCGAAAATGTACAAATTGGTGATAACAACCTTTTTTATTCCGGAGTAAAAATATATGATGGATGTATTATTGGTAACGAATGCATTGTGCATGCCGGAGCTGTTATCGGATCGGATGGTTTTGGCTTTGCCCCAAATGAAGATGGCCCTTACAGCAAAATACCACAAATAGGCAATGTAGTTATTGAAGATTTAGTAGAAATTGGTGCTAATACTGCTATTGACCGTGCTACAATGGGCTCTACCATTATTCGCAGGGGTGTAAAATTAGACAACTTTATACAAATAGCACACAATGTAGAAGTTGGAAAAAATACAGTAATAGCAGCACATTCAGGCATTGCAGGCTCTGCAAAAATTGGAGAAAACTGTGTGTTTGCAGGGAGAGTTGGTGTTGTCGGACATATCTCAATCGCCGATAAAACAACGCTTGCCTCGTATTGTTGTCCCAACTCGAGCATCAAAACTCCGGGTATGGTTTTTCAGGGAGTACCCGCCTTGCCAATCACACAATTTCAACGAATTACGATTAGTAGTAAAAAACTTCCGGATTTATTCCAGCACACATTGCCGGAAGTGCAAAACACAATAGCCGAATTAAAAAAAGAAATTGAAGAACTTAAAAATAGACTGAAAGAATAAAGAACAAAGACTTTCATTTGCTCATTTTATCTTTTATCTCATGTCTTTTATCTCATGTCTCAAAGTAAATTATGAAACAAAAAACCCTTAAACAATCATTCACAGTTAAAGGTAAAGGTTTACATACCGGAGCCGAAATTACTTTAACTCTCAATCCGGCTCCCGAACATTTCGGAATTCAAATTCAACGCATCGATTTAGAAGATAAGCCTGTCATCAAAGCCATTGCCGAAAATGTACAACAAACACAACGAGGTACGGTTGTAGCAAATAAAGACGGGGTTCAGATAAGCACTATCGAACATGTAATGGCCTGTCTTTTTGCAGCAGAAATAGACAACTGCCTGATTGAAACAAATGCTCCCGAATTTCCTATTTTAGATGGAAGCGCAAAACATTTTATCGAAGAAATAGAAAATATAGGCTTAGAAGAACAAGGACCACAACGCAATTGTTTCTATGTAAAAGAAAAAATTGAATATATAAACGAAGCTACCGGATCGAAAATCACCCTTTTACCGGATGATAAATTCAGTGTAGATGTACACATCGAGTTCGAATCGCCTGTCCTGAACAATCAATTTGCATCACTTTCCGATTTATCTTTATTCAAAGAAGAAATTGCCCCTTGCCGTACATTCGTTTTTGTACGCGAAATAGAAGCCTTATTGAAGCATAATCTTATCAAAGGCGGAGACCTTGACAACGCCCTTGTTATCTATGACAAGGAAATAAGCAAAGAAGAATTTGACCACATCCTTAAAATAACAGATAACGAAGGATCTAATCTGGAAGTAAGCAATTTGGGCTATATCAATGCCGACTTGAAATTCACTAACGAACCCGCACGCCATAAACTTCTCGATGTAATTGGCGATTTAGCACTGATAGGCTATCCGATTGTAGGCAAGGTAATAGCTACACGCCCCGGACACACGGTTAATACTGAGTTTGCCAAGCAACTGCGCAAGCAAATCAAAAAACAAGAATATCAAGCCCCGGTTTACAACCCGAACAAAGAGCCGCTTTATGACTTAAACGGCATCAAAAATATTTTGCCGCATCGCTGGCCATTCTTATTGGTCGATAAAATTATTGATAAAGGCGAAGATTTTATTGTTGGAATCAAAAATGTAACTTTCAACGAAACATTCTTCAACGGTCATTTCCCTGAAGAACCTGTTATGCCCGGAGTATTGATTATCGAAGCTATGGCGCAAACAGGTGGGATTTTAGCCCTAAGTTCGGTAGATGAGCCTGAAAGATATTCAACCTATTTCTTGAAATTCAATGAAGTAAAATTTCGCAACAAAGTAGTACCGGGCGATACACTTATTTTTAAACTTTGGTTAGCAGAGCCTATCCGTCGCGGATTGGTACACATGATGGCAATTGCTTTTGTGGGTGAAAAGGTTGTTGTTGAAGCTGATTTGATGGCGCAAATTGTAAAAAATAAATAATTGTTGATAATATTTTTTCACAAGAAATATTGTTGTAATTTTTTCTTAACTATATTTGCATTGTAAGATTTGACAAACAAAATGTCAGTTTCAAGTCAAAAATCGTCTTTATTGTAAGTGTTTTTTCCTTGAATAATGAATTTTATTGCAAAATTTGCTTGACAAAATTCATTTTTTCAAAAATATAAGTCATTGTATATATGAGTTTATTATCCTCTATCCATCCCGATGCTAAAATCGGCGCCAATGTTACAATCAGTAACTTTGTAACAATTGAAAAAGATGTTGAAATCGGCGATGGGACCATCATAATGCCTAATGCAGTAATCTGTGAAGGTGCACGCATCGGCAAAAATTGTCGTATCTTCCCCGGAGCTGTCATTAGCGGTATCCCTCAAGATTTAAAGTTTAAAGGAGAAATCACAACAACCGAAATCGGCGATAATACCACTATGCGCGAAGGCGTTACCATCAGTCGCGGCACAGCTTCGAGGGGAAAAACCGTCATTGGAAGCAACTGCCTGATTATGGCTTACACTCATATCGGGCATGATTGTGTGTTGGGCAACAATATTATTATTTCGAATGCCACACAGCTCGCCGGCGAGGTCGAAGTGGACGATTTTGCCGTAATCAGTGGCGGTGTTCTGGTTCACCAGTTTTCCCGCATTGGTGCTCATACTATGATACAAGGAGGCTCGCGCTTGGGCAAGGATATTCCGCCATACATTACCGTAGGTCGCGACCCCGTTTGCTTTGTCGGCTTAAACTCCATCGGTTTACGCCGCAAGGGTTACACAGTCGAACAAATTGACAATATTCAGCATATTTACCGTTTCATTTACCAATCAGGATTAAACATTTCGCAAGGCGTAGAAATGGTGGAAAAAGAACTTGAAGACAGCCCCGAAAAAACATTAATCCTCAATTTCATAAAAAGTTCATCGCGTGGCGTAGTACGCGGAACGATGGATTAAAAATAGCTAATTCAAGTTGCTATATTATAACAGAAAGAGGAACCGTCATGTCGACCAAGTAAGTGCAAGTATGGAACGAACGCGTGGAGACATCGCAGCATAAAATACGGTTAACCTTTTATTGATAAATAAATTAGATACACGAAAATTGAGAATTGAAATTTGAACGGAAACTATAGCAGTTTTCATTTTCAACTTTCAATTCTCAATTTTCAATTTAAAAAGATATGGAAGAGAATACTGTAAAACGAACCCTCAATTTTATTGAGCAAATGGTCGAAAAAGACTTAGCCGAAGGCAGAAACAACGGGCGTATCCAAACCCGTTTCCCGCCCGAACCAAACGGATATTTACATATCGGACATGCCAAAGCCATTTGTCTCGATTTTGGTATTGCCCGTAATTACGGCGGCATTTGCAACCTTCGTTTCGACGACACAAATCCGGCTAAGGAAGATGTGGAATATGTAGATTCTATCCAAGAAGATATTAAATGGCTCGGCTACGAGTGGGCGAATATTTATTACGCTTCGGATTATTTCCAGCAACTGTGGGATTTAGCCGTGAAATTGATAAAAGATGGCAAAGCATATATCGACGAACAATCTGCCGAAACGATTGCCAAACAAAAAGGCACCCCTACCCTACCCGGCACCGAAAGTCCATACCGCAAACGCCCTGTAGAAGAAAATTTAGCATTATTCGAAAAAATGAATAGCGGCGAGGTGGAAGAGGGCGCCATGGTACTTCGTGCAAAAATTGATATGGCTTCGCCGAACATGCACTTCCGCGACCCGATTATGTACCGCGTTATCAAAAGTTACCCGCATCACCGCACAGGTTACGCTTGGAAAGCTTACCCGATGTACGACTATGCGCATGGTCAGTCGGATTATTTTGAAGGTGTAACACATTCGCTTTGTACACTGGAGTTTGAGGTACATCGTCCGCTTTACGATTGGTTTATCGACCAGTTTGCCGATAGCGATTACCGTCCTTATCAAACGGAATTTAACCGCCTCAACATCACTTACACCGTGATGAGCAAGCGCAAAATGTTACAGTTGGTCGAAGAAGGCATTGTGCGCGGTTGGGACGACCCTCGCATGCCGACTATCTGCGGACTTCGCCGCAGAGGATATACGCCGGCTGCAATCCATAATTTTATTGATAAAATCGGTTACACTAAATACGAGGGAATTATTGATGTTTCGCTGTTGGAACATGCCGTACGCGAGGATTTGAACGCGAACGCCGATCGTGCAAGCGCTGTGCTAAATCCGATAAAGCTCATCCTGACCAATTATCCGGAAGGACAAGTGGAAATGATGGAAGCAGTAAACAATCCTGAAAAAGAAAACTGCGGCTCACACGAAATCCCATTTACCAAAGAGCTTTATATCGAAGCGGATGATTTTATGGAAGAGGCTCCGAAGAAATATTTCCGCCTGACGATAGGACAAGAGGTTCGTTTGAAAAACGCCTATATTATCAAATGTACCGGCTGCAAGAAAGACGAAAACGGCAATGTAACCGAAGTGTACGCCGAATACGACCCACAAACCAAAAGCGGTATGCCCGAAAGCAACCGCAAGGTAAAAGGCACTATTCATTGGGTGAGTGTTGAGCATTCGCTGCCGGCAGAGGTTCGCTTGTACGACCGCTTGTTTTTGGCTGAGAACCTGAATGAGGAGAAAGATCGTGATTTCCGCGAATTATTGAACCCTAATTCGTTGGTAATAAATACGAAAGCACGCGTTGAACCTTGGTTGAAAGATGCAACACACTTGCACAATTTCCAATTCCAACGCATTGGTTATTTCAATGTCGACCCGGATTCTACACCTGACAAATTGGTGTTTAACCGCACCGTTTCATTGAAAGACAGTTGGGCGAAGGAAGTGAGGAACTAACGAAAACAAAACCGCCCGATAATCAATAGATTACTGGGCGGTTTTTGTTAGTCATTTTATCAATTCCTTCAATTTTGCTGTCAAGTCAGGTAAACTATCATGAATAACTTGCCAAACTTCTTCGGCGTCTACTCCAAAATAATTGTGTGCTAATATATTTCTAAATCCCCGAATTTTGAACCAGTTTATATGAGTATCCGAAGCATCTTTAAATTCGTCCGAAAGTTTTTCAACCATTTCGCCTATCACAATAAAATTCATTAAAGTTGCATCAAAAGCTTGAGTTGCTTCCAAGAAATTGTCGGCAGAAGAAAAAGGGGCACTGTACTGCTCGATTTTTTCAATAGCATCAAGCATGTTAAGCATGCAATAATAATCTTTTCGGTTACTGTTATACATAGATGGCATCAGATAGTATCTGTTTACGAAAGATTGGTTTTATATATTTTTCACGACAAATATCAATCGGTATTTGAAAAATTGATTGCATTTCTTTACGCAGGATTTCTTTTATATCCGATAAATTCGGAGTATTATCTTCAAATTCGACCAATAAATCCAAATCACTTTCGGGGGTTTGATCATTGCGTGCATAAGAACCAAAAATACCTAATTTCTTCAAATGATATTTTTGACTAATGCTTTGCTTGTTTGCTGATAAATATTGTAATATTTGGTTTTTGTCAGTCATAATTTTGCTGGTCTTTGTTATACAAAAATACTATTTCCTATTTAATTAACAAAAACCTGAAAAGTTATCATAGAACTTGGCAGATTTTCGCTTCGACCACAGGCAAAATAAAAACAAGCCCTCAAATCCGTCCGGAACAAACAACAACGATAAAATCCGGACGAACTCGGGGGCTTGAATTACCTGTAGAGACAAGGCATGCCTCATTGGTGTCCGCTAAAATAATTTAAGTTCATAATTGCTTACAGATTGTAAGTTGTCATAAGACTCGGCTTTCAAAAGAAACTCTTTTAAGTGTGTCTCTTTCTCAAAAAGAGATATGCTTAAAGTTCTTAATAACTCAAACGGTGACATTTTTAATTTTAACTCAGCACCAACTAAAGCCACCAAGCAATAGGCTATTATGGCAACATATATTTGAATTTTCACAGCATTTTCGGAGGTTCCATAAAACTGTTTTATTCTCAAATGCTGCTTTATCCATTTGAAATAGAGTTCTATCTGCCATCTACATTTATATAAAAAGGCTATTTTATGAGCTTCTAAATCCAAGTTGTTTGTAAAGAACTCTAAAACACACTTTTTTTCTTGGCTATAATAATAGATTATTCTCAAAGGCTCTTTATATCTAGCTTTAGCCCAACGATTAGATAGAATTATTTTCAAATCTCTCAAAATGCCATCTTTGCGCCCATCACAATTATATTCTTCTACTATTTCAAAGTTCATTTTCTTTTTCCTACGCACTATGAAATATCCTCCTATTTCATCTATCTTCTTTAATGAAAGTAGTTTGACATATGCTTTATCGAAAATATAAAATGCATTAGATTCATATTGAAAATAATTCATCATGCTTTGATCTCTAATGTCATGGTCTGTAATGATATTGCAAACCGGAATGCTGGTAAGGATATCGAATAATGTATGAATTTTAATTCCTCCTTTCCCATTTTGTTTCTTAGACCACCGGAATTTTTCTAACTCTAAAGGAATTGTTGTTGAATCTACTGCAAATACTCGATGTGGAATCCCTTCTATAAATAAATCATCAATGGCAATCTTTTTCTTCTGCACTATTTCAACCATTCGCTCTGCAAACAACCTAAATATCTCAATGTTACGCTTTTCATTTGCTTCGGACAATGTGGTTCGACAAACGCTTTTGCCAAACCCTAAACGGTAGAATTTTGATTTATGCGCATTAAGTGAACCTATAATATCGCGTAAGCTTTCTCGTGTTGTTAACTGTGCCCATAGTAAAACCATCAAGTGATTCCAACAAGTGAATGATTTTAGATACTTGTTACCATTATATTTATCAACTAGATATTCAAAATAGTCCTTAGGTAAAAATTGACATAACTCTTTAAAAATATAGCTTCCATTATTCATAGCTTACGATTTATAACTTTCTACAAAAGTAAGCTTCTGATATGTTCCGAGTAATATTTATATGTGTTATTATTTGCAATTCAGTTATTTACATCGTTATTTTGTGATTTTATCCGGACACTCGTGCAAAATTTTGCGTCTCTGCCAATTTAAAACCATTTTTTCTTCAAGAAAAAGAATCCTCCGGCACCTGCAACAATAAGAGATATTGTTAAAATGATTATAAAACCATACGGATTGTTTTGGAACGAGTTCGGCACATTCATACCATAAAAACTTGCTATCAAAGTGGGGATCATTAAAATAATAGAAATCGAAGTCAGTGTTTTCATTATCACATTCAGGTTATTGGAAATTACCGAGGCGTAAGCGTCCATCATGCCGGCAAGGATGTCGCTGTAAGTATTGGTCGTTTCCAATGCTTGCCGAAGCTCAATATCCACATCTTCGAGCAAATCAGGGTCGAGCGAATCCTTATATTCTTTCAGGTTTTTAATCTTATGCACTAAGATATCATTTGCCCGCAATGAAGTAGTAAAAAACACAAACGATTTCTCAATCTGAAACAAGCGTTGTAAATCCTCGTTACGCACCGATTTTTCCAACTTATTTTCAGCCGATTTTATTCGTAAATTAATCTGCTTCAAATATTTCAAAAACCAAATACTCGACGACAACAAAACTTTAAGCACCAAATCCATATTGTCCTTTTTCGTAATCTTTTTACGGTTGGTATAAACGATAAAATCCGTAATCAATTCTGTCTTGAAAAAACAAACCGACACCAAAATATCGTCTCTCATCATAAAACCGATAGGAACCGTTGTGTAAGGCACTTTCGGGTCGTCGCTCTTATGCGGCAAACGCACAATAATAAGCATCCAACCATCCTCTATCTCAATACGCGGACGCTCGTCCACATCTTCAATATCGTTATAAAACGCTTCAGGAATTTTCAGTTCGTCGAGGAGGTAGGCTTTATCTTCGGCAGTGGGCGATTCAATATTAATCCAGCAATTCGGCTCCCAGTCGGCAGCAGGCAATAAGCCACCACCATTCTTTAGAAATGTTCTCATATTTTTCTTCGAGTTTAAAATAGAGGGAACATAAGAAGCCCCTATTTCGGTTTAACTACACGAAACGCCCATAAATAAAAAATCGGAATTATCCCTTTTATTCTTGTAAAAAAGGGGATCGTCATACCGCGCTTGACGCGGTATCGCCCATAAAGCAATGAATGGTTATTATGCGATTGCGGGTCAAGCCCGCAATGACGACAAGAGCAAAAGGGATAATTCCGTAAAAATTAAATGGGTGTTCTCTCTGACTATAAAAAAACAATTATAGACAGATGAATGATAATCGTCCATGACAAGTTTATATATCTCTATTCAGTACTGCAAAAATAGTATATAAACCCCAAAATAGAAAATGGAAACAATCATTTTCATTTGGGCGTGCCCCTGTCGCGTGCTCATTTCGGTTGTGGAGACGCGGCGCGCCGCGTCGCGTCTGTACCAATACCGGTGGGGTTGGGCTGTCCGCTATACTCCTCGTTCGCATCCCTATCCCGTTCGCTGCAGTTTGGCGTGCCATCCAACTAAAATTTGTCATGTATTAAAATTGTTCTTTTAATTTTTGTCATGTACTTATCAGAAAATATTTTCAAGTATAAAAGCCGATTATCCGGAATAAATCCGTACCTTTGCAAAGTTTTGAACAATTAAGTTCATATTTGAATCTTTCTTAGCAATGCTTTATCCGTTTTAGCGGATTCCCTTCATCGTCAAAATCGACCCTCAAAATCAACTTCCTTGTTTAGATTAATCAATTGCAAAAGCGTAAAAACATCAATTACAATATGTTTTTGTAAATGATGTGATTAAATTATTTTTCCAAAATGAATTGCTTATCATTCAAAATAAAACTATAAGTAATCATTTCATAAAACTTAGATTAATAACCGTTATGGCTGTATTCTAAGTATAACATACAAACTATGACATTTAAAGAATTAAATATTTCAGAGCCTATATTAAAAGCATTGGCCGATAAAAATTACGAAACACCCACACCCATCCAAGAGAAAGCAATACCCGTTGCATTGAAAGGCACTGACCTGTTAGGGTTAGCACAAACAGGGACAGGTAAAACAGCCGCTTTTTCAATACCCATTATTCAACAATTAGATCAACAACCGGTATCGGCAAATCAAAAGCGAACCGTAAAAGCATTGATACTTACTCCTACACGCGAATTGGCTATACAAATTGATGAATGTTTCAGGGATTATACAAAATATACAAACCTGCGGCACACAGTAATTTTTGGTGGAGTAAATCAGAAACCTCAGGTAGATGAATTAAAGCGCGGTATAGATATTTTGATAGCAACACCCGGACGACTGCTCGATTTGATAGGGCAGAAGCATATCTCACTCAATAACATTCAACATTTTGTGTTGGACGAAGCAGACCGTATGCTCGACATGGGTTTTGTACATGATATAAAGCGATTGCTACCCATGTTGCCCAAACAAAGGCAAACACTATTCTTTTCGGCCACTATGCCGGTGGCGATAGCGAACTTGTCAAAATCTATTTTACACAATCCGGTAAAAGTAGAAGTTGCACCCGTTTCATCTGTGGTAGATACGATAGAACAGTTTTTATATTATGTAGAAAAAACCGAAAAAGGAGAATTACTTGTATCTTTGCTCAAAAAAGATCAAAAAAAATCGGTATTGGTTTTTTCCCGTACAAAACATGGTGCAGACCGGATTGCCCGGATATTAAATAAAAAAGGCATTGGCTGTGAAGCTATTCATGGGAATAAAACACAAACAGCCAGACAACGAGCTCTTACCAATTTTAAATCAAAGAAAACCCGTGTAATTGTAGCCACTGATATTGCTGCAAGAGGGATAGATATAGCTAACTTGGAAATGGTTATCAACTATGACCTGCCTGATGTACCCGAAACCTATGTGCACCGGATTGGCCGTACAGGCAGAGCAGGTAATAGCGGCACAGCTCTTACATTTTGCTCGCAAGAAGAAAAAGACATTTTGAAAAATATACAAAAGCTAACCGGTAAAACATTAAATACCCTATCAATCAAAGTATAAAAACAACTATAAAATAAATTTAATGGCAATATCATTTAATAAAAAAGAATTAGAAAAGAAAAAAGAACAGAAAAGGCAGGAAAAGCAAAAGCGAAAAGACGAGCGCAAAGCCAATGGCAGTTCATCATTTGATGATATGATTGCTTATGTAGATGAAAATGGAGCAATTACCGATACGCCACCAAATCTTCAGAAAAAACAAGAGATAGATGTAGAAAGCATAGCCGTTTCTGTTCCAAAAAGAGAAGAAACAGAAGATACAATATTGAAAGGGCGTGTAGAATATTTTAACACCGAAAAAGGATATGGATTTATCAAGCATTTGGGAAGTGTAGAAAAATATTTTTTCCATATAAGCAATGCACCTGCGGGTATTGCTGAAGGAAACCTGGTTTCGTTCGAATTGGAAAAAGGAGAAAAAGGGAAAAATGCAGTGAGAATATCACTAGACAAATAGAAAACCAAATTATTTATTCACAAAAACAAAAAAAGATGAACATTTATGTTTCAAATGTAAACTACAAAACAACGAGTGAAAGTTTACAAGAATTATTTGCAGGGTTTGGAGAAGTAACTTCTGCTAACATTATTACAGACAGAGAAACCGGAAGATCGCGCGGATTCGGCTTTGTAGAAATGCCAAATGATGAAGAAGGTCAAAAAGCTATTGACACATTGAACGAAACCGAATTTGAAGGTAAAACAATCAATGTAAATATTGCCCGTCCGAAAACTGAAAGAAGTAACAATGGTGGTGGATTTAATAGAAGACGCTATTAATTCATTACACATTGATTAAAAAATGGGAAAGCATAAGTGCCTTCCCATTTTTTGTTGATATTCATTCCTCCAAAACTTCATTTTAAAGTAATTTGTTTAGTATATGACAAAAATAAATTTTAATACTTAAATCAATAAAACTATCGTCATGTCGACCAAAACGACGAGGTACGAGGAGTGTCGTGGAGACATCGCAAAAGACTTATTGATCAGACTTCTGCGATTGCGGGTCAAGCCCGCAATGACGACACTTCTATTGCTTTTATATTGTTCTTTTATTTTTTGTCATGTACTAAGAGTAATTTGTTTTAATCGTATATTTGCGCTGAAACCGATTTTATTACAATAAATAATATCACAAGCATAACCATTTATGCCTAACTTCATAGAACACATCTTTGTCATGGCTTCCCATGAGTCCTATCCCCCACAGGCGATAGATTTGGCATTAACCCTGTCCAAAGGCTATGAAAAGCCCATCTGTATTCTTTCCTTTACAGATAAAAAAATAAAAGCCGCCAAAGCAGAAATAGAAGCAATACACCAATCATGGATTGAAAAACTGTCACCTGTAACAGACACACCTATTGAACAGCATGTATTAGACAATCGTGACGATTTTCATGCTTTTATGGAACAAGCCGAAGCCTCCATGATTATTTACCAACTATCCGAACATGCGGGCTACAACAAAGTACAACCATTCCTCAAAATGTCCCGCCAATTGCGCGTACCCTATATTTTTGTAAAACCATACTTTGCTCCCGTCAATTTGCAACGAGTATTAGTACCCGTATCCTTTTTAGTCGAAGACCGGGAAAAAGGACCTTTCAGCAGTGGGTTGGGGCGTTTCTTCGCTTCGGAATTGCTTATGATGCCCGCCAAAGATTACGGTACCAAAGCACAGCAAAATACCGATGCTATTTGTACTCTGTTGGACAAATTCAATCTTAATTATCGTTTTATAGAAGCAAAAGAAGATAGTTTCAAAATAGAACTCGAAGCTGTCCGCCGCACCAAAGAACTCGAAGCTGGCATGGTACTCATTTCCGCCTCGCGAGAGTATGGACTCGATGATATTATTTTCGGTCCCAAAGAACTGAAATGTATCAATGAAGCCGTCGTGCCCATTATGCTAATCAATCCTCGCGCAGATTTGTATGTGCTTTGCGGGTAAACAAAAAAGAGAATGCCAACCGACATTCTCTTTTTCTATTTATAACTTTTCAATTATTATAAGCTATCGCCAAAATCAGCTTTAAACTTCGCCATCAATTTTTGAGGCCAGTCCGAAGTAGGTTCCAGTTTACCCATAAAGAAACGAAGTACTTTCGGTTCGTAAGTAAAGCGAAGACCACCAATCAATTCACGGTTATCAAACAACCATTTCAAACGGTCGACCACATATTTCACTTGCGAAAGCGTAAACACACGGCGAGGCACAGCCAAACGAAGCAATTCCATATCAGCCAGTGGCTCATTACCATCCTCGTCGCGTTGGTTCGAGATAGTACCACGCTCCATGCCACGCACACCCGAAATCAGGAATAGTGCAGCAGCCAACGCACCCGCAGGATATTCGCGTTGAGAGATATGCTTACAAAATTCCATCGCATTTACATGCGCACCCAACACACCCGCAGGTGTAATCATCGGGATACCCAATTTCGTAGCCTCATCTACAATATATTTGATAAACGAAGGACTTTGCGAAATCATTGTTTCGTCAAGCGTCTCGTATAAACCAACTGCCATAGCTTCCACCTCGCGGATAGAAATACCACCATAAGTCAAAAATCCTTCGAACAAAGGCACCAATGCTTCCAATTCGAGGTAAATTTCTTTGTCATTGGTGCAAATACCACCTCCTCGCGACGAACTCAACTTGCGAGCCGAAAAATACACTATATCTGCCAAACCGGTCATAATATGCAGGATTTCGCCCATTGTGCTGTTTTCAAACTCTTTCTCGCGTTGTTTTACAAGGTAAGCATTTTCGCCCAAAAGACTGGCATCCAATACCAAACGAATACCATACTTATCGGCAATAGCACGCACATCGCGCAAATTTTGCACCGAAAACGGTTGTCCGCCAATCAAGTTAGTCGAAGCCTCCATGCGGATATACGGAATATTTTCTTTCCCTTTCTCTCGAATATAAGCATCCAACGCCTCAATATTCATATTGCCTTTAAATGGATGTGTCGAATTGATTACATACGCCTCAGGGTAAAGCAACTCGGCAATCTGACCGCCATACTCGGTAATGTGAGCCATTGCTGTGGTAAAGTGATAGTTCATCGGCACAAAACAACCCTTTGTTACATACGCTTTACCCAAAATATTTTCGGCAGCACGCCCTTGATGCACCGGCAAAAAATACTCCTTACCCAACACCTCTTTCACCGCTTTTTTCAAGCGAAAAAAACTTTGCGAACCCGCATACGCATCATCCGCACGCATCATCGACGACAACTGATTGTCGCTCATCGCATTTGTACCGCTATCGGTAAGCATGTCAAGAAACACATCTTCGGTGCTCAATTGAAAAGTATTGTAGCCCCCTTCGTTCAACGCTTCCAAACGGCGTTCAACCGGCACTAAGTGTAATTTTTGCACAATACGAACCTTGTGCAGCTCCAACGGAATTTCTTCTCCCGAATAAAATTTTACTTTCATTTAGTATGTAATTTTTAATAGTATTTAAAATCAAGCCGCTAAAGTACAAAAAGAATGCGAACCACACGAAATAATTAACCAAAAACTTCCGAAAAAATTCATTTGACCGCGTCCTTCGCCAAGTCGGCTATTACAAACATCCTCATTTTACGGCTCGGGTCGGGCTGTCCGCTGTACTCCTCGCTCGCATTCTTATCCGGTTTGTACAAGCCGCGGTGCGCCACGGCTCTGCCGTTTTGTATTGTTCATTTAATTTTTGTCATGTACTAAGGCAATATTTATATCCCTCAAAATTAGCGAAATAGTTGAGAAAAGAAAATCTCATATCCAATAACTCTTCCCCATTTCTTGCACAATCGCCACAATCTCTTCCCTGAACCACTTCGGCTCAAGTACTTCCACATCCGCTCCATATTTCAGGATCTCTTGCCTGAAATCGTAACTCGGTTTTAGTTTGCAGGAGAAAATGCTGTATCCTTCGTTGCGCTCTTCCGTTTGCGAATGGTGCAAGGGTAAGCTGCGCAGATAATTTGCCTGCCATGCGTTTACTTTTATCCGGACGGTTTCTACCGCGCAATTGTCCATTGCTATAATCCCAAAGCAGTCGGTAAAATAGGCTTCGGCATCAAAACCGGCAGGGAGAGAAAAGTGTGTTTCGCTTGGTACGGTGTATTGCAACCGGTCGAGGGCATAGATGCGCAAGCGTCCTTCGGCTACACTGTTTGCCAACAGATACCATCGTTGTTTGAAGATTTTAAGTGCATACGGCTCTACTTCAAACTCATTGGCCTCTTCCTGCGTATAACCCTGATACCCTACCCACAAGGAAACACCGTCGCGCATGGCTTCGATAATCGTTGTCAGGTACTCTTGCCCGGACGGAATATGCTCGAACAGGATACGGTTTTTCAGTTTGCGGCTTTCGTTTACCAGGTTGTTTACCGTCAGCGTGTTGAGTAGCCAATTACGCGCCACATTGTTGGATAGTTGTTCGGCATCTTCGATATAATAAGCATTCTCACGCTTATCACATTCGATCACAATGTCAAAGAAATCTTCGATTGCCGCCCGGTGGTTGTGAAAGGTACGGTTCGGAATCGGTTCGTGTTCAGGGTCGGCGCGTTGCCACTTTTCGTTAATTTCTTTCAGCGTTATTTTCTTGGCTCTGTAGATGGTATCTATCAGCCAAATGTAGCGGTTAAACAGGTCTTTTGCCATAATGTTTTAATTTAAAGTGATGTTTACCGCAAAGGCGCGAAGAAACGCAATGAATATATTTAACTCTTTGCGTTTCTTCGCGTCCCTTGCGGTAATATTAAAATACTTTCAAAGCAATAGCCGCACAAGCCTCTGCATCAGCCAAAGCGTTGTGATGATCCGTTAAATCGAAGCCGCAATATGCCGCTACGGTTTGTAATTGATAGTTGGGCAAACCTTTTATTTTGCGGCGGGCGGTACGGAGCGTGCAGAGGAATTCGTAATCGGGATATGTCATGCCATAAGTGCGAAACACAGCTTTCAGGCAAGCTTCATCAAACGAACTGTTATGTGCAACCAAAGGCAAGTCTTGCAATTTGTCTTCGATCTGCGCCCAAACATGCGGAAAAACAGAAGCCGAATCAGTATCTTCTTGTGTCAGTCCATGTATCTGCGTGTGCCAGTAAGCAAAGTAATTGGGCTCGGGGCAAATAAGGGAATAAAACCGATCGGCAATCTCGCCACGACGAACAATAATAATCCCTACACTACAAATACTGCTTGGGGAGTGATTCGCAGTTTCAAAATCAATCGCGGCAAAGTCTTTTATCATATCCGTATTTTTATTTTTCTACAAAGATAAGAGAAAGACTATGCCAAAACACTACATACTTCGGAGGTATTTAGTTATTTTTTTCATTAGTACCTAACAAAAAATTAAAGAACAGTACAAAAGCAATAGAAGGATCGTCATGTCGAATATAGATTAAAGGTTCAAACAAAAGATAATGACAAAAGGTGCCATAGAGTATAGCACACCGTTATTGCCGTAGAGCCGTGGCGTGCCGCGGCTCTGAAATACGATGGGCATGTAGATCATCTTTACATCTATGATTTATTCAATCTTGAATCATATTGCTTGAATTTGAGCCGCGGCACGCCACGGCTCTACGGCGGTTCCTATTTTGATTATAAAATATCTGCTATATCGAATATCTGTAAAAATTTAAACAAAACACTTATTTTCAATTTAATACAAATTCTTGTCATTGGTACCAAAGCGACGAGTAGTCACTGTGCTTCGACTACGCTCAGCAACCAAGCCCGCAATGACGAAATCCTTAACTTAATGACATTGGACGGAGTCGAAGCCACCGGATAACGCTTCGGTTGGTCGTTGTCATTGCGAAGGTGAGGTACGAACCTGAAGCAATCTTTTGACCAAAACCTGCCCGCCATGCGGTCAGTGAGCTTGTCGAACTATCGAAGTATCGTTCAATACAACGAATTTAGTATCCATAAACAATTAATTAAAACAACAAACATGAAAACAAAAGCAATCTTTTTAATCAGCCTGCTGCTGGCAAGCATTGCGGCACAGGCAGCCGATACATTACCAATAGGAAAGTGGACGGTAGAGAAAGTAACCATCGAAAAAACTACCGATGGGAATACGCAAACCACAGTGTATAATACTGCTGCTGAAGTAAAAAGCTACATCCGCTGCCCACAGGACTGGGAAATCAGTGCACAAGATATTACATTGAGTTATGCTAATGATGTAAAGGAAGTTGCCGGATATACTTATACTGTAGAAGGAAATCAATTGACGATACAGTCAACAAGAATACAATCATACCAATACAGTATAAAAGGTGGAACATTAATATTAACTGCATTTTACAATTATGTAAACAATCTGCCTACAGGACAAGCTGAACATATCACCGAACATTGGACTATTACCTTAAAAGAACAATAACACAAATACAAAATAATCATGAAATATACATTTATAACTTTTATCACCATTATATCCCTAGTATGTAGTTTTTCGCTTTATGCTCAGGTGGATACTAAGGGAACGGATTTTTGGGTAACTTTTGGGCAGAATTATACTAATGGACCTACAGGAGTTACCCTACAAGTTCGTCTTGTAGGTAGTCCAGGCACTACAGTAACTCTTTGGTTTACAGAAACAAGCTCTTCTCAAACCCTCACTATACCTAGTGGTGGAGTTGTCACATACAATCTTACTATAGTTGAAAAAACTGCTTCTTACTGTCAAGCAAATGGAAACTCAAACAAGAGTATACATATAACAGCATCAAGTCCTGTTACAGTTTATGCATTTAATTCTATGGATTCAGAAGGAACTTGCGATGCTACTAATTTGCTGCCTGTGCCTACTTTGGGTTCTGATTATTATTATTTGGGATACGCGTCAGCTGGCTGTTATAGCCCTACAGGAGCAGATGCATATGCAATTATAGCAACTCAAGATAATACACAAGTATATCATAACGATGTATTAAAAACGACATTAAATAAAGGACAAGTATATTATTTTAAAGAATCTCCTGCGATAGAACTTACAGGAGCTCATATTACTACAACTAAACCTGCAGCATTATTCTCGGTAAATGTAATAGCTTGTGTCCCTAATGGTTCTGGAGATAATCTATTTCAACAGTTAGCATCGGTCAATACATGGGGAAAAACTTTTTTAGTACCTAAAGTAGCAAAGAGTACTGCAGATAGAGTTCGTATTGTCGCCTCCCAAAATGGAACGACAATTACTCAAGTTGGTGGGACAATTATTAAAGGAAGTCTTAATCTTAATGCAGGTCAATATCTTGAACTCCAACTTAGCGTGGGGGGACAAGGTTGTTATATTGTGTCCGATAAACCTGTAGCTGTGGGACAATATATAAATATAGATCCTTCTTTAGCATGGATACCTGCTATTGACCAACGAATAAATAATGCATTGATAGCTCCTTTTGTTCCGGTTGGTAATACATATATAGATATGCATCGAGCTTCAATAGTAGCACCTACAGCAACCAAAAACAATACTACGATATCTATAGCCGGAAGTGCTCCACAAGCTTTAAGTGGAGGAACATGGATTGATAACACAGCTTCAGGCCACTCATATTACGATATGCAGCTTACTAATACAAATGGATCTTATCAATTTGCTAATCAAGCTGGAATCATTGTTTTTGGATATGGTTATCCTGGCTCATCAGGTAATGGATCTTCTTATCATTATGTTGCTGGTTCCGGTTTGCGCAATTTAGATGCAGCCTTTTATGTAAATAATATACATAACCAAGATTTAGCTTCCGAAGTTATCTGTACCCAACCCACCCAGTTCCGTGCCGAAATAACCGGAGCTATGAGTGCCACAGCAGGGCACTTGAAATGGTATATCAATAATGTAGAAGAAACCACCGCCCGCGACCAGCTTACCTGGAGCAAAACCCTTGCCAACGGTACTTACCAAGTGAAAATGATAGCCCTCTCGGATGATGATGTAACTACCAAAACGGTGGAAGCTATGATGACCGTAAGTTCATCATGTGCCGGGCTGGTTACCCCCTCGAGCAGTACCGTGTGTTTTGGCACCAACAGTACTACACTTACTTTAAGCGGATATTGGGGTACGATTACCAAGTGGCAATCGTCGGTAAGCCCTTTCAGTACCTGGACAGATATAGCCAATACCACCACCACCCTCACTGCTACCAATCTGACTCAAACCACCCAGTACCGTGCGGTAATCAATGGGGTAAACATTACCGATCCTGCTACCATAACAGTAAGTTCATGTGCAGGCACCATCACCGCTTCCTGCGAAACAGTTTGCGAAGGAGCAGGCAGTGTTACCCTCACTTTGGGTAGTTATACCGGAACAATTACCAAATGGCAGTACGCTTACAGCCCGTTCAGCACTTGGGTAGATATAAACGAAACAACGGAAAACTTAGTAGTTGAAAACTTGCCTCAGACTGCCAGGTTCCGCGCAGTAATAAATAGTTCCACCTATAGCGACCCTATCACCATTACCACACAACCTAAGCCGACCGTTTCTATCACCGGAGCTACAGCAATTTGTGCCGGCAGCACCAGCCAGCTTTCGCCAACAAGCGGCGGCACTTGGGTGAGCAATAATACGGCTGTAGCTACAGTAACGAATGCGGGAGTAGTAACCGGGGTAAGCAGTGGTTCGGTTACCTTTACTTATACGCGCGATGGAGGTTGCTCGGCGAGTATAACGCCGTAAAGGTGTGGGTATTGTAGGGGCGGTGCCAGTGGTGATTTTAGGGGCGGTGCCTTTCGGCCAGCTCAATGACCACAAGCAACGCCCCGACAGCGGGCCGCGTCGTGGAGACCTAGCATT
>JAVBLE010000042.1:0-21267 GCA_031553685.1 Paludibacteraceae bacterium | reverse complement strand
GGTTGTTTCAGGCGTGATGCGGTAAGTGGCTACGCTGTCTACCTTGCCGGTATTGTTCAGTGTTTTTGCCACGATATTGCCGGTTGTTTGTGCAGCAATGCCCAACAGGTCGGTGCCTTTCACTACGGTTACTTCGTAGGTAGCGGCGGTAATGTTGGTGGTCAAATCAATGGCTTCGGTTTGTGCTCCGGAGCAAATGGTTTGCGCTGCTTTTATTACACCGGTAAACATTGGTTGCGGATTAACGGTGATGGTAAATGTTTTAGGTATTGCAATGCTGCAAGTGTCATAGCTTGCTGTTACATTATAAGTGTTGCTGTAAGCGGCGGCAGTTTTATTTTCCACCACGAAGCTTGGGAATTGTGCGCCTTCACCTGTCAGTGGCAAGTTTGGAATGCGTGTTCCTGTGGTCGAAACTTCTTCCCATTTATAAGTGCCACCCGGCACATTGCCGGTAAACAGGAATGAAGGAACACTGGTTCCGCTGCACACGGTGATATTTACAGGCTGATCCATGTTTGGAGCCGGATTAACGGTTACTGTAAATATCGAAGCATTGCCTACACCGTTTGCCAACACCGGAGTTACCCGGTAAGTACCCGACAAAGGAACTGTTCTTGTATTGGTCAAAGTTGCCGGACCTTCGATGTTACTTCCGTTTACAGTCAGGCTTAAATTATCGCCATGTATCAAATCCAACATAAAGGTTACAGTAGCTGTAACATCCGTATTGGTAGCCCTGTCCATACAGGTTAAAGGAATGTCTGTAAAGGCGTCGCCTGCACAGTATGTAACATTCTCGATAGCATTTATATACAAATCGGGATTAGTTATGAAATGAGGTGTAACCACAATGGTAAATATAGCCGGAGTATCACTTTGGCAAGCACCTGCTACTTCCCATACATAGTAAGTTGCTGTTGAGTCGGCTGTGCCTGTATTGGTTGCTGTGAACGCAGGAATAAAGCCTAAACCGGCGTTGGCAGAACCTATCACATTGCTTGCCGCAACTCTTTCCCATCTAAAGGTAGCTCCCGGAGTTGTACTGGTAAATACGATGTCCGAAACCTGATCGCCATGTTTGTAAGTAAGGTTGCTTACAGTAATATTCGCAGCGTTTAAAACCGGATTTACCTTAATGTTTATACTTGCCGCCACACCTTCTCTACCTTGGTAAACAGGTGTAACTTCGTACACATAAGTTACAGGGCTGCCTGTGGTATTTGCAAAAACAGGTAATCCGCCCGCCAAAACGCTCAGCAAGCTACCATTGTTTCCGGTAACAACCCTGTCTATTTTGGCATTCGGGTCGTTGTCGAAACCGCTGATGTATTTTACATGGAACGACACATTGCCCACAATGGCTGTTCCATTATCCAATGCTGTTAAATTAAAGTCAGCCATGGCATCGCCCGAACAAATTTCCTGGTCGCCCATTGGAGACAAAGTCAGTGTAAGGTCTTTTACCAAGAATGGTTCAACGGTAATAGTGAATGCTGCCGGAGTAGCGCTTTTGCATTTTCCAAACACTTCGGTTATATTGTAAACAGCAACAGAATCGACAGTTAAACTTTGATTGATTGCTGTAAAGCTTGGTATTGAGTTAAAGCCTGAAGCGGCAGAACCGACCACATTACTTGTATTATCCCAAGCCCACTCATAAGTGGCTCCTTGTGTTTTTCCGGTAATATTAATAGCCGGAACTCGGTCGCCATTTTTATAAGTATAGTTTCCTACAGTGATATTGGTTGCATCTAATGCAGGATTTACCTTAATATTTATAGTTGCCGGTACACCTATTGAACCTTGGTAAATAGGCGTAATCTCATATACATAAGTAACAAGGGTTCCTGTAGTGTTGGTAAACATAGGCAATGCACCAGCTAACACACTAAGTGCGCTTCCGTTAGCACCTGTCGCTACTTGGTCTATCTTCGCATTCGGGTCGTTGTCAAAACCACTGATGTATTTTACATGGAACGATACATTGCCCACAATGGCAGTTCCATTATCCAATGCTGTTAAATTAAAATCAGTCATGGCTACGCCCGAACAAAGTTCTTGGTCGCCCATAGCGGCTAAGGTCAAGTTAGGGTTGTATACATTATTTGGTTTTACCACAATATTGAATGTAGCAAAGTCGGTGCTTTCGCAGCCATTGAAAACTTCATACACATTGTAAGTTGCGGTTAAATCAGCAGTTCCGGTATTGGCAGCATTAAAGGCAGGGATCGCAACCGTTCCTGCATTGGCTGAGCCGATTGCATCGCTTGCTGCAACTCTTTCCCAACGGTAAGTTACACCCGGAATAGTGCTATTGAATCCAATAAGCGGAACAGCATCGCCATTTTTGTATTCCAGATTGGTTACTGCAATATCGGTAGCTGCTTGCAAACGCGGAGCAACTGTGATACTTATGCGTGCCGGTACACCTATTGAACCTTGGTAAATAGGCGTAATCTCATATACATAAGTAACAAGGGTTCCTGTAGTGTTGGTAAACATAGGCAATGCACCAGCTAACACACTAAGTGCGCTTCCGTTAGCCCCTGTCGCTACTTGGTCTATCTTCGCATTCGGGTCGTTGTCAAAACCACTGATGTATTTTACATGGAACGATACATTGCCCACAATGGCTGTTCCATTATCCAATGCTGTTAAATTAAAATCAGTCATGGCTACGCCCGAACAAAGTTCTTGGTCGCCCATAGCAGCCAAGGTCAAGTTCGGATTGGTTATTGCTTTGGGTTTCACCGTTATATCAAACGAGATGGGTGTACCGCTACAAACGGTACCCAGAGCAGTAACTTGTGGCGTTACGGTTACAGTTGTACTAATATCGCCGGTTGTGTTATTTGACGCCAAAAAGGTGTTAATCCCTGATACAGGCGTGGCTTGGTCGGCTAAGATTGCCGTGTTGGAACTTGTCCATGTGTAAGAGGTTGTTCCGGCAGGCGTGTTGCTTTGTAAAGGGATATTTACAACATCGCCATTAAATACAATTTTGTTTCCGGGATTCAAAGTTGAAGGAATTTGAAGTGCATTGACATCTAATGATAAAGATGCCGAATTGGCTAATTCCCCTCCGGTTGCAACATCAATAATAGAGAGTTTGAAATCTTCTATCGCAGCAACAGCATTACCGCTATTGGTAGAAATGATCCTGAATCTGGATGGTGCACCATCGGTTAATGGGTATCCGGTTCCGGGAGGTCCATAATAAAAGACACCGTTTGTAAA
The DNA here is from genome assembly GCA_031553685.1 of Paludibacteraceae bacterium. Classification (GTDB taxonomy): domain Bacteria; phylum Bacteroidota; class Bacteroidia; order Bacteroidales; family Paludibacteraceae; genus JAFGVL01. The sequence goes on along the minus strand of JAVBLE010000042.1, from coordinate 18,027 downwards.
AGGCATGTCAATAAAATCGTCAATGCCTAACCCTGCTTGATAGTATTGAACCTTTACCTGAGAGGCTTGAGAAGGATACTTAAATTCAGCTTTTACCAATACAGGAGTACCTGGTGTGTTCGTATGTGCTATAACAGTAAATTCTTGATACACACATCCTATTTCCGAAGGGAAATTGCTAGTTGTCAGATAATGGTCTTGCGCCTCTAACGACGCTCCCCATCCTAACAACATTACCCCTAAGAGCAATAAATGTTTTATCTTTTTCATAATTGTTTTTGATTTAAATTAAGAAAACTGGTTCTGTTTTATTTCACTACATACTGAAATTATCTTAGCTTTAATAAAGAAGCAGATTTGAGATTGTATTCTAAAAGACTATAAAAAGGAGTTGTATGAAAAAGAAATGAGGAGATTGATAGAAGTAGATTGAGTTACATAGTCTTTTTATTATTTATCTGTTGGCTGTTATCTAAAAAAGTACAGACGAATTCATTATGTCGTTTTCAATCCTTTGTCCCATAGGCATTGATTTTTAATGTTTATACATATTAAATTTTATTTACACGCGTATTTGATAATCAATAATGTATCAAAATGATTAACAAAGAAATAGATAAAAAACAACTGTCATGTCAAAAAACATAAAAAGTTCTTAAGTAATTCGTTGTCAATATTTTATTATCTATAAGTTTATGTTTTTTGACACAAAACAGCAGGAACCGGCATAAAAAAATGAGAGTCTCAAGCAATCTGAAACTCTCATTAGCCATTTTTTATAAAAATATCTTTATAATATTTGTTTTAGTACATGACAAAAAATAAATTTTAATCCTTAAATCAATAAAAACATCGTCATGTCGACCAAAACGACGAGGCACGAGGAGTGCCGTGGAGACATCGCAAAAGCAGCATTAATCAGTCTTTTGCGATGTCTCGACAAGCTCGACATGACGATGCTTCTATCGTCCTTGTATTGTTTTTTTAATTTTTGTCATGTACTAAGAATATTTGTAATGTTTTTCTTTTCAATCGTTTACGCCATTCTATCGGGGATAGCTTTTCGCTTATATGATCTTTGAATGCATTGTAGAATGACGCACGGGTGTTAAAACCCACCTCCCAAGCTATTTCCTGAATATCAAAATCAGTTTCTATTAATAATCGTTTAGCCGCTTTGATGCGGTATTTGATTAGAAATTGTTTGAAATTGCACCCACAATATTTATTAATACATGCCGAAATATAGGAACGGTTTGTATTGAGCTTTTGGGCAATGTCTTGCAGGTTCAATTGAGGAAGTTTATAAATTTCTTCGTCGTCGAACAATTTCTTAATTTGCGATACAAGGAACAGTTCAGCCTCTTCGCCATGTCCGGCAAAATGATTTTTTGCCTGTTGATTGTTGTTGAATGTAAACTGCGTTTTCAGAGGCAGCCGCAAGTGTATGCTCAGTATCGACAGGGCGGTAACGGTAATGGCTATAGAGAAATTGTGCACTATACCCAAAAGCGGATTATTATTGTACGAAAGGAAAAACAGGCAGAACAACGGGTAGTAGAGAAACAGGAAATCCATAGCCAGCAGCTTGTTAGTCGAACTCATCGACAGGTTTTGCGCCCGATGTATCTTTCGTATGCGCAAAATTCCTATCAGCGCTGTAGTAAAATAAGTAAGCACCTGCACAACAAAAACACACATAAGCAATACATAATATCCTACATATAAAGGGTATTGGGCAGCATATCCAAGTAATTCATTGATGTCATAGCAAAACGGTATATGTGGTTTGTAGGCTCGGAGCAAAAGATATAACCCCAGCAGGGTTGCAAATGGAATAAAATGCAGTGAGTACCTTTTCAGGTTGTGGCTTTTGTTGAGGGCAAAATTGGCATAAAATATCGTAAACGGCGCCACAAAAATAAGTGTAAGATACGACCGTACATTATATACATCGCAGGCGTGAAGGGCGGGAAAGCGCTTAAAGGCATTGTATAGATACAAAGTCCCGATGATGATGAAGATGCAACTAAGCGGCAGGTTTTGTTTGGAGTGGTTAAGGTAAAATATAAGAAATATACCCCAGAACAATGTAATAAATGCCCTAAGTATATAGGTAGAAAAAGCAAATAATCCGTCTTCCTGCATGGTATTGTACAAGATATGGTAATATTATTGACTATTTTTCTTTTCTTAAAGGGATATTCCAACTTTTTATATAACAAAAACTATACACAGCAAAATTAAGTTCATTTTCAATAGGTTATCCTGTATTTAATGTTATTTAGCATAAATAAGTTTTATAAATAAAAAAATGTGTTTTTAGATGTATTATTGTGAAAATATCTCAAAAAACAATTAACAACCGGACATTAAATGTTTTGTATATTTCTTGATTGCAGGAAGTAAGTTACTTTACCGGAAAACATATTTCCTACAGGTATGAAGGTAATTTACTGTTATGGGAAACAAGTATCCCACAGGTTGGAAAGTTTATTGCGATCTGGAAACAGACTTTCCTATACATGGGAAAGTCTGTTACAATTTGGGAAATAGCTTCAGATTACTTATTATTCGTATTCAAATCTTCCAAACTCGCTTTCAATTACTAATTCTTTCTTGCTGGAGGCTTCGCAATGTCCAACTATTTGTGCATCGATATTGAATGATTTCGAAATATCGATAACTTGTTGTGCGTATTCTTTAGGCAGGTATACTTCCAAACGATGTCCCATGTTGAATACCTTGTACATTTCTTTCCAATCGGTGCGCGATTCTTTTTGAATGATTTCGAACAGTGGCGGAACAGGAAAAAGGTTATTCTTAACGATTTTCAGGTTTTCGACAAAATGCAGGATTTTGGTTTGTGCACCACCCGAGCAGTGCACCATGCCGTGTATATGCGGACGAAGTTCGGCAAGTAGTTTCTTTACAACCGGGGCATAAGTACGGGTTGGCGAAAGCACTAATTTGCCGGCGTCAATACCAAGTTTTTCGATTTTATCGGTCAGTTTGTATGTGCCTGAATATACTAATTCATTGGGAACTGCGGGGTCGAATGTTTCAGGGTATTTTTCGGCAAGATAGTGTGCAAATACATCGTGGCGAGCAGAGGTTAATCCATTGCTGCCCATACCTCCGTTGTACTCGGTTTCGTAGGCAGCTTGTCCGGATGAGGAAAGCCCTACAATTACATCGCCTGCTGCAATGTTGGCATTGTTGATCACTTCATTGCGTTTCATACGGCAGGTAACGGTGCTATCTACTATAATCGTGCGCACAAGGTCGCCCACATCGGCGGTTTCGCCTCCGGTGGAGTGTATGTTTACACCCATCGTGCGAAGCTCATTCAGCAGTTCGTCGGTGCCATTGATAATGGCGGCTATTACTTCGCCGGGAATGAGGTTTTTGTTGCGCCCAATGGTGGAGGATAGTAGGATATTATCGGTTGCTCCTACGCAAAGCAGGTCGTCGATATTCATGATAAGGGCGTCTTGCGCTATGCCTTTCCATACGGAAACATCACCGGTTTCGCGCCAATAGGCGTATGCCAAGGATGATTTTGTGCCGGCTCCGTCGGCATGCATGATGTTGCAATATGCTTCATCGTTGCCTAAATAATCGGGGATGATTTTGCAGAATGCTTTGGGGAATATGCCTTTGTCAATGTTTTTGATGGCATTGTGCACATCTTCTTTTCCGGCAGAAACGCCTCGTTGGTTATATCGTTGGTCGCTCATAGTAAAAGCCTCTCCCCCGACCCTCTCCAACCAACGGTCATAACCGCAGGGAATAAAGGAGAGGGAGTTGGATATTGGATTGTGGAGTTATTATTTCTTTAAAACTGATTTTCTACTTTGGGGCAAAAGTAATTATTTTGATGGATTAGGGCAAAAAGAAATATAAACAATATCTTTTGCAGTTCACATGAATCGAGAGTTAAGACTAAAAAGGCATAAAGACTTAAGTCGCATAATGTTTTTGCATTTCACTGATTATCATGAAATAAAACAATAAAGTATTGCTCTGTTCTTAGATAAGAATACAAATTTATATTGAAATATTGGCATAGTACCTACTTGTATTGTCACAATACTGATAAGTATCGGGGCAGTACTTATAAGTACTAAGACAGTATATACAAGTACCGAGACAGTTTTTACAAGTATTAAGGCAATATTGAATAAATATTGAACAGTACTTACAAGTATTGAAGCAATACATACAAGTACCAAGACAATAGTTATAAGTACCGCGGCAATACTCATAAGTACTGTGGCAATACTTATGAGTATTAAGACAATACCTACAAGTACTGAGACAATATTTGCAGCTATTAAGGCAATATTTGTCTGCACTGAAACAATTTTTGTATGTATTTTCTTATTACATGACAAAAAATAAAAGAACAACGCAAAAGCAATAGAAGTGTCGTCATTGCGGGCTTGACCCGTAATCGCAGAAGCCTGATTAATAAATCCTTTGCGATGTCTCCACGACACTCCTCGTGCCACTTCGACTGCGCTTGGTTGGTGTACTTCGACAAGCTCAGCAACCAAGCGAAGTCGAAGTACAGCGACCACTCGTCGTTTTGGTCGACAGTTACTCCCACAGGTCGTGATTTTCAATTCGACTAAGCTCACTGCAACGCATGACGATACTTTTATTGATTTAAACATTAAAATTTATGTATATCCGCGTTCAACACAATGCCCATTCAGTAAACTTAGTCATTTTCTTGCAATAGCATAAACCAAATAAATTTGGCTTCTGCTTATTGCTTATCGAAAATGTTCAAACTAAAAGCTACGCTTTATGTACTAAAACGCTAAGACGCAAAGTCGCAACGACGCAAAGAAAAAAATCTTAGCGTCTTCGTGTCATTGCGTCTTCGCGTTTTAGTATAGAAAAAACGAACATTTTAAGCAGTGAGAGCAGAGTCAAACTTGTTTGTGCTATGTCGAGCCGCGCAAAATGACTAAATCTATTGAAGTTTTGCATTTTATTACTGATAGCGGATATTCAATTTAAAATTTATTTTTTGTCATGTACTAAAATGTATTTTTTTTAATATAAACAGAGGCTTGTACGATTTAATAATCTATTCGGAATAGACAAACTGTTAAAACGATTATTTAAATCATTAATACATGCAATAGTATATGCAAAATATATTATCTTTGTATTTAAATTGATTTTTTAAATAAAAAAAATATAGTATTAAAGTCATCTTGACTTTTAAATCTTTCAGATAAGAGAGCAAAGAATTGAGAAATACAGATAGTAGAATCGAAAATTAAAAAACCATTTAGGGCTTTGTCTTTTATCTTTATTCTTTTATCTTTATTCTAAAAATAATAAAAAGAAAAGTCAAAATGAATTCATTATTTAAGTATACTACTACTCGTAATATTTCACAATAAGACAATAAACTATGAGCGTAAAACGAGTTCGCCGCACAAAAGCCGAAATTGATAAAAACATTGATGCAGCCATGGAAAAACTGGTTGCACAAAAAGGATTTAGTGGCATTACCTTGCTTGGTGTTGCGCAGGAAGCTCAAATAGAAACTCCTGTATTGTACAATAAATATGGAGGATTAGATGGTTTGTTGGAGGCATTTACTAAAAAATATGAGTATTGGATAAATGATGTTTTCGAAAAGCTTTTGCCCGATTTCAATACAGGCAATCACGAAGCTTTTATATATGGATTATTCAGAGGAATTGGCAAGAAATTGTACAAAGACCGTGTAATGCAGCAGCTGCTTATTTGGGAAGTACAAGAGAAAAACCATATCACAGACCATTCTGCCAAACTGCGCGAAGATAATTCGCGTATTCTTTCGCAGGCTTACGAGCTGTATTTCAAAGATTCGGGTATCAGTTTCAATGCTTTTTCGGCTATTATTATTGGAGGGATTTATTACCTTATTCTACATAAAGATGCTTCTACTTTTGGATTAATTGATTTTAGTACCAAAGAAGGCGAAGAACTTTTATTTACTACCATAGATAAGATGTGTGATATGCTTTTTGCCGAACTGAATCGAAACAAGCAAGCATTCGAGATTGCCCGAAAGTTGAAAGAACGAAAGGTAGACATCACCGTTATTGCAGAATCGACCGGACTGACCGAAAAACAAATTAATGAATTATAGCAAGACAAATAAATTTAGTATAAACAAACAGTTCCGCAAAGGTCTGGACACCCGTGCGGAACCTAAAAAAGAAAGGAGGCATAACCCCACTATTCATTTACAAAGATAACAAAAAATCTCTTTTTGATATGGTTTAGATACCATCATCAAAGCGAAAATCCTCGTTCTATGGATTTTCTGAATCAATTCTCTCTAAATAATAAAAATTTCATTTTATAGAATGGCAGATGCAGCGTTTTAGCTACATGTCCGTTTTATAAAAGTGTATGTTGTGTTGTCTTTTTTACACATAATAATAAAAACAGGGTAGCCGAAAACTGTTTAGAGTAGGCAAAATTTAATCTTAATTTATTTTATGAAAAAAATCTTTTTACTAACAACACTAGTTGTAAACACGATGTTTTCAAGTATTTCAGCCCAAGCTTTTTGGACGACAGTTACTGATCCTTATCCTTATTCAGGCTATGGTACTGTTGCTATGATTGCTGCAAAAAATGATAATATTATAGCAGGAATTAATGGAACAATGATTGCATATACTGCTACAAACGGTGTACAATGGGCATCAGCTACAATAACAGGCGATGGTAGAACAATTGCAGGGATTCGTAAATTTATAATGGCGGGGAATGGCGATATTTATGCTACCACAGGATCCTACATATTAAAGTCAACCGATAATTGTGTAAATTGGTCTACTAATTATTCTTTTAACGAGAGAGTTTTTGATATTGCTATAAACCCCAATAATGGTGATATGTTTGTTCTTACCCGTAAAGAAGACTACACCTATGCTACCTTTCTTTACAAATCAATAGACAATGGTAATACTTGGAATGTCATAAATACTACATTTAGCTATCCAATCGTGCCAACATCGATAGCAATTGCTTCGGACAATACCATATATATGGGAACTACATGGTTTCAAGACAAAGGACAAGTTTACAAATCAATTGACAATGGCATTACTTTTTCTTCTGTTACTGGTTCGTTGCTTTCAACTGTTGGGGTAAGTATTATTAAAATTCATAATAATGATATTTATGTAGGAACTGAAGGGAAAGGTTTATGGCGTTCGTCAGATAAAGGTGCAAATTGGGTAGATGTTACCCCTGCATTAATCGAAGATGCTTGGGTTAATGATATTGTTATCAGCAGCAGTGGGACTGTTTTTGTTAGTGTTGATTATGAGGGCGTATATCAATCTCTTGACAAAGGGAACACATGGACTAACATCAGCGAAGGTTTGAAAACACATGCCCCTACTTCTACTGTAAGAACGCCTGAATGTATGGCAATAACTTCCGATGGGTACCTATATGCGGGCACAAACGATTTTGGCACATACCGAAGTGCAAGCAAAATCTCAACCACAGATTACAAAGAGATACATTCTGATAAAACAACCTTTAAATTGTTTCCAAATCCAACCTCAGATGTTATATACATAGAAGGGTTGACCGATATAGTACCGACTGTAAAACTATACAACTTGCAAGGCAAAGAATTAATTCAAACAACAGACAAACAAATAGATCTATCTACTTTTGGCAAAGGTGTATATATGCTACAAATAGATGGACAAATGGTGAAGGTGGTGAAGAAGTAAATCGCATTTAAACATGCCAAGTCTTCGAGACTTGGTATGTTTGTAAAAAAGAGGAAATAATTTTTATAATTAAATACAAACTAATCAGACAATGAAAAAACTTAAACTTTTAACAGCAAGTCTATTGCTACTTTTGACAGCGGGTGCAGGAGCACAAACACAAGTTGCACCAACTTTTACGGGTGGTACAGCTAAGACAGCTACAGTCACCTTTGGCGGACAAACATTCAGTTCGTACCGTTATTTTAGCGGCGGTGGTAGTGCAACCAGCAACAACGCAAAAATTACTGTAACCGGAGCTTGCACCATTACCCTGTACGCTACCGGTGGAGACAATAGTACTACAAGCAGAAACTTTACCGTAACCGATGGTGCAAGCTATACCGAAAGCAAAGCCAACAACAAAAGTGCCGGAGTAGAATATACTTATACCGGCACAGGTGGTACTATAACCATTTATGGTAACAGTGGTGCCGGTAGTATTTATGGCGTATTTGTTACTTATGCCGGACCGGCAAAGTCGAATAATGCCAATTTACACAGTTTAGCAGTTTCGGGTAATGGTGCTGTTGTGCTTACACCTGCGTTTAGTCCCAATATTACCCAATACACCGCTACTGTACCGAATAGGTACACGGATGCTTTTCTATACAACATAAAAGAAGATGCGAAAGCAGTAGTAACAGGGGATACCAATAGCAAAAACTTACAGGTAGGAGAAAATACCCTTTCTCTCACTGTTACCGCCGAAGACGGTAAAACGACAAAAACTTATACCGTTGTTGTAACCCGCGAGGCATTGCAGGAAAGAGCCGAAACCGTACATTTAACTGAAGCAGGCACATTGATGAGTTATATTAAAGCTAATATAGGGAATAATCAGAATTTGGTGGACTACCCAATAACTAAACTAACCATTACCGGTAATATTGATGCCCGGGATATTAATGCTTTGACACACAATACAGAAGCTTTTGGATACCTCAAAGAGTTGGACTTGAGTGAGGCAAATATTGTTGCCTTTGATGGAACAGGATTTTCTCCTTTAGCTCCTCCTATGTCTAATTTAAACAATGAACTGCCTAGTTATTCTTTTAGTAACTTCAGGATGCCGTTGACTTCTATAGCTTTACCAAAAACATTGAAAACTATTGGAAATAATGTACTAGCGAGTGGAATGTCCGGTTCAACAGAGCCACCTGTTACTTCTATCATTATTCCTGAAGGTGTTACAAGCATTGGCGAAAATTTTGCAAGCCACCATACAGGCGATTATAAATCTAAACTTAAATTTATTTCTTTGCCGAGTACACTTACTTCACTCGGTAGCAATAGTTTTTCACAGTGCAATATGATTGAGGCGGTAATAAATTTTAATCCTACACCAATTGATATTAGCGGTGATTTTAATCCTAAGATACCAAGTTTTTATGGCAAACCGAACTTTACCCTTTATGTTCCTTACGGTAGCAAGACAGCTTATGAAAATGCCCCTGTTTGGAAAGATTTCAACATCATAGAATTACCCCCACTAACAGAAACAACCGAAATGCCAACTGCCGATGGTGCACTAATAGAATGGCAAAGCTACGAGCACGCCACAGGCTATCGCCTGGCAATCTATGCCGATGCAGCACATACCGATACTCTCCGCATTTTAGAGTTTGATGCAGCAGGGCAACTCGTAAAAGAAACCAAACTGCGCTCGGCAAGCACAAGCTTTAGTTATACTGTAACCGGTTTAAATAGTGGTGTAGAATATTTCTATACACTCGAAACACTAGGAGTTAATGAAGTAGTGTTAGAAAATCAATCGGGCAATTTCACTACGCTGGGTGCTACTACCGGAATAAATAATACCACTATCGAAAAAACCATAGTAGGTTATTATAATATTATGGGAGCAAAGCTAAAATACGAACCTCAAAGCGGTGTGTATATTATATTGTATAATAATGGAACGACAGAGAAGAGAATAAAGTAACATAAACATTTAGCTATTAAAGACAAAAACACGGATTACGCAAAATGCATAATCCGTGTTCTTGTTTTGAGATAATAGTAAACTTATTTCACCATTCCCGAGAAGCCCATAAATGCCATTGCCAAGAGTCCGGCGGTTACGAGCACGATGGAAGCGCCTCGCATGCTTTGGGGGATTTTGACTAATGCGAGTTGCTCGCGCAAGCCTGCCATAATAACCATGGCGAGGGTAAAACCGAGTCCGGTCATAGCGGCGTAAAAGACATTGTGTATAAGGTCGTAATTTTTGGTAATGGCGACTAAGGCGGTTCCCATCACAGCACAGTTGGTGGTAATGAGCGGAAGGAATATTCCTAAGGCTTGGTACAACGGCGGGCTTACTTTTTTGAGGATGATTTCGACCATTTGCACCAAAGCGGCAATTACCAAAATAAACGATATGGTTTGCATAAATGCAATGTCCATCGGGATAAGCAGATAGGTATAGAGCAAATAGGTTACCAAGTTGGCCAACACCATTACAAAGATAACAGCAGCTCCCATACCTATCGCCGTAGGGATTTTATTAGATACTCCCAAGAAGGGACAAATGCCCAAAAACTGTGACAATACAACATTGTTCACAAAGAGGGCGAGGATGATTATGCTTACAAATTCCATAATTTTATTTTTATTGAGAGTAAAGAGCAAAGATTAAAGACAAAAGACTGAATTTCAAATCTTTTTTCTTTTAGCGAAGCGGTCTTTATTCTTTATTCTATTTCTTACTTTTAATCTTATTAGTTAACGCTATCATATAACCATATACGATAAAGGCTCCGGGAGGGAGAACGAATAGCAATACACTATTTTCGAATCCGAAACTGTGTCCGAAAATGCTTCCGTTGCCCAGAAACTCGCGAACGGACGCCATGATGGTAAGGGCAGCAGTAAAACCAAGCCCCATACCTAAACCGTCGAGCATGGATGGGAATACGCTGTTTTTTTGCGCAAACGATTCGGCACGACCGAGCAGAATGCAGTTTACCACAATCAGCGGAATAAATATCCCTAAAGCGCCATAAAGTGCAGGCACAAATGCTTTCATTACCAAATCAACAATAGTTACAAAGGTGGCTATAATTACCACAAAAGCGGCAATACGAACTTTATCCGGAATAAAATTTTTGAGTAAAGACACAAATATATTCGCAAAAACTAATACAAATGTTGTGGCTGCTCCCATACCAAGCCCATTGATGGCTTCGGTGGTTACGGCAAGGGTCGGACATGTTCCTAACACAAGCACTACACTTGGGTTTTCTTTCCAAAGCCCGTTTACAAAGGTTTTCCAATTATTCATTCATTACCTCCTTTCGTAGCTCCGCTTGTGGAATCGTATTCGTTATTTCCAAGTGCTGCTTGCGCACGGTTGATGGCGTCGCAATAGGCACGCGACGAAATTGTAGCAGCTGTAATAGCGTCAATATCTCCACCGTCTTTTTTTACAGATAGATTACCTTGCGGTTTCATATTATTGAATTGATCGTGAAATTTCGGGTCTTTCATTTTGGAACCAAGTCCCGGCGTTTCTTTGTGTGTAAGCACTTTGGTGTTGTATATGGTTCCATCAGGCAAAAAGCCGACCATCACATCGAAACGCCCGCTAAAGCCTTTGTCGGTAAATGTTTTTACGGCTGTTCCTACTAACTGTCCGTTCTTTTTGGCAGGATAAAATACCAGTCCATTGGCTTCCCATTTGTCCTTATTCGGGTCATTGTCAAAAGCAGGTACTACTTCTTTTACCGCTTCATTTACTACCTTGACATCGGCTTGTGCAATCGGATTTTTGGTTGCACCATATACAAGGGCTAATGCTCCTGCCATTATCGAGCAGATAAGCAGCAGGCTGAGCACCATGTTTGGTAAGGTTGATTCTAATTTTTTCATATTTTTTAATGAGCGAATTGGCTGATTAGCAAATTTGCAAATGAAAATTACAATTAATATTTCAATATAATTACTTTATGGAATATGCATTTGCTAATTATCAAATTGACTAATTGGCAAATTTTCTCTCCCCATATAATTTCGGTTTCACATATTTATTAATAAGCGGTGTAAAGGCATTCATAATAAGAATGGCAAATGAAACACCTTCGGGATACGAACCGAACACGCGAATACAAACTGTCAGAATCCCGATTAACGACCCGTAAATAAGCATACCTTTTTTGCTCATAGGCGAGGTTACATAGTCGGTCGCCATAAAGAAAGCTCCCAACAATACACCACCTGTCAGAATATGAAACGCAGGATCTGCATATTGTTCAGGGCTTACTGCATGCAAGATACCTGCAAATATAGCAATCGCCGCAATCATGCTAAACGGGATATGCCACGAGATAATCTTGCGCCAGATAAGAAATATTCCTCCCAGAATTAATGCAATTGCCGAAACTTCACCCATACTTCCGCCCATATTTCCAATAAACATATCTTGGAATGATGGGATTTGGCTCATAATGTTAGAAACGCTTTCGCCTTTCATCAATCCTTCTTTCATAATGCCAAGCGGTGTTGCGCTTGTGGTTGCATCCAAAGTTATCGGAAGAACAGCCGGTTTTGGCCACGAGGTCATTTGTACCGGAAACGAAATCAACAGGAACACGCGCCCCACCAAAGCCGGATTGAAAAGATTGTTGCCCAATCCGCCAAAGGTCATTTTACCGATACCGATGGCTACGGCTGCTCCCAACACGACCAAATGAACAGGAAGATTAGACGGCAGATTGAACGCCAATAACAATCCTGTAAGGATTGCCGAACCGTCTTTGACTGATATTTCGGTTTTAAGCAAGAATTTTTGGATAAATGCTTCGAAAACGATACACGATGTTATCGAAACCAGCGTAACAATAAGTGCCCCTAATCCGAAAAAGCAGAGAGATACCAACAGTGCCGGCACCAAAGCGATAAGTACGCCATACATGTTTTTCTCTATCGAATCACCACTATGCACATGCGGCGAGGGGGAGACTATTAGTTTTTTATTTGTTTGGGTCATGAAAATGAGTTGTATTTTTTAATTGAAAATTAAGATTGTATCTTTCTACGATAAATAATAGAATTAACAGTATCAACAATAACCAACATCCCCACAAAACAGTTACTTCTGAAATAAATCCAACAATAATAAAAGCAATCAAGGATAAAATATTGGCTACAATCAGATACAGTTTTATTTTTCTATTTTTTAATTTAAATGATATTAATAGAATAATAGAGAAAAATAAACTAATGCCGATTAAAATTTGTCCTGTCAGATTTTTATAAAAAGAGATGGAACTAATTCCTGATAAAGATTTATCTGTTGGTAAATAGATACGACAAGCAATTTTTTCTTGTAAACTTAAATCACTCCTATTAAATTTTTCATAAAATTCAGCATTGTGATAAAGAGGTTTAGTGTAAATAACAGTATCGGTATTAGTAATAGTATCAACTGTTATTCCCTCATAAGCATATGGAGTTGTTATAGCGTATTGCAAATCTTTTGCTGCATCTTTTTCATTGTATGCAATAGTTAAATGTACACCAACACATGTTTGAAAAAAAAATGTGAATGGCATGAAGTAACACAATAATATTAATATGCGTAAAAATAATTTCATAGATTTAAACGCTAAAACTCAATTAATTCATAATTCGTACTTCGTCCGCCTTCCGATTCTTGGCGCAAGATTCCTTTTTCCATTAAATCTTTAATATCGCGTAAAGCAGTGTCGGTAGAGCATTTCGTTATTTTTGCCCATTTCGAAGTTTGCAGTTTGCCTTTAAATCCGTCTAATAATTTATTGAGCATTAGGCGTTGCCTGTCGTTTAAAGGTGTTTTGGCATGCTTGTTCCAAAAATCGGCTTTTCGAAATGTTTTCTGCAAAACAGTTTCGGTATTCTGCAAAGCCCTGTACAAACAGCTTATAAACCAATCTAACCAAATGGTTATATCTGTGTCGTTGATTTGCGTTTCTTGCAGGGCAGTGTAATATTTTTTTCGTTCTGCCAAAATTTGATTCGACATACTGTAAAACCGTTGCGAACTTTCATCCGAACGGGCAAGCAACATGTCTGATATGGTGCGCGCTATGCGCCCGTTTCCATCGTCAAAAGGATGTATGGTTACAAACCAAAAATGCGCGACAGCCGCCTTTATGACCGGATCTATTTTTGTTTCTTTATTGATCCATGCCAAAAATAAATCCATTTCCTTTTGCATGTCGCTTGCAGGCGGAGCTTCGTAATGCACTTTTTCTCTACCCATCGGACCCGAAACAACCTGCATATCACCACTGCGATAACGCCCAATATCTATCTTGTACAGACCACTTCTGCCGCTCGGAAACAAAGCCGAATGCCAGCCCAACAAGCGTTCTTCGGTCAAGTCATCCCGATAGTTTTGTGTTGCATCAAGCATCATTTCCACAATTCCATCCACATTTCGTGGCGAAGAAACCGAGTCGGCAATATTTATGCCCAAATGCCGAGCAATAGAGGAACGAACCTGTATTTTACTCAATTTTTCACCTTCTATTTCGGACGATTTTAATACATCAAGAGTCAAATTTGTCAAAGCAGCTTCTTCTTTCTCAAAAAAGCCCAACGCCAACATTTGTCCTAATATTCTACCCTGTAAATTTCTTACATTACCCAATATCAGGGCAAGTTTTTTGTCGTCCCAAGTAAAATTAGTCCAATTTTTATATTGATAAATGTATTTTGCCATGATGAAAATATTTATGCGGCAAATATACAAATTATTTACCGCAAATTATGCGGCGAATAACAATCTTTTTCACCGCAAACTATTTCCGCCCCCGAATAATCGCCCCAACCTTTCCTTTGCCCAACCGGATATAATCCAGCAACGGACGAGCTGACGGACAAGTATAACTGCACGAACCGCATTCTACACAGTCCATAATATGGTTTTCTTCTGCCATTTCCCACAGGTTTTGTTCGCTTACGCTCATTAACAAATAGGGTTCAAGTCCCATGCAGCAAGCACTCACACATTTTCCACAACGGATACAGTTACGCATTTTTTTACGCTCGGCTTCGAGGCTCGGCATAATAAGTAAGCCCGAACTTCCTTTGGTCATCGGCACATCAAGGGTTACCAACGCTTTGCCCATCATCGGACCGCCACCAATTACTTTTCCTGTATCCTCAGGCAAGCCGCCACAAAGGTCTATTAATTCTGCCAATGGCGTACCAATACGAGCCAATAAATTAGATGGTTTTGCAACCGATTTTCCGGTAATGGTAATGATGCGTTCTATCAAAGGCTTATTCTTTTGTACAGCTTCATACACAGCAAATGCGGTACCTATATTTTGCACCACAGCTCCTACTTCTATTGGCAGCGCTCCGCTTGGCACTTGCCGACCAATAGTTGCATCTATCAACTGTTTTTCGCCTCCCTGCGGATATTGCACTTTAAGCGGACAAACTTCGATACCCAATTCGTTTTGCACCAATTGCTGCATTAATGCAATCGCATCCGGTTTATTGGCTTCAATCCCGATAATAGCCTGGCTTACACCAATTGCTTTCATCAAAATGCGAATTCCGACCAAAGTTTCCTGTGGTTTTTCCATCATTAATTGATGGTCGGAAGTAAGATACGGTTCACATTCAACGGCATTTATAATCAACACTTCGGCTGTTTTGCCCGCAGGGGGCGACAATTTAATATGTGTAGGAAAGGTTGCTCCACCCAAGCCGACAATGCCGGCTTCAGCAATTTTTGCTAAAATTTCCTCTTGGGTGGCTGTGATGTCTTTATTTAGTTTTTGACTACGGTCAATGGCAGTTTCCCATTCGTCTCCTTCAACATCAATCACAATAGCCGATCGTTTGTATCCGCTGGCATCTATAACTTCGTCCATTTTAGCTACTTTACCCGATACCGGCGAGTGAATATTTGCCGACACAAATCCGGTCGCTTTGGCAACCAGTGTCCCCACTTTTACTTCAGTTCCCTTTTCGACAATAGCAGTTGATGGTGCACCCAAACTTTGTCCAAGCATAATGACAGCTTGCTTTGGCAGTGGCGCTGCCTGAATTTTCTGATTGACAGAAAATTTATTTTCTGCGGGATGGATTCCGCCTATTTTAAAAGTTTTCATCATATTTTGATTTTCCCACAAAGACACAAAGTTCACAAAATATTTCTCTTAGTGTTCTTTGTGTCTTTGTGGGCTAATAAACTTGCTAATTTGCTAATTCTTTCTCTTTTTGGGGAGGAAAGTTTAGTTCCGTAATCGCATTTGTCGGGCAAACACTCACACACTTGCGACACAACCGACATCTTGTATAATCGATATAAGCCAAATTATTTTCGATGGTAATCGCCTCAAATGCACACTCTTTTTGACATTTGCTGCAACCAATACAAGCTACGCTACATGCTTTCCGAGCCGGTCCGCCTTTGTCCTTATTCACGCAATTGACATAAATACGCCGAGATTTCGGACCTTTCTTGCGCAACTCAATAATTGCCTTCGGACAAGCCTTTACACAAGCCCCACATGAAGTACATTTTTCTTCGTCGATTACCGGAAGTTTCGTTTCTTCATTAATATATAGCGCGTCAAATTTACACGACACTTCGCAATCGCCTAACCCATAACAACCGAACGAACAACCCGTTTCGCCGCTATATAAACTTGCCGCCACCGCACATGATTGAGCACCGTCATAAGCGTTTGTTCGTTGCCTGTTTTGACATGAGCCATTGCAACGCACTACGGCTATTTTAGGATCGCCGGCAATTGCTTCCTGCCCTAATGCTGCTGCTACTTTTGCCATACACTCATTCCCACCGACAGGACAAAGCAATCCGTCCAATGTTTCGGCTTTTACGCAGGCTTCGGCAAAATTACGACACCCGGCAAACCCACACCCACCACAGTTGGCAGCCGGTAAAACAGCTTCCACATCATCTATACGAGGGTCTTCGTACACTTTAAATTTTTGAGCAACAAAATACAAGATTACTGCAGAAACAGCTCCCAGTAATCCAAGCATCAAAATTGTTATTAATATTGTATTCATATATCTTAATTAGCAAATTTGGAAATTAGCAGATTAGCAAATGAAAATTCTAAATTACCAACACATAATGCATTGGCTAATTTCAGAATTCGCTAATTGGCTAATTAATATAAAATGTAAACTTCTTTGTCAATTTATTTTTAAAAAGAAATAATATAAAATAATATGGCACTAACGAAGCAATTGCCGACATGGCTGCAATGCCTTCATTTTTAGTGGAATAGAAAACAACTATCAATGTGGTAATCAGCACAATAAAAGGCAAGAAATAGGCTAAAAAAGCCGCTTGCAAACCCTGTGTTGTTTGCCCCGTAATCGTAACCTCTTGTCCTACTTCCACCATTTTACCCAAATTAACCGCTTCTATTTCCTTTTCGGCTTTATCTGCCGCCGAACAGGCTCCCTTAGCATCACAAACCGAACATGCCGAGTTTTGAGTAATCTTTACAATTACCTTATTATTTCCGTTAATGCGGGTAACAATTCCGACATGCTTTATATTGTGCTGATTTTTCATTTTAAAATAGAATTTGGCAAAAATAATGATTTTGGCACAAATACAATAACTAAAAATATCAACAATACAAGGCAACCCCATCAGGATTTGAGTAAATTAATCATGGGTATTGTTAATTTAGCATAAATTTTCTTGTTAGAATTTACTTCTAAATGCTTGAATATAATAATCGGATTAATTTAAAAGTGATATGTTTTGACAAAAAGACTACTTTTGTGTGAAATTTTTTTGTTTATTCTTCGTTAGATTTTATTGAGTGAGAATAATTATGATTTACTCCAATTAGTTCGATTATGCAACTGATATAGTATAAAGTTGTATTTCCGGTTATTTTTATATGCAAATAGTAAACTAATTGATTGGTTTATTTGTTTATTCTTCAACAAACTAATTTATATGAAAAAATATATTTTGTGTTTTATACTACCATTTTTGTTTTTGACTGTAAAAGCTGAAAATAAGAGTTCATACACTTTGCAATGGAGAGGTGTTTCGATGCTGGGTGATTCTCAATCTAATCAAAAAATACTATCATTCGAAGGCTCAACATTTATTGACCATACATATTTACCATATTTTGTTGTGATGACCGATTTGGAGTCTTTGCAACAAGTCGATTCGGTGTCGGTAATCAATGCAGCTTATGTTGACCTTTCGGCT
>JAVBLE010000075.1:0-5319 GCA_031553685.1 Paludibacteraceae bacterium | reverse complement strand
GTACAGCAAAAGATATTGGAAAAGAATGCTCCTATTGCCGCTTGGAAAGAAATTTTAGCCGAGTTTATTATTTTATTTGAGAAAAGATGGTACATTAGCTGATACTTTCCCCGTTGACACAGTTTAATGAACAGACCCGATTAATATTTCGTTTGATGTGAAGAAATTGGGTTTTGGCAGGCGCCAACCAAACTTTGGCGGGTGCCTGCCAAAGTTTCGCTGGCGCCTGCCAGTTTTTGGCGGGCACCTGCAAACTTTTCGCAGGTATCCACGAAACTTTCGCGGGTGTCTGCCCAACTTTGGCGGGTGCCCACCAAAGTTCCGCAGGCACCGGCAAAGTTTTGGCAGGCACCCGCTAAATTGGGGGAGGTAGTATCGAAAAATAAAATGCCCCCGAACGGATACAGAAATCCATTCGAAGGCATTAGGTTTTTTCTTACAAAAAAGAGTAAGAAATTATTTTTTAATAAATCATTATTCCGTAAATTACGCGCACCTGTGTGTGTGTGTGTGTGTGTGTGTGTGTGTGTTAGCGATAATTTGCGAGATGTGCAAATTATCTACCTTAAAAAGTGTGGTATTTTGTGAAATATTCATGGTGCAAAATAACAGGTTTTTTTTGAATTATGCAAATTTTTTATAGAATTAGGAGTTGAAAATTAAGAATTAAGAGATGAGGATTAAGAATGGAGCTAAGGTTCTGGTTGGAAGTTTGTAGGGACAAGTTGCGACTAGTCCGGTTTTTCCAAGAGGAACGAAGCAATCTCTTGACCTAAGCCTGCCCGCTATAACCGGACACTTCGACTCCGCTCAGTAACCTGCATGGTGCGGTAACTGAGGTTTTCGGTTGCTGAATGTAGTCGAAGTATCGAAGCCGCCGGATAACCGAGCGACATTGCATTGCGGATATGCATAATTTATTTCAAGATATAATATTTCCTCAAACCCAGTTTTTGCAAAAAATAACCGATGGAAACACCCAAAACACCTAATCCATATTTTACACTGCGACTAAAATTGATTGATGAAGCTTCGTCAAAATATTTGGTAGGGCAAGATACCTCACCTATTTCGAATCCGGCGTAAAAAATTTGAGCTATCATTTGATTATCGAATATAAAATCATCAGAGTTTTTCTCGTATGATATATTGCGCAATACTTCTCGCGAGAAAGCCCGGTAGCCGGTGTGGTATTCGCTAAGTTTCTGGTGCATCAGAAAGTTTTGAGCCAAGGTCAAAAAACGGTTTGAAATGTATTTATAGATAGGCATTCCGCCCCGCAAAGCTCCTTTGCCCAAAATACGCGACCCAATAACTACCGGATATACATCGTTGGCTATCATATAACACATCGAAGCCAATAATTTAGGCGTATATTGGTAATCAGGATGAAGCATTACCACAATATCGGCACCTACTTCCAGCGCTCGATTATAACAGGTTTTTTGATTGCCGCCATATCCCTTGTTTTCTTCATGTACAATTACATCATTTATCCCCAGTTTTTTGCCCAATGCCGCCGTTTCGTCCGAACTATGGTCATCTACCAGAATAACATGGTCAACTATCTCGAAAGGGATTTCGTCGTAAGTTTGCTGTAATGTTTCGGCTGCGTTGTAAGCCGGCAGAACAACAACTATTTTCTTATTGCGAATCATAATACGAAGTGTTTTTTATATTTTTTTCTTTAGTACATGACAAAAAAAAAATTTTTATGCTAAATCAATATAAGCATCGTCATGTCGACCAAAACGACGAGTGGTCACTGAGCGTAGTCGAAGTGGTACGAGGAGTGTCGCGGAGACATCGCAAAAGCAGCATTAATAGGTCTTCTGAGATTGCGGGTCAAGCCCGCAATGACAATGCTTCTATTGATTTTGTTTTGTTTATTTAATTTTTGTCATGTACTAAGATTTTTTTCGCAAAAATAGTGTAAAAAAACAGTCATAACTACACAATTTACAATTTCCTTTCAATTAATTCTTTTGTGTAATGTAATGCAATCCAAAAACATCTTTGACTGCAAAATTACTTCACCGTCATTAAAATCTCGCGTACTACATCACCTGTCACATTTTGTTTCTCGCCCAATTTAATGCCCATTTTATTGAATTTATCGGCAATAAAATCGATGCTCTCCTCTCCTATCCCTTTTTCAGATAATCGAGTAGCCAATCCTATCGAGCGGAAGAAACCTTCGGTTTGTGTAATAGCAGCTTCTACCCTTTCATCTTCGTTTCCACCAACTACATGCAGTACTCTGTCGGCATATTGAAGTAGTTTTGCGCGCTTTTGCTCTTTGAGCACACGCCAAGTACCGCCAATCACAATCGCCAACGATTCGCCATGCGTAACACCGTGCAGCGCGGTAAGTTCGTGCCCGATCATGTGCGTAGCCCAGTCTTGTGTAATGCCCATGCGGATAAAATCGTTCAGCGCCAATGTTGCCGAAAGCATAAAATCGGCCATTACATCGTAGTTTTTCTGGTCTTCTTTAATCAGTGGTGCAATTTCGAGCACGGTTTGCAATAAACCTTCTGCCCAGCGGTCCATAATGCGTGATTGTCCTGGAGTGGTCATATATTGCTCCAACACATGCACATAAATATCTGCCAAACCACAAGCTATTTGGTGCGCCGGCAAAGAATAAGTAGTCTCGGGGTCGAGGATAGAAAACTGCGGATAATTGCCATAAAACGGGTATTTCTCGTGCGTTTCGCTGCGCGAGATAACCGCTCCTGCGTTCATTTCCGAACCGGTGGCAGGCAGCGTCATTACCGAAGCAAAAGGCAATCCGGAGGCAGCATGCCCTTTTTGCACGATTTCCCACGCATCGCCGGCGTACGGTATCGCGGCAGCAACCAGTTTCGTACCGTCGAGCACTGAACCGCCGCCTACGGCAAGCAGGAAGTCAACGCCCTTTTCTTTGCCTAAGGCAATGGCTTTGCGTAGTGTTTCTACTGTCGGGTTGGGTTCTATGCCCCAAAACTCGATGCAGTTGTGTCCTTTCAATGCTTCGATTACTTGCTCGTACACGCCATTTTGTTTTACACTGCCACCTCCAAAGGTTAGCATTATCTTTTTATCCGCAGGGATAAGCGATGATAGTTTGGCTATCTGTCCCTTGCCGAATACTAATTGGGTTGGGTTTTGGAATGAGAAGTTGTTCATGATGTTTTTTATTCAAAGATTTAATAATTTAAAGTTCAATGATTGTTGGGTTTGTGTTTGCCTTATTCCCATTTGGCGCAAGTCTACGACTTATGCCTAAAAATGAAAACAGTTTGAAACTGTTGTAAAAAGAAAGTCCAAGTCACAGACTTGAACTATGACAATGGGTTAACATACTTGTAGCAAATAATTATCTGTATGATAACTCTGACTTCTTTATTTGATTTTCCTCAATTTGCATTCCATTACTTGACAAAAAATATTGTACATCTATTGGATTTAATCGAGATTTTGAGCCAATTATAATTTCTGAAATTCGCAATTTTGACAGAGGTAGTTTGTAGTGATAAGTCATTCTATTTTCTTTAAATAAATGTCCAAAATGTAGTTGACTATCTTCAGGCTTGGGGGCATATATAAGTCGCCATTCTTTTTCCTCATGAAAACCTAACGGTTTGATTATTGGTAATATATTATAAATCCAGTTTTTTATACTCTCTTTGTTCTTTACGAGTCCAATCAAAGCTTCAACAAGAAGAATTTTCTGACTATTTGGATAATATGCAATTTGTTTAAAAAAAAGATTTTCAATTTTCAAGTCATCTAAACAATTTGCATCAAAACCTATCGCAACACCTTTTCCATCATCAGCATATCCTCTCCACTGGCTTAATCTATCAGCTTCTTCCGAAAAACATGTAATATAAGTTGGACGAAAATGTTTTTTCAGTTCCTCATAAACGAAAGACTCTGCATTCTTAAGATTATTTACATAAAACTCTTTTCTTTCTGACATGGTTAATGATCGATACTTTTCAAGAGTCTCTATTGCTAATTCTTTTTTTTCATCATCAATAGCTTGTGTATTTTTCATTGCTTTTATAGCTGTATCAATTTTGCTATCTGTAATATCTGTAATATCTGTTTTCTCTACTTGCTCTATATATGATAAAAATAATTCTTTTAATTTTTTTACACTATATAAAAGTTCTTCCGAATCATTTGACATTCTGCAATTTGACAACCAAAGACATTGGCTCTTAATTATGTTCATCATGGTTTCAAAAGTACAGTAATGATACAAGATTTTAATTTCTTTACGAGGCACAAACAATAAGTTTTCAGAATCATCTAGAAACAAATATGGAGTAGCCGAATCTCTTTGCAGCTCTTTTGCCACATCTTCTTCTAAATAGCACCTATTTGTATGTTCGTTGTAATATAATATTGGTTTTTTATTATTCATATTTTTCAATTTTATTATTATCATTTCCCTTCCACAATCCCAATCTCCTCCTCCGTCAATCCATACAGCGCATACACCATTTGGTCAATGGCTTTGTCTGTTTCAGCTATTTGAGAGGAAAGAGCATTGCATTCTGTTTTATAACTGTTGAAATATTCTTCCCATTCGTCTTGTTCTTTGAGCGACAGGTTGATTTTCTGCTTTTTCAGTTCGGCAACAAATTGCTTGAATTCCAGTTCGTCGAAACGGGCTAATGCTCCTGTTATTACGATGAGGTATGCTCCATTGTCGAGATTATCGGATAGCCGCTTGTGAAACCGCTGCCGCTTGGTTTGCAACTCGGCATTGAGTGTTAGCATTTGGTCGGCTTTTTCGATGAAGGGTTGTTGATTTAATAAAGAGGCTTGCTTAATAGGTAATTCTTTTAATTGATAGCCTTTTATCTTGGGAAATAATTGCTTGCTATCTGAATATTTAGATAACCAAAATCTCTTTATGAAGGATGAGTTCAATATACATAAAATGTACTTCAAGTTATACTCGCCATTTTTGGTATAAATGCTATATAAAGTATTTGACGCAAGTATATTTGCTTTACTCATTCCAACAACTGGGGTTTGTCCGATTTGCCTTACAACAATTCTCTCTTGATTGTAAACATTCCAGTCCCCCCCACTTTTAATGTTAGATTCTTGGTAATTGAAATATTTTTCAGGGATAGCATAAGAATAAGGAAGAATATCTCCTCCGTCTATTATTTTTAAATGATTTTCATCTTCCTTTATCTCAGATATTGAAGACTTCCGGTCGAAGGCTTGTATTCCAAAATATGAATAACAGATCTCTCCCAAAGGAATGCAATCATCAACTGGCAAACTAATATTTTGTTTTACATTAAAAAG
>JAVBLE010000065.1:0-29604 GCA_031553685.1 Paludibacteraceae bacterium | reverse complement strand
AATAATGATACATTTTGTAACCATGAAATCTATTAGTCAGAGATTGCTTCGTTCCTCGCAATGACGCTTCGGTTAGCGATCGTCATTGCGAGGAACGAAGCAATCCAAACCGATAAAAAAATATCAATAAATTGTTTTGTTATTTTAATTTTTTTCATGTACTAAGCATTGTAATATATTTTTTATCGGTTCGGATTGCTTCGTTCCTCGCAATGACGACCGCTAACCGAAGCGTCATTGCGAGGAACGAAGCAATCTCCGGCTAATAGATTTCATGGTTACAAAATGTATCATTATTTATTTTTAAATACTTATTTCTCATGTCAGCTTTCAATGTTTATGTGGAAATAATACATTATTAGTTATTTACAAATAGACACAGCTGTTAAGAATTTGACGGGTAAAATTTGTCTTATTAGAAAAATGTCTTTACATTTGCAACAAATGCATAACGACCGGTATGTATTTTGATTTATTTTAGTATTGGTAAAAGCAGTAATAGGGATAACAAGCAGTATGCAATAAAGAATAAAAAAAACTTGCCTTTGTCCTGTCGAATTTGCAAATCCGGCAGGACAAACAAGGAACAAGGCAATATAAAACATTAGGGTATGTTTTCAACCGGTTTGTTGTTTTTTGGTTGGATTAAATATTTATAACGAGGTGAAAACTACCCTAATTTTATGGTTCTGCCGTTTTTCGTGTGGAATGGATGAAATGAATTCTGGTTTTTAAGCTGCAGGGCAGCGCAATCTTTGTAGCCGTGTGGCGTAAGCCCACGGATAAAGAAACATCCACCAAACGAGCCGCATAGCGGCGATACATAAAAAAACGAATTGAAATTGTTTTTCTACATTAACCATTGTGTCACCGCTACGCGGTTCTATTTTGTATTTACATTTTATTCCGTGGGCTTACGCCACACGGCTACAAAGATTGCGGTGCGCTGCACCTGTTAACTTACAAATCGTAAGTTATGAAAACCACAACCTTGAGGGTGGAGCAGAGCAGCATTTGCACAAAACATTAGGGTATGTTTTCAACCGGTTTGTTGTTTTTGGTTGGATTAAATATTTATAACGAGGTGAAAACTACCCTAATTTTTATTGACTTTACAAGATTGTGTATAAAAAACATATCGCCACCGGATACAAAAATCAAAGTGATTGTCCCATATTTATCCCGATGGCGAGAAAAATAGATACAAGTATAAACAAAAGTTCCGCGCAGATGCGACAACATCCGGCACGGAACCAAACAAAGGAGGTAAAATAACGATTAACGCTACCTGACTCCCTCATTTTTCCCAAAGAAAGAAAAGGGAAAGGACAAAGATAAAAATTAAATAGACTGGATGCTAGGCTTCAAGTGGAGTTTAACAATCTAAAGGAATCTGTACACGCCTTACAGCTCTCTAAAGGTGTACCAATTTATCCGGATTGAGTGTGCGGCTGCAAAGCCGCCCCTCAACCCAATTAATTATCTAATTTAATTTTTATCAAAATGAAATATTTTAATTTTAAAGCCTTAGGGCTTATCGCTCTGCTTATTTGTGGAGTGTGGACAACAAATGCATACTCTAACAATGATCTGGCTGTTAATGGTCAAACTTCCGGTTATTTCTGTATGACTGCGACAGCAACTAATGACCCTTTTACAGTATCTTATGTTGGAAGTGATGGATTTACACTTAAAAGTGCTTCTTGGTCTTATTTAGGAGGAGGCGTCAATATTGAATCTGGCGCAAACGCCAATACAGTTTATGTTTCATCTCAAAATGGTACCACTTATTCAACTAAATTCAGTAAATATGCAAAAGGTAAATTAAGAGTCGATTGCGTATTAGAAAAAACAAATCCAAATGGAGTGGATTGTGACGGAAATACAATATCCTCAACCTATATCAGAGAAACTTCAATGGAAATAGAAATACGCAAAATATTTTCATATCCTGATGTCATTTCAAATGAAATTGTAGGACCCGAATGTGTTAAATTAAATGAACAAGTTACTTATTCTATCGAACCTTGGGTAAGTTTGAAAGATGCCAATAGTATAGGCTTCGACAATTATTATTGGAATATGGGTGGAAATGAGGATTATTATTCATCAGACGAAAGCTCTATCACATTCACAGTTGATCAAAACTTCTTGACACACAGAACGCTTACAGTCAGTATGGGGGCATGTAACCCAACCCAGACTCCAGTAAGTAGAACCTTGACTGAGAAACCTGCTGATCCGCAATTAGTAGGAATGAATTGGGGCGATACTTTATGTTTGCCGCTTAATGTACTAAACACTGATATTACTCTTCAAGGTCTAAGCCAAGATGTAATCTATACATGGGAAAAACTTGGTGGTGGCTGGGCAAGTAATTCAACAGTGGTTGTTGATGCTCAAAATCCAACTCTACATCTTACTCCAGCATCTGATGCGCGTGAGATCCGCTTAAGGGCAAAAGGGCTTTGCGAGGAAAAAACTTATGACTTGCAAATAAATCGTTCTTTCACACCGGAAGTAAACTTTATCCAAACCGAAAACAAAAAGAACTGTATGCCCAAAGATACAACTATAAGACTTAGCGTTACAAAAGCGGCTGATGGTATGTCTATGTTCTGGCAAATAACAGAAGATGCAAATAACGATTGGTCTATAGAGCCTGGTGACGAAACAAAAGCGGAGCCTCGTATACATGTTGGAAGCGGTACTGCTCGAATTTCAGTAGTAGCAGGCTGCGGTAATGCTATTGATTCTATATTTTATATTCGTCCTGATAAACCTGACACAATAGAAGGCGACCATTGCTTTGCATTAGGAGATACTGGCACCAAAAGTTATACAATTCAAGCTGTGCCTAACGCAGACCAATACGAATGGAAACATCCGGGTTTTTCTAACGGTAGCACTATCACTCAAGTACCTTATATCGACTTGACTTTAAATGGTGAGCCCATAGATACTATTAAAGTAAGAGCCATCGGATGTAGCACTAGTGATTGGTCTAAAATAGCAGTTGCTTACAATCCAATAAAACCTGGTGCTATAACAGTGCCTTGTACAAATGTGGGTTTAAAAAAGAATATTACAATTTCAGTTGATAAAACAGGGGCTGTACCTGGAACTAAATTTGATTGGAGTATCCCAGTTGATTTTGGAAGTATTGTAGGAGCCAATTCAGATTTTTCTGAAATTACCGTAAGACAAACTGGAAATGAAGATTTATATGTAATTAAAGTAAGAGCCTACACAGATTGTGCTTATTCAGCATACACTACAAAAGCTATAACTGTTGAATCTACTTTTGAAGTGGATGTTGAAAATTTAGATTACTTATATTATATGGGAAGAACTGGAACAGTTCCTAATGCCACTTTGTATGAATGGTATGTAAATGATGTATTTAAAAAATCAGGAGCTGCACTCAAAAGCTATGCTGTAGAATGCCCGACAACAAGTGGTTCAGCTTATGTTATTGTAACATTGAATACCGGCTGTCAAATTAAAAAAGGATTTACTTGGGATGAGTCAGGCACTACAACTACATTCTCAATAGGAGTGGGGGATGGTTTATCTCAATCAGAATCATTGCAAATGGCTGCTCCATTACGAAGTGGAAGTACAAGCTTAAATACAAATACTTCTGTAACTGGTAAGTCTTTAGGAGATGCTATCGTATATCCAAATCCGGCTAATCAGAATGTTACAATTCAATTACCACAAGAAGGTAACGGTAGCATTTTGCTTGTAAGTTTAGATGGCAAAGTCATAAAAAGAGAAAAAACAGAATCTTCACAATTTGAAATGGACTTGTCTGCTGTGCAATCAGGAAATTATGTTTTGTACATTGTTCAAAGTGGAAATAAATTCACTAAGAAATTGGTTGTAAATAAATAACAATAACTAAACGGTGTGGAAGTACTATTTGCTTTCCACATCGTTTACTTTAGTTTTAATAATGAAAAAAATATCACTTATTGTATTATTGCTACTTATTGTAGCAAATATTTTTCCTAAAACAATAAAAGTAATAAGTAGCGAAGATTCAGGTATAGGATCGTTGCGCGAAGCTATTGCTAACGCAGATACTAACGATGTTATTACTTTTGCCAATAATATTACTACTATTTATTTTTCTGGAGTAATAAAATTGGATAAAAGTATCACGATCAATGGAAATGAAGTAAACAATACCATTATTCAAAATGCTACAACTTGGACAGATAATGTAAACAAAAAACGATATTTTGAGATTTTAAGCAATGTTACAGTAACTCTCAATCATTTGACATTAAAAGACAATACAGCTAATTGTGGTGGCGGAGCAATCATGAATAAAGGTAATCTTACACTGAATAACTGCACTTTTAACAATAATAGAGCATATGATGTAGGCGGAGCAGTTTATAACTCAACAGAAGGTGTTTTAATTGCAGATAATTGTATATTTAGCAATAACAATGCACCGTCAGGAGCTGGAGCTTTGGTTTGCCATGGTAAAAGCACTTCTATTTCCAATTGTACTTTTGAAGAAAATTCAAGCCAATTCGGTGGTGCTATTTATAACAATAGCCAAACATCTATTAAAGACTGCATATTCAATAAAAACGGATATAACTTCGGTAGTGCAATATATAATACTGAAAATGGAGATATTATTGTAAATAACAGTATTTTTAGAGAAAACAAAGATGATTATAGAGGTACATTCCGCAATTCGGGTAATGCAAAAATTATCAATTGCTTGTTTATTAATAACTATTCAATATATAATTCTGGTGATGTAAATCATCATGCTGTTATTCAAAATGAATCTACAAAAGTACTTACCATAATTAATTCGTCTATAACAGATAATATAGGGATGGGAATACATAACATAAATGGAATAGTTAATTTGTATAATACTATTTTATGGAATAACAAGGGGATTTTTGGTGCCTCCAACACATTAATAAAATACGATATATATGTAACAAATGGCAGTATTACTACTGCCAACAATCTCATCGGCACAAGCAATACAAATTTAATTGGAAATAACAATATCATCGGCGAAGACCCGCTCTTTGTCGCTAATGGCTACAGCCTACAAGCAGGCAGTCCGGCAATAGATGCCGGCAGCAATAGCCTGCTTAGTGCAGATATAACCAAAGACTTAGCCACCAACCGCCGCATAAGCAATGCGGTAGTAGATATGGGCGCCTACGAATACCAAAACCCTGATGACCCTATTTCCGCCGGCATAAACACCACCCATAACACAAACCTGAAAGTATATACCCAAGCCCGTAATGTTGTAATAGAAAATACCACCGAAGTAGTAAATATTTACAACACGAGCGGTCAATGCATAGCCCGTAGAGCCGCGGCGCGCCACGGCTCTACCATTGCCGTGCCGCACGCAGGACTGTATATGGTGCGTGTGGGTAATGAGGTGCGGAAGGCAATTGTCAA
Source organism: Paludibacteraceae bacterium (assembly GCA_031553685.1). Classification (GTDB taxonomy): domain Bacteria; phylum Bacteroidota; class Bacteroidia; order Bacteroidales; family Paludibacteraceae; genus JAFGVL01. Next base: position 24,147 of record JAVBLE010000065.1, on the reverse strand, counting down.
ATAACAAAAACTTGACAAAACAATGATAAGACAAACAGTATCCATATTATCCTTTCTCCTATTTACCGGTTTAGCATCTGCCCAACCGGTTATTTTGCACGAACAGTTTGAGAAAAACAGCAACAACACGACCGCATTATCTTCAAAAATACTTGATAGCGGGCAATGGCAGTTTTACTACACCGACTGCAGCTACAATGGGATAACCCACTGTGCAGTCGTCAAATATAGCGGGTCGAGCATGGGATATATGGTTACCCCTCCGGTGGATAAACCGCACACTTTGATTTTTGATGCACGAACTGTAGGTAATGTAAGCAATTGGGTAGAAATACAAAAGTCGGTCAATGGGGGAGCATATACAACGGTGGATAAAGTTCTGGTGTCGGGTACAAGTTACAAGCAATACACGGTGGATGTAAACGAAACAAGGGCGAATGTCAAACTTCGGTTCCTGCGCACCAAGACCGCCTCGGATGGCAGCAATTACAATATTATGATTGATAATATACAAGTATTGGGCAGCGCTGCGCCTGTGTTGCAGGTGTCGAACGGCAAAAACTCCATCACAAACGGTAAAGCCATGTGTCTTCCCCCAATAGGCAACGCTTCGTATATAGAAATACCGCTTACCCTGACCAACACCGGCAGCGAAACGCTGGTTATTTCGAATATAGAAGCATTAGGTGTGTGTGCTGTCGTTGGAGATAAAAGATTATCCATCGATGCAAACAGTTCTGTTGAGATGATGGTACGGATTTCCGGCACGACTACCGGTCAGGGATTTATTGCCATTTACAGCAATAGTTCGGGGTGTAGCCCATTTACAGTAAGATTTAATGCCCCCGAAGAGAGAGTCAGGGCTTCACTCGAAGTGAAACCCTGACTTTTTTGGGGGGAATCTCTCCCCTGTTGGGGGAAACTGTCCCCGTGTTAGGGGAAGAGTTCCCCGAGTTGGGGGAATAATTTCCCTGTTAGGGGAAAGTCTCCCCGAGATGGGGGAAGAGTTCCCCGAGTTAGGGGAAGCCATCCCCTTGATGGGGGAAACCCTCCCCGAAGTTGGGGAAGCTCTCCCCCTGTTGGGGGAACACTTCCCCCTGATTGGGGACAAGTTCCCCACGGTGGCAGAGGTTGTCCCCGTTATTAAAAACACTCCACGCCTTCAAAATTCGGAGTGCCTACACATAAAACCACTTATCCCCGTCCTGTTTTAACCGGAGATTGACATGGCTGGGAATAAAAATAATCTCCATTTACATTTAAATTTAAACATTATGCCTAAAAATTCGTATGCCGAAGAAATCAAACAAGCCGAAGTAATGTCGGCAGGTTTGCAAAACAACGCTACACAAGTAGCAAAACGCGGGTTGGATGCCGAATTTATCAGCAAGCTGAAAGCCGACTTGCAAAAAGCTATCGAGCTAAACAACGAGCAAGAAAAGCTGAAAGCCGACCTGAAACAAAAAACAGCCGACCTGGATGCCAAAATGACCGGTCTGAACGCACAAATTGCTGAAGCACGCAAGATTGTAAAAATCGAGTTCCCCCAAACGCAATGGAAGGAATTTGGTATTGAAGCGAAGAAGTAAATTCTTTCAAAGGAGACATTCCAAGTCTTAAAAAGAGAAAGTCAGGGCTTCACTTGAAGTGAAACCCTGACTTTTTTGTAAGCCAAGCGCGAACAAAAGCCTATCAAGAGTAGGTTTTTGTTTTTGTGAGGGAAAATCGTAATTTTGTATGTCTAAAACAAAAGAATCAAATAAGAACTGAAAACTATCTGATTGTAAAGGAATAATCGAAAAAACTTATTTCAAATGAATCAACAAATATTAAATGCTATTATTGTATTGAAACAACAGATTATACCTAATGAAAAGTTGTATCTATATGGTTCACAAGCTCGCAATGATGCTCGCAACAATTCCGATTGGGATTTACTTGTGCTTTTGAATAAAGAAAAACGCAATTATATAGAGGATTTTGACAATTATGCCTACCCTTTTACCGAAATCGGGCTGAAATATGATGTTTTGATAAATGCAAAAGTCTTTACACTAAAAGATTGGGAAAAGCAAAAGCCATCTATTTTTTATAAAAATGTTGAACGAGATAAAATTGAAATAAAATGACATTAAGTCCGGAAGAAAGAAATATTGTTGTTGAGCACCGTTTGAAACGAGCAGACGAAACCCTTTGTGAAGCAAGAGATTTGATAAATCTATGCCGTTGGAATGGAGCGGCAAATCGCTTGTATTACGCTTGTTATTATGCAATAACAGCTTTGTTAATAAACAATGAATATATTTCACACACACATGGCGGAGTTATTGGATTAATGGGTAAATATTTTGTATTGACAGGAATTATCAGCAAAGAACAAAATAAATTATATCAAAAACTTTTCGATTTAAGACAAGATGGCGATTACAGCGATTGGATTGAAATAGAGGAAGAGGATATAAAACCACTCTTAGAGCCTGCTGAAAAATTCATTGATACCATAAAACATCTAATTTCACCCGTCTCAACCAACTCATAATAAGCCGAATTATTATTCGAAAGAAAGCAGTGCTCATGATCGAAGGAATAATTGCCCCCGACAGTGCGATTTTACTCCCGAAGGTCGTGATTTACAATTGTAAATCATTCCAAGCAAGAAACAATTCCTCCATGCTGTCAAATACAAGATTAGCCCCTGCATTTTCCAATTCCTCCGGTTTTAAAATACCTGTATTTACACCAATGGTAAAAATCCCCGCTGCCACACCTGCCTCTACACCCAACGGGGCATTCTCTATCACAACCGCTTCGTGGGGTCTTACTCCGGCTTTTTGGGCTGCCATCAGGTAGGGTTCGGGGTTGGGTTTACCGTGCCTTACATCAAAAGCTGTGATCATCCGTTCGGTTTCAAACAAGTCGGGATAGAAATTATTGATATTGTCGAACAGCGAAGGCTGCCCTGAACCGGTAACAACCGAAAGGCTTATCCCCTCTCCTTTCATCTTCGAGGCTAACTCTTTGGTAAACAAAATAACATTTGCCGGAGGAAGCGCCTCGAAATTATCGCTTTTCCGTTTGTAGATGGTTTGTTTTTCTTCGTCGGTAGCGTGCCTGCCCAGTTCTTTGATGAAAACATTATCGATAGTCGATGCGCCTGTTCGCCCTTCGTTCAAGTAGGCTTCGTATTCGGTAAAGGGTAAGCCCAACGAGTTTATCGCTTCAACCCACGCTTTGGCATGTCCGGGCATGGAGTCGAACAGGATGCCGTCCATATCGAAGAATGCAGCTTTTATTTGGAGGGAAGAATACTTGTTTTTTCGCAAAAAATCTTGAATGGCTTCTCGGTATTTGTTCTTCATTTTTTTTCTCCAAAATAAAAATCCAACAACTCTTTGGCAGCTACAAACGAACTGATTTCGTTATCCATTATCTTCTGCTCATTTTTCTTTAATAAATCCTGAATAACCTGATTGTCATAGAAATTTGACTTGATCTGTTCGTTTATTGTTTCATACATCCAGTAGCGGTTTTGCGCATGGCGCTTGTGGTCGAAATACTTATTGGCTTTGGTAAAAACGATATAACTTTCGACCATTTGCCAGATTTCTTCCATGCCTGTTTTTTCGATTGCCGAGCAGGTAAGCACTTGCGGCGTCCAGCCCGATTCTGCTTTTGGAAACAGTTGCAATGCATTGGCAAACTGCGCACGGGCTACTTTGGCTTTGTCTATATTATTACCGTCGGCTTTGTTGATGGTAATGCCATCTGCCATCTCCATAATACCGCGCTTGATGCCTTGCAGTTCGTCGCCTGTCCCGGCAAGTTGTATGAGGAGAAAAAAATCGACCATAGAATGCACAGCTGTTTCAGATTGCCCCACGCCTACCGTTTCGACAAAAACGGTGTCAAATCCGGCAGCTTCGCAAAGGATAATGGTTTCGCGGGTTTTGCGCGCCACACCGCCCAACGAGCCTGCCGACGGCGAAGGTCGGATAAAGGCATGCGGATTTACTGCCAATTCTTCCATACGGGTTTTATCGCCAAGTATACTGCCTTTACTCCGTTCGCTGCTCGGGTCGATGGCAAGTACGCATAGCTTCTTGCCTTTGCCGACAATGTGCATACCCATCGTCTCGATAAATGAACTTTTGCCGGCACCGGGCACACCCGTTATCCCAATGCGGATTGAGTTTCCGGCATGCGGGAGGCATTTTTCAATGATTTCTTGGGCTATTTGGTAATGTTCATGTTTGGTGCTTTCGATCAATGTTACGGCTTGACTTAAAAGACTAATGTTCCCCATCAAAATGCCTTCGACATATTGTGCAGCTGTAAGCAACGATCTCTGGGTGCGCTTTTGTGCGTACGGGTTGATTATCGGCGGTTGTTCTACTCCTTGGTTTACGGTCAATCCGATATAGTCGTCGTGGTTTTCGATGTGTTCCATCTTTTTTATTTTTCCAACAAAAATAAAAAAAAGAGAGCAACTTGCGCTACTCTCTTTCATGATTATTGCTAATTGTTGATTACTTTTTAGCTTCTACCGTGTAGGTAACATTTACCATTTTGGTGGTAGCGCTTGGGTCGTTGGTTACAAGCGTAACGGCTTTGGTATAAGTACCCGGAGCCAATTTGGCTGCATTGATTTCGATTTTGGCTGTGCCTGTCTTATTTGGGGCGATGGCTCCCTTTGGCGCGGTTGCGGTTACTTCGGCATTGCCGGCTGCTTTGCGGATAAACAAGGGGGCTTTACCTGTATTTTGGATTTTCAATTCTACAGATTTTTTTGTGCCGGCGGTTATCGTTCCTGCATTCAATGTTGTTTCAAGGGTTGCCACAGGTGGATTGGCTTTTTGCTCGGCTGTGAATTTTTCAGAAATATTGGCAGTTGTTTTTAATTTATTTTTAGCACTACCGTTTGTGATAAAAAATATATCGGTATTCACATGTCCCCAATCTTTAGTTTTAGCAGCATTGAAAGTTAAAGTAATATTATCTTTCGCACCAGCTTTAAGCGCTTTAGACTCAGCCGTGATGTATGCAGGTAATCCTACAAACTGAATAGTTATGTCTTTGTTTGAGGAGTTTGCCACCGGGAATTTCACATTGCGACTTTCGCCTGCGGGAACATCGCCAAAGCTCAAGTTAGCATTAGTTGTACGGATGTCGCCCATTTGCACAGGATAGGTAGTTTCGATAGCTTGTCCGCGAGGGGTTACCGTACCACGAATGGTCAGTTCTTGTTTATCGGCATTGCTGGTTACTGTAATGGTTTTGAGGAATGAACCCGGGCGACCTCCAGCCGAATAGGTTACTTGAATTATTCCTTTTTTTCCAGCAGCTATTGGTTCTTTCGGCCATTGTGGAGTTGTACAACCACAGGAAGCTTGTACATTAGTGAGCACCAAATCGGCATTACCGGTGTTGGTAAACTCAAAATTGTACGACACTTTTTCGTCTTCTTCACTAACAACACCGAAATCGTGAGCTGTTTCGGTAAATGTAATCACAGGTTTTTGTGCAAACATAGCACTTGTAAGAAACAAGGCAAAAACACTTAGTAAAATTTTTGTTTTCATTTTTATTTAATTTTTCGTGTAAATATATAAAATAGATTAATCATCAATCACTTGTCCTTTGATCGTCAGTAAAGCTTTTTTTAAATCGGAATTATTTTTTACGGTTATCCGTTTTATAAATTCGCCTCGGGTGGAGGTATTGTATGTAACGGTAATTTCGCCCTGTTGTCCGGGCGCAATTGGCGTCTGCGTCCATTGCGGAACGGTACAACCACAAGAGGTGGTTACATCTTTTATTATTAAATCGGCTGTACCGGTATTTTTGAAGTGAAACACATGAGTTGCTTTTTTTTGTTTGCGGCTTAATTGACCGAAATCGTATATTGTTTCGTCGAAAACAATGCTGGGGCGCGCCGTTGTATTTTGAGCAAACAAAAACCCTACAAATAATAAGGCGAGTATACTACTTATTACTATAATCTTTTTCATCCCAAAGTTTTTATGCCATAAACAATTATTGACAGCAAATAAGTGTCTTGCTGTCAATAATTAAACTTAACTCATACAATAAAGATTATTGTTTTTTAGGAGTTACTTCTCCTTTGATTGTCAAAAGGTTTTTTTCGTTTTCGACATTACTGCTTACAGTAATTGTTTTGGTAAAAGCTCCCGGACGGTTTGCCGGATTGTAAGTTACAGTAACCGATCCTTTACCTTTTGGTGCAATCGGCGTTTTTGTCCAATCGGGAGTAGTGCATCCACATGAAGCTATTACATTGCTGATTAATAAATCGGCGTTACCTGTGTTGGTAAATTCAAATACATAGGTAGCCGGACCGTTTTCTTCGGCAATGGTACCAAAATCGTGCGTAATTTCGGTAAATGTGATTACCGGAAGTTTTTTTGCAGGTTCAGCTTGTGCTGCAGCAGGTGCTGGTTGTGATTTTGCTTTTTTTGTGTTTGCAGGTGCTTTTGCCAATACGGCTACCGAACACGATAGCGCAAGTGCACATAAAAGAATTGATTTCATAACTTTTCTATTTTAATTTGTTTACTTTTTGTTTTTAAAAACGATATTTTCGTAACAATATGTAAAGAATATCTCTATTACAAAATTTAATTGCACAAAATTACTATTTTTTTCAATACAACATCTAAAAATATTTTCTTTTTTTAATTTTTTATAATACCGTGGTTTCTATGCCGTTGTTATTTCTAACAATATTAATGCCAAAACTGTTCGAAAAGGATTTTTTATTAAAAAAGCACGAAACCATTACAGATTCGTGCCTCATTTTGTTCCTTTTCAAAGGTTATTTTTGGGTTTGTCCTTTTGTGCAACCGGCTTTGTCTTTGCAGCAGTCGCATTTGCAGTCGCCATTACAGCAACCTTTTTCGCCGTTTTTACATTTCTTTTCTCCATTTTTGCAGCAGCAGTTTGCACATTTGCAGTCGCCTTTGCAGCAGCCTTTTGCGTCTTTGCAGCAGGTGGCTTTTGCACAATTTTGTTTGTCTTTATTAGCACATTTTGAGGTTGCTTCTGTTTTTGTTTCAGTTGCATTTGCCGATTTATTGCAACCTTCGTGCGCCGAAACAGACACGCTAAATGCCATAGCTAATACAGCCAATAATAAATGTTTAGTTTTCATTGTTTCATGATTTTCATTAGTGGAAATTTTTTACAAAAATAAATTATTTTTATCAATAATCAAAATTTGCTTCAATCGAGTACTATATTTCGCAATATGTATGCCAGAAAAATTATTATATATTAGAATTTATTGAAAACAGATTTTTTTAATATATAAAAGGTCATTGATTACACAATAATTTCCTATTTTTGTCCAAAACCTAAATTTGAACCTTAAAATGAAAAAAACAATGCTTATTGCCGCAATTATTCTTCTCACTGTTTCTTATCAATCTATTTTTGCTAAAACAGATGTTGCTAAAAGTCCTTGTACGCAATGGTCGATAACTATTGCCAACTCCGAAATGAAACACAATCCGGAACTTTGGCAAGCCGATTTTGTAAAAAAACCCAAATGGGATTATACACAGGGGTTAGTTGCTTTTTCCATGTTACGATTGTTTGAGCAAACAGGCGATAGCGCTTATTTTAAATATGTAAACGAGTTTGCCAATTATTTTGTTCAAACAGATGGCAGTATTCTTACTTACAAACAATCGGATTACAGCCTCGACCGCGTGAATGGGGGGAAATTTCTTTGGGAAATGTACCGCATTACCAAAGATGAAAAATATATGAAAGCGGTAAAGATGCTCTATTCGCAGTTCGAAACGCATCCGCGAACAAAAGTGGGCGTTTTTTGGCACAAAAAGATTTATCCAAATCAGGTTTGGTTGGACGGGTTGTATATGGGAGCGCCGTTTTATGCCGAATGTGCGAAGGTATTTAATGACAGTCAATCAAAATTTGCTTTTGACGATGCCGCTAAACAGATGGTTGTAGGCGATTCGGTTACATTCGATCCAAAAACAGGTCTTAATTACCATGCCTGGGACGAAAGCCGCAGCGAACGCTGGTGCGACCCAAACACAGGCCTTTCGAAGCATTTTTGGGGACGCAGCCTCGGTTGGTATATGATGGCAATGGTCGATATTTTGGATTATTTGCCTAAAAATCATCCGCAACGAAAACAAATCATTGCTAACTTGAATCGGTTGTCTGAGGCTTTGGTAAAATATCAGGATGAGAAAACGGGCATGTGGTATCAAATTATCGATATGCCGACACGAAAAGGAAATTACATCGAATCTTCTTGTTCTGCCATGTTTACTTATGCCATAGCCAAAGGAGTAAACCAGAAATATTTGCCGAAAAAATTTAATGCAGTAGCCTGCAAAGCCTTTACCGGATTGATCGAAAATGCCATGCAAAAAAATGAGGATGGGACAACTTCAATTACTCGCGCCTGCAGTGTTGCCGGATTGGGTGGAAACCCCTATCGTGATGGAACCTTTGAGTATTATATCAGTGAGCCAATTCGCAATGATGACCCCAAAGTAATCGGTCCGTTTATTTTGGCGGGTATGGAAATGGCTAAGATGGGATGTAAGTAATTTTTAATTTAAAATATAGATTTATGCAAACAGCTTCAATTATGCACGCAATAAATAGATTGTCAATACAAGAACGGATGTTTATTGCAGAGCAAACTATTCATTCTATCCGAATAGAAGAAAATAAATCGGCATTACAAAAAGCTGCCGAATTTATGTTTGAAGAATACCAAATCGATAAAAATTTAACTGCCTTTACTCAACTTGATATCGAAAATTTCTATGAAACAAAGTGAGATTTGGTTGGTAAATTTAGATCCTACGCTCGGAACTGAAATGAAGAAAACACGCCCTGCCATAATTATCAATGATGATGCGTTGGGAAAATTACCATTGAAAATAGTTGTTCCAATTACTGATTGGAAAGAACACTATGCGTTAGTGCCATGGATGATTAAAGTCAATTCTAATGGTAAAAATGGGCTTTCAAAAAAATCTTCAATAGACTGTTTTCAAATAAGATGTATTGATCAAGAACGATTAGTAAAAAGATCGGACAAGTAACCGAAACTGAAATGAATTGTATTAAAGAATGTATCTCTAAGGTAATAGGATTATGAATTTTAAAAAAATATTCTTGTATTCCATAGCTATTATTATGGCTTTGGGATTTATGGCAAATAAAGAAAAACCTGTGAAGATTTTCCTTGCAGGAGATTCGACTATGGCTGATAAACCCATGAATTCGTGTCCGGAACGAGGCTGGGGAATGGTGCTCCCCTCCTATTTCAACGACAATGTATTGATCGAAAACCATGCCCGCAACGGTCGGAGTACACGCACTTTTATCAGTGAAGGTCGTTGGGATTTTATGATAAACCGCGTTGGCAAAGGCGATTTTGTGGTTATCCAATTCGGACACAACGACCAAAGCAAAGATAAAGTTGACCGCTACACAACTCCCGAAGATTTTAAAAAGAACTTCGTTCGTTTTGTGAACGATGTGCGGGGAAAAGGTGCAACTCCAATCCTTTGTACGCCGGTAGAACGCCGCAAGTTTGACGACAAAGGCAACTTTGTTGACCAGCATGGGAATTATCCTAACCTTATCCGTCAAGTTGCCGATAGCATGAAGGTGGCGCTTATTGACATGCAACATACCAGCATGGATTTGATTATTGAAAAAGGCGTGGAAGGATCAAAAGAATTATTCCTGCATGTAGGTCCCGGCGAATGTCCTAAGTTTCCTGAGGGAAAAGAAGACAACACACATTTCAAAGATGCCGGAGCAATGGCTATGGCGCAATTATTTGTGGATGGATTAAAAGAATTAAAAATTGAGCCTTTGGTGAAAAATCTTCGTCCGGAAAAAGAGGTAAAACTCCAATATACAGTTCAAATACCTAATTTGGATAACTTGAAGAATGCAACCAATTCCAATTTGGACGAAGGAAATAAAAAATAATTTTTTGCCTACAAGGCCACGAAGTTAACAAAATCTTTGTGTGCTTTGTGCCTTTGTGGGATATCTTCTTATCATGAAAAAAACAATCTTCTTCTTTCTATTTTCAATTTTCAGTCTTTCTCTTTTTGCATGGACAAGCGATCTCGGCAATGGAACCTACCGTAATCCGATATTGTACGCCGATTATTCCGACCCCGATGTATGCCGCGTTGGTAACGATTATTATATGACGGCTTCGAGTTTCAATTGTATTCCGGGATTACCCATTCTGCATTCTAATGATTTGGTGAATTGGGAATTGGTAAATTATGCTTTGCCTTTGCAAGAACCAACGGCTGTTTACGATAAGCCTCAACATGGCAATGGAGTCTGGGCTCCGGCTATCCGTTATCACAAAGGCGAATACTATATTTATTGGGGCGACCCCGATTTTGGTTTTTTTATGGTAAAAACCAAAAATCCACGCGGCGAATGGAGCAAACCTGTGTTGGTAAAAAAAGGTATTGGGCTGATTGACTGCTGCCCATTTTGGGACGAAGACGGCAACGCCTACCTTTCGCACGGTTTTGCAGGATCGCGTGCCGGCAATAAAAGTATTTTAGCTATTAGCTGGCTTTCGGCTGACGGAACTCGTACCATTGGCGAGTCCAAAATTATCTATGACGGACACGAAAAAAATCCGACTGTAGAAGGCACTAAACTTTACAAACGAAATGGATATTACTATATTTTTGCTCCTGCAGGCGGCGTAAGTACCGGCTGGCAATTGGTACTTCGCTCTAAAAATATTTGGGGACCGTATGAAGAAAAAATAGTATTGGCACAAGGCAGTACACCTGTCAATGGACCTCACCAAGGCGCTTGGGTAGATGCACCAAACAAAGCCGAAGATTGGTTTATTCATTTTCAGGATTTGGAAGAATACGGGCGCATCGAACACCTGCAACCGATGGTTTGGAAAAACGATTGGCCTGTGATTGGCGAAGACCCTGATGGCGACGGCTGCGGACAACCGGTTTTAGTTTATAAGAAACCCAATGTAGGAAAAACCTATCCTATCAAAGCGCTCGAAACAAGCGACGATTTTAATTCATTAGACCCTGATCTGCAATGGCAATGGCACGCTAATCCACAAATTGTATGGAGTTTTTGCGATGCGGCGAATAGTCGTTTACGCTTATATTCTGTATTTACCGACAGCGTGAAAAACCTGTGGAATGTGCCTAATTTATTGTTGCAAAAATTTCCTGCACCAAAATTTACAGCTATTACAAAAATATCGTTCAATCCCGACAAACGATATAAAGGAGAACGATTTAGTTTTGTTGTCATGGGTGAAGATTATGCCACGCTAAGCATCGAAAATACAGCCGAAGGTTTGGTGCTCAAGCAAATTAAATGCCTGAAAGCCCACAAAGGAAGTCCTGAAGAAGTAAATGAAAGTGTAAACCTTTCAAACAATGAAATTTACCTGCGCATACAAGTAAACGAAGGCGGCAAATGTATGTTTTATTACAGTTTGGACAATCAAATCTACATCTCTATCGGTGGCGAATTCAAAGCTAAAGCCGGCAGATGGATCGGTGCAAAAATCGGTTTCGTATGCCAACGCCCTAAAAAATCGAACGACGGCGGATATGCCGATGTGGATTGGATTAAAATAGTCGAAGATTAATCTTTAAGCAGATGAAAAATAATTCGTCCATACCTGTTTATTCTCTGCAAAATTTTAGCAAGGAACAGCTAAACCGCCAGTTTCAGGTAGAAGTGTTTGATGCTAACCGGCACTTTGCGGTTGAATATCCGCACCGGCACGATTTTTTTGAAGTTTTGTTTCTATGCAAAGGTTCGGGCAAGCATATTATTGATAGTAATGTGTATGAGGTAAAACCGCCTTGCGTGTTCTTTATGTCGCCAGGGCAGGCGCATCGCGTCGAGCTTTCCGAAGATGTTGAAGGATATATATTTACTTTTACGGCTGATTTTTATCTCTATAATCAGAATAATCAAAACCGGTTATTGGAATTTCCGTTTTTCTTTACCGTAAAACAAAATAATCCGCCACTACAACTGGAGGAATTGCAAGATGAATTATTTATAAAAGCAATTTTCCTCGCCGCCATTCAAGAATTGAAAAAGGATGAAATGTATTCAACCGAATTGATGCGCTCCTTTCTTGATGTTATCTTACAATATACCAATTCGCTTTACCATACCGACGAAACGACTATTATAAAAGGAAAAGGACATATCCTTGTCAAACGATTTTTTCAGTTATTAGAGGAAAATTACCAAAACAATCTTTCGGTAAATGAATATGCTTCAAAGTTGGCGATTACCCCTAACCATCTGACGCAAACCATCAAACAACTGACAGGCAAGACAGCTACTATTATCTTGCAAGAAAAGCAACTGCTTGAGAGCAAGCGGCTACTCACCCATACCAACCTAAGTGTTACCGAAATTGCCAATACCCTTCATTTCTCCGATCAGTCCTATTTTACAAAGTTTTTTAAGAAAACAACAGGGCAAACCCCACTCGCTTTCAGAAACGAATCCATGAAAACTACCTAAAGAAGTTATTTTACTTCCATTAACTCGCACGGTTTTCCCATAGCACGACATTTTTGCACAGCATCGAGCGTACCGCGAGAATTATTTTTGACAAACGCAAAACAGCAATCGCAATGCTCAATGATGGTAGTGTTGCGCAAGCGCGCCGCCTCGCGCCCGAAGCGCTCTCTGTCCGGCAAAAACTCAGTGAGCTTAATTCCATGCCTTTGAGCAAATTCCCTCGCCAACGAATCTACTCCAACCGCTCCACCCGAAACTATTTCGTCTATTTTTTCAATAGAAATGTGTTGTAGAATTATGCTTTCTATCAAATTGTAGTCTTTTATGCTGCGGGAGCCTATTATGGCGAGGGTCATAAATCCGTTTTCTTTAAAAAATATCTAATTCTTTATCCTCTTTTTCTAATTCATCTTCTAGTTCCTCTAAGTATTTTAAAGTGAAAATATTTTTCACTTCATTTTTTAGTTTCTTAACTTCTTGCCAATAATCCTCATTCAGAATAAGCTGCTCTAATTCACAAATACAACCGTAAGCCCTTCCATACAAGCTTATAGTTGTATAATCAAAACAATCTTCAGGATCTGTACTATCTTTAAACGCATCACTAAATTTAATTATTTGGCTATAAGCGAAGTCAAGATCTCTTTTTTCTATTGCTTTTATAATAGAACTTATCGTTTTATCTGCTTCAATTCTTTTCATTATGAGATGCTTTCATTTTAATATTTGATAAATATATTTCTCTTGCTGGAACTTTGAAATATCGCATTAACATTCTTATCCTCTTTCCAAAACCATTATTTCCTAATTTCACATGAACATATAAATCTTTCTTATCTAATCTTTGATAATCTTTTGTTTTATCTACAAAATTATTTTCACTCAATTTTTTAAGTTGCTCTTTGGTTGCAAAGACAGGATTTTTTGAACCAAGGAAAAATGCATTTTGAGTAAGTAAATCTCTATCTTTTTCCGTAATCAATTCATTACAAATTTTCACATAAATATCTTTCCAACTATATACATTGTCTTTTGTTTTATTTCTAGTACAAATTTCATATTTCTTACCATTGAAATGTAATTTACAAGATTTCAAATGCTCTAAATCACGATACAAGGAAGTATTTTCTTTTTCAGCACTCTTACAAATGCTCCATTCAAAAGGACTTTCTCCATATCTTTCACATTTGCTATATTTTAAATAATCATTAAATTTGGAAATTATTTCAGTAATATCATTATCTAACAAATTTAATGTAAGTCCCTCTCGATTACTTATAGAAAAAAAGTGCCATTGTAATCCATTGGTTAAAATAGCATTTTTCGTACCTGATTCTCCGGCATAGTTATCTAATAATTTAGCTTTCTCTCTTTCAAATATTGTTCCTATTTGTGGCTTATCAATTCCTTTTGCTTCAATAAGCACCATAGGTGGTTTGAAAAAATCATAATTTAAAGCATAATCTATTGCTTTTCCTCCAATATTATACTCAGGAATAACTGTTTTTGTATCATAAATATCCCAACCCAATGACTGTAAAATTGGCAAAATAATTCCTTGTTTCACAGACTCTTCATTGTGATATTTCCAATCATTAAAACCATCTCTTATCTTTTGTATCGTTTCTTCAAAAGTTTTTTTTATTTCCATCGTATTTGATTTTTAAATTTTCGTAAATATACAAAAAAAACATAACCCGCCCATCAACTGACAAGCGGGTTAAATTCTTATTTCTCGGGCTCGTTCCAATCATCCTCATTTTCGCTTTCATGCCATTCTTTCAGCACGGCTTCCCACTCTGCCTCATTTTTGCAATGAAACAGCAGACGAGCCACAATTTCGCTATCCACATTGTATCTTGCCGAAAGCTCGGCTACTTTTTCCTTTAATGGTTTCAACGCTTCGCTGAAATTTTCCATTGTCTTGTCTTTTTCTTCCATAGTTAATCAAAATATTGGTTAATAATGTCTTCTACTGTTTTGTTGCCAGTGATTTTCAAAGTTCTATCGTCCTCCTCAAACTCGTGTTCAAAATACGAATACAACAATTTGGCTTTCAATTTATCTGCATTTTTCTCTATCAATTGTTCCAACAAATTGGTGTAAGTTCTACGGCTCCTTCTACCGCTACCGCAAACAAAGTTTTTACCGTTTCCGTCAACCAGATTTTCCAACACGATATTCCCTAAAACAGGTAATAGTTTGTCTTCGTATTCGTCAATCAGAGCATCGTCCCAATTAATAGCAATATTTTCAGTTATCGTTTCCCAATCCCAACAGTCGGTAAACTCTTTCAAATATTCTTTTCGAGTGGGAAGGTGTAAGCCTGAAAGCACTTTCCAATCAAGCAATTTGGAGAATTTGCGCACAATTTCTAAATGTTCGGTGCAATCCAATGTTTCTTCTTCTCTAAACAAGCTAGCAGAGAGCGAAGTCCAATTAATCCGTTCTTTTTTTTTGAATACAAATCCTACCGTCCAGCGCATTGATTCATTTTCCGACAGTAATTCCCAGTCAATCTTGTTGTTAAAGAAGCCAATCATTTCGGGCGTAAGTTTCGCATTTTTTGAAATTACTCTCCATGCTTCTTTTTCTACATACGCTTGCAGCGTTTCTTTCATTTTCTCTTTTTCCATTTTCTTAATTTTAAATTATAATATACTTTCACATAAAACACTCAATATATTGCTCTAACGACATTCTTTTTGTTTCTTCGCGCCATTTCGCCGACATTCGTTCCAATCTTTCGTTTTCTCTTGTCTCTATACGCTTTCGTCCGTGCAACCATAAGTGAAACCCATAACAGATAGCTGTTATTCTTTTGTCGTGCGTTTTGGCATCAATAATTATTTCTGAAATAATCTTATCACAACTTTGCACGATTATTTTCTTTTCTTTTTTTTCAATAATAGAAATATATTTCTTGCAAATTCGTATTATCCTCTCCGAATCTCTATATCCGGTGATATTCAAACTCAAACAATCCAATCCAAAATTCTCATCTCTATAATCACAATAAAATTGGTCTTCTTCTTTTATATAATCTTCGTGAAATAAATTTATGGCATCGAAAAAACTGTCTATTCCTACTAATTCGATTTCCTCCTCTTTTTTACATTGATAAAATACAGCTTCGCCAAGCTGATAATATAAGTATCTTTCAAACTCATATTCTTCTAAATAACAATCAATTATCAACGACAATATTTTTCGTTTGCCCATTTTCTCGGCTGTTATAATGCGCCGGCTAAATTTATCAACCTCTTTAGGATTTTGTTTAAAATACGCCACTACATCCGGATAAGGATTGTTTTTGATTTGTTCTTTGAGTGTTTTCATGTGCTTTTCTTTAATTTATTTTGCAAAATTACAATTGCACTACCCCAAAACTTGGTGTAGTGCAATAAAAAATCATATATTTGCAAAAAAAACTATGATACTCAATAAACAATTGGACAGATTTATCCACATTATCAACAAAGTAGAACGAAAACCCTACATTTCTTTCGATGATTTGAAAAAGAGTTTTAGTGAAGAAATATCAAAAAACACTTTACAACGAGATATTGAAGCCATAAAAAATTCGGGTATTTTAATTCAATATGATAGAAGTAGAAATGGTTACTACATTGATAACGAGGTCAATTATGACCTGTCAACCTTATGGAAATTTATAGATGCTTATCAAACTTTTACTATTTTAGAAAATAGTAATGGATTTTCAGATTTCGTTTATCCCGAAAAACGCCGCCCGAGCAATGTCGAGCATTTGAATCCGTTTATTGACGCTATCAAAAAATCGCAATTGGTGCAATTTTGTTATTACAAACACAGCAATCGCAACGAAGGTTTTCTGATTACCAATCCACTGCACAGCAAACATGTTTTTAAGTCGCTTGCTGGTGACGAAAAGAGCTTTCGCATGGTTGCACCGTATGTTTTGAAAGAATTTCGAGGACTTTGGTATTTGATTGGAAAAGATGAAAAAGATGGAAAAATAAAAACTTTTGGGCTTGATCGAATTTCGGAAATAAAACTCATCGGAAGAAAATTTGAAAAAGATAAAAAATTCAACATAAAGGAAAAATACCGCGATACTTTTGGCATATACACGCCCGACGAGAACAGTCAAGCCGAAGAAATCATTCTCGCTTTTGATGCTGAAAATGGCAAATATTTGAAAGCAAATCCTTTACATCATTCACAAAATATTTTGGTAGATACTGCGAACGAATTTAGAATCAGCCTGCACATTCATATAACACTCGATTTCTTGCAGGAAATACTTACGCGCACATGGTCGCTTCGGGTTATCTCGCCCGATTCGTTGCGCCTAAGGTTAAGCGAAATATGGGAAGATGCTTTAATTCGAAATAAAACAAAACCTACGAAATAAACATTGTAGCAAAAACTTGTAAAAGCAATAAGTATAGCCTATAAATCCACAGGTTCATTATATCCACAATTACATAATCCATGAAAAGTACCTAAATTTTAAGGGTAAGTATAATAATGATATAGAATATTGTTCGTTATTTTGCAAAATCAATTTGCTAATTGGCAAATTGGCTAATTAGCAAATTATATATTGTATGTTTACAACCACAGTTACACCACGCTTCGGCGATATAGACGGACTCGGACACATCAACAACACGGTTCTTCCCATTTGGTTTGAAATAGGACGAAATCCGTTTTTCCGTATGTTTGAGCCGGATTTAAACCTTTCGCACGACACTTGGCGACTGATTTTAGCACGCATCGAATTTGACTTTGTACATCAAATGGTTTTTAAATATGATGTAGAGATACGCAGTTTTATTACGCATATCGGCACAAAATCGTTTACCATCGGACATGAGGCTTGGCAAGACGGTAATCTTTGTGTCAAAGGAAAAGCAGTATTGGTTCATTTTGATTTTATCAAACAACAAACAACACCTATTCCTGAAGATATAAAAATGCAGTTGGCAGAACACCTTATTCAGAATAAAGATTAAAGACCGCTTCGCTCAAAGAATAAAGACATTTAGTCTTTTGTCTATAATCTTTATTCTTTGATCTAAATAAAATACAAATTACAAATCACAATAAAATAGGTTTAATAATTATGAGCAATTATTTCAACACGCTTTCTCTTAGAGAGCAACTACTTCAACTCGGCGTTTGCGAGTTTATGGACAAAAGCGAATTTGCTAACGGCATCGAGGCTTTGAAAGGCAAAAAAATCGTTATTGTAGGTGCTGGGGCACAAGGCTTAAACCAAGGCTTGAACATGCGCGACTCCGGTTTGGATATTTCGTACGCTTTACGCAAAGAAGCTATCGAGCAAAAACGCGCTTCGTATATGAATGCTACCGAAAACGGTTTTAAAGTGGGTACTTACGAAGAATTGATCCCTACGGCTGATTTGGTTATCAACCTTACGCCGGACAAACAACACTCGGCTGTTGTGGCTGCGGTAATGCCATTGATGAAACAAGGCGCTACGCTTTCTTATTCTCACGGGTTCAACATTGTGGAAGAAGGCATGCAAATCCGTAAAGATATTACCGTAATTATGGTAGCGCCCAAATGTCCGGGCTCGGAAGTGCGTGCCGAATATGTGCGCGGTTTTGGTGTGCCTACATTGCTTGCCGTTCACCCAGAGAACGATCCCGAAGGAAAAGGCTGGGATTACGCTAAGGCTTATGCCGTAGCCACCGGTGGAGACCGTGCAGGTTGCTTGCATTCATCATTTGTAGCCGAAGTAAAATCGGATTTGATGGGCGAGCAAACCATCCTTTGCGGTATGTTGCAAACCGGTTCTATCCTTTGCTTCGATAAAATGATCGAAAAAGGAATTGAGCCAAGTTATGCTTCAAAATTAATTCAATACGGTTGGGAAACCATTACCGAAGCCTTGAAACACGGCGGTATTACCAATATGATGGACAGACTTTCGAACCCTGCAAAAATTAAAGCATTCGGTTTGGCTGAAGAGTTGAAAAACATCATGCGTCCGTTGTTCGAAAAACACATGGACGATATTATGTCGGGCGAGTTTTCATCAACCATGATGAAAGACTGGGCGAACGACGACATCAACCTGCTTACATGGCGCAAAGCTACCGGCGAAACTGCTTTCGAAAAAACTCCTGCGGGAAGCATGGAAATTTCGGAACAAGAATACTTTGATAATGGTGTGTTGATGGTAGCGATGGTAAAAGCCGGAGTAGAATTGGCTTTTGAAACAATGACCGATGCCGGTATCAAAGACGAATCGGCTTACTACGAATCATTGCACGAAACGCCGCTTATTGCCAATACAATTGCTCGCAAGAAACTGTACGAAATGAACCGTGTTATTTCGGACACTGCCGAATATGGTTGCTACCTGTTTGACCACGCTTGCAAACCGCTTTTGGCTGATTTTATGAAGAAAATCGATACAGATGTTATAGGCAAACCATACGGAGCCAACAAAGGAAACGGCGTTGATAATCAATTATTAATCGCTGTAAATAATGAAATCCGCAATCACCCAATCGAATGGATTGGCGAAGAATTGCGCGAAGCCATGACTGCTATGAAAAAGATTGTGGGATAACATTTTTTGTTTAAATAAAAATAGGATGTCGTTTTTGAGCATCCTATTTTTTTGACATTAAAACAACCGCTTGCGCAACAATTCCCTCTTCCCGACCTACAAAACCAAGTTTTTCGCTTGTCGTTGCTTTAATTGAAATATCTTCGGACGAAATTGACATTATCTCAGCAAGTACTTGCTGCATTTGCGGAATAAATGGATTTAGCTTTGGTTTTTCTGCACAAATGGTTGAATCTATATTTTCTATTTGCCAACCTTTTTCAGCAAGTAATTCAACTGTCTTTTTGAGCAGTATTTTGCTGTCAATATTCTTATACTCACCTGCTGTATCTGGAAAGTGAAATCCAATATCACGCATATTAGCTGCGCCCAGTAATGCATCGCAAATAGCATGTATCAACACATCGGCATCCGAATGACCAAGCAAGCCTTGCGTGTGATCTACTTTGATGCCACCCAGC
This sequence comes from Paludibacteraceae bacterium, assembly GCA_031553685.1. GTDB lineage: Bacteria > Bacteroidota > Bacteroidia > Bacteroidales > Paludibacteraceae > JAFGVL01. The sequence goes on along the minus strand of JAVBLE010000065.1, from coordinate 4,515 downwards.
CACAATTCGCGCCCTTCGGCAAAGCGATGTACATCGTATCCAAATCCGACTCGTAGTTTCATAAGCAATTAGCAAATATGCCTATTAGCAAATTAGCAAATGGACTTCTTAAAAGAAGAACATTTGCTAACCAACGGTGATGTATTTGCTAATTGGGCTAATTAGTTTTATTTCATTAAATCTTTCAATCCATTCATATCAAACGCTAAGGAGAAACGAAGCGTTTGGTCAAGCGGGCTGGTTTGTGCTACCGAAATCACATAAGCAGCATCCAATTGAAACATATTCAACTTGAAACCAACACCGGCAGTGAAGAAATTACGATTTCCCTTGTTACGGTCTTCTGTGAAATAACCTCCACGCACAAAGAATTGTTTGTTGTATGAATACTCTAACCCCATCGCCCATGCTATTTCTTGCATTTCTTCTTTAAATCCACCCGGAGCATCACCAAATGAATTAAATATTCCACTGATTACCGATTCGTCATTGTACTTGTCATAAGCCTCTTTCCATTCGGGTTCAGTTTCATAGTCTTTCAGACGAGGCATACTTGGCACCAATAACTTATTCATATCAACACTCACGCTTATACGATTATATTTATCGAATGGATACATAAATGATCCTCCAAAACGCATATTGGTAGGAATAAACAAGTTATTTTCACCGTTATCATACGAAATTTTTTGACCTATGTTAGATATATTTAAACCAAAATCCAACGAACCGTCATCTGCCGAAAAACGGATCGGGGTTTTGTAATTGGCTGCGATATCGGCTGCGACACTTGTTCCGGCATACATTCCGTCAACAATACCTCCTCCTAAGTCGGAATAAATAAAGCGTAAGGCAACGCCTGCCGACCATTTTTCGGCCAACAAACGGGAATATGCTAAATCGACAGATAAATCATTGGGATTTGTTGTTCCTGCGTTATTTCCGGCTTCATCAGTTAAAGTTACTTCACCCAATGAAAAATAACGCAACGATCCACTTACTGCCTGATTATCGGCAAATTTCCAATAACCGGCTAAATAGGACAGATTAATGTCCTGCACAATTTTTTTCATCCAAGGAGTGAATGAAAAGCCAATACCTGCCCCACTTTCCATAGTCACATATTTGGCAGGGTTCCAATATTGTGAGTTTACATCGGCATCGGTAGCTGCTCCTACATCACCCATACCACCGGCACGGGCATCGGGTGTTATCATCAAAAAAGGCACTCCTGTGACAATGGGATTTAATTGTGAATCTTCATCAAAGTCGGCAGCAGATACAGAAATAAAACTAAACAATAAAAACAAAACGCTTAAAATCAGTGGCTTTCTCATTTTTCTAATCTTTTATTTTGAAGTTGCAATATTACATAAATCTGTTAAATAACGGAAATTTATTTTTTTATTGTGGTAAAAATAAATTTTATTTTATAATCAATTTACTTCTTTGTGAGGCTAACTCTCTATTATCAGTCGCAAGAGACAATCGGTACAAATAAATTCCTCCGGGCAGCTTGCTTCCTGCCGAATCGACTAAATCCCAATCATAAACTATCGTATTTCCTTCCGAATAAATAGTCTTTTTATCTGTAAATACCTGTTTCCCACTCAGGTTGTAAACCAAGAGCTCTGCAATTAATTCAGACGATGGCTGATCGTGTTCTATCGCAAATCGCACACGGGTATCGGCTGGATTAGGATATGCAGAAAAATTATAAAATGTAGGTTCAACATCGTTAGATATTTTAAAGTTTAATGTCTCGGTAGTAGAATTATTCAACAAGTCCCAAGCACGGAAAGTCAATGTATAATTTCCTTCGGCTAAAGTGGGAAGCTTATAGGTTACAGTTCCTGAACGATAATCGCCACCGGTTGTTTCGTAATAGTTATTAAGCACATAAGACATATTCTTATCATTATTGAGTGTAAGCACCAAATCGTGTCCAATGGCGTTACCTGTAGTATTTATACCATTATCATCGTATAATTTTGCCATAAAAATGGAATTTGCATCCACTATGTTTCCATTTTGGAATCGTGGCGTATTGAGATACATATTTATTGTTGGTCCTTGATTTTCAAACACAAAATCCGATTTCATCCCTCCGACAATGAAATTTTCATAATATCCTTGGGCTTCCAGATTATTTGTAGTATCGGCTGCATAAAGATTTATACGACCTCTTCCATAATTGCAGGCAATATCTTTAGGCACCATGAATTGAAATGTAAATGTACCGTTTTGCACTGTGGTTGTTCCAGAAAATAATACATTGATACGGTCATAGTAATAAAAAATAGAATCCTTGCGGGTAATAACAGTTTCCTTAATCCCTGTTGAAGGATTTGTTATTTCTTTGGTGGTAATAACAGAAGTGTTACCGGCATTCAAAAGCTCTGTAACTTTCATTTTTTTATCATATACAACAGCATACAATTTTCCATTGAAATTATTTATCCTTGCCCCTCCTATTGTTTCCAAATGTCCGGTTACGGTTACAGTACTCAACACATTAACCGTATCTTTCTCTGCATTCGAATTGCTGATAATTGTGTCTATTTTGACTGAATCTCGCGGAATTGGAAGAGTTATGGCTGGGTCGCCCAAAAGCACATAACTCATTTTATTCTCATCACTATTCTTTTTATTTTTAGCCCGACGCAATATTTCGCCCAGTGCCAAAGGTTTTCTATCTGCTCCAAATATTGTATCTGTAAATGCTTTTTGCAACTCAAGATTTTGTTTTGAGTAAACCACACGGCTAGCCGAAATTACACCTATAAAACCGGCATCGGGCTTCAACAATAGCTTTTCGGCTGTAATAGGTTTACCCCAATCAAAACGGCCAAACTCGCAAGTAGCAGCATATAAAAATGGAAATTTTTTATTATGCATATTATTAACATCATTGTCAGACAATATTTTTTCGGCAGATAACGATGTCGGGTTAGCATGTCCGGTATAACTAACCATAAATACACCTGAATCTAATAATTTATCAAATGTTTCCTTGGCTTGCGGGTAAGAATCTCCATTAGCACGCTCTTCTTGAGTAAATGCATCGTAAAAAATGCGTTTAACTTGAAATGCTTTATAATTATTTTCTACAGATGTGGCTAAAATATTGGCTTGAGCCATGTGAACTGCCAATTCTTCGGTAGAGTTTGCGGCATCTTTATCGTCGCCGATGTAGCAAATAAGATTTTTCCAATAATCCTTGTATTTATTTTCTAAATAAGTCGAAATTTTATTTACAATATCAGTAGCCTGCTGAGAAGACGATACCGGCAAACGACCTATAGCCACATCCAACGAAGCTTTTTGAATAATATCCATTTCGTCATCATCCAAAAATCCGAAATAATCATCACTTCCCCACGCTTGAGCGTCGCCCAGAGAAATGGTTCCCTGATAAGTAAGCAATTTGTTGTAGGGAATATTTTCTTTTAAGATACTCCTGTTGTCATAAGTCCCATCGCCAAACAATAGTAGATACTTGGGCGCTTCGGCAAGTGTTGCTGCACGGTCGTACAACATTTTCATCAACCAGCGGTAAGCTGTTGCGTCGGGAGTTCCGGACGAAAATTCGTTGTAAACCTGATCGGTCGTAACAACAAGCGTAGATAACCCATCTTTATCCTGGTGCAATTTGGCTAAATTATTGGCTTGCAACCAATATTCGGAAGGCGTAATAACAACCAAATCAGCTTGATTCACTGCATGTAAGTTCTGATTTGCCACTTCTCCGGCAAAGGTTGGCGTTGGGAAATTTCCGGCTGGGTTGATTGCCACATATTCATTCAAGATTGATATCTCATCAGTAAACGAATATTCTGTTCCATTATAATCTGCAGAAAGTTGTTGTATATTTTGCTTATCGTTTATTTTCCAGATTTTTAAATTTGATTGACCTTGCAAATGAAATCTTGCCCATTGGGCAGTGTCGGCGGCTTCCGGATCTCTAAAAAACATCGCATCGCCTGTCATTATCAATTTCCGGTAAGCATTTACTGCCAAATAATTCAAATCGGCACTACTTCCTGGAGTGTATTGCAAATTGACAGAAATATTTTCGGAATTATTCTTAAACCAATGATTTTTATCATAGAAATAACTATAATAGGTTTTGTTCAAAGTATAAGTTTGACCCAATTTAGCATTTAAATAAATCTTCATCGAGCCATCGCCCGCAATATTCAAAGAGGTTACTGCCTGACGGGTTGTGTCGATATTCGGAAATGAAAATGAGAATGATTTGCTCAGGTTATTTCTGTCAAATTGCTCGCCAAACCAATCCTTCCCTGTCGATGAAAGGTTGCGGCTTTCCTGTTCGTGCAACCGATAGTCGAGAAATGTGGTTATATCGGCAGTTGGTTGCTCTTGTACAGCAGGCTGGAGAGAAATCGTCTTTTCAACTCCGGCATCCGAACTTATAAAATAATATCCTTCGAAAGAATAGGGATTTATTGACCGGTTAAATATTTGGGCATTCGAATTGTATTGCCACAAAAC
>JAVBLE010000029.1:0-42634 GCA_031553685.1 Paludibacteraceae bacterium | reverse complement strand
AAGAAGTTCCCACTACACAGGATAGTCTTCAGTACAAAGAATCGCACAATGACTTCCTTTGGCTGATACAAAGATAAATATTTTAATTTTTCGTCAAAAATAATTTGGAAACTAACACAGTACCTCCACGACACTCCTCGTACCCCGTCGTTTTGGTCGACATGACGGTACTTTATATACAACAAATTTAATTTTTGTCATGTGCTAAACAGTTTTTTATATAATAAAAATCAAATTATGGTGTTTTATATTACACCAGGACTTAAATAAACAGTATATTCAGAAAAATATTTATACATGAAGACACGCATAATCACAGCATTCGTAGGAAGTTTTTTCCTGTTTTCGTTAGTAAACTGCGCACCTGACAGCCCGACATACAGAAAGAACGACGGTTTGTTTAGTAGTGGTAAAAAGAGATATTCGATGCCGACTTGTAAAACCGGTCAGAAAAAGAAAAAGAAAGTAGCCACATTTAAATAAATATCATTCGTCTTTCAAGGAACTGATATCGTAATACCGCAATACTCCGGGCACAATGAGGCTCATGCGGTTCTTTCCGGTAGGTTCCAAAATAATATCCATCCAGGAGGATAGGCAGTTGCGGGTTTCCATGCTGCTTATTCGCGAATCGAGGTATTTAGCGTGAAGGGCGGCTACACCTATATTTCCTGTCGTCAGGCAGGAAATTTTTTTGCCCGACAATTCCGGCTGCAATTGTATAAAGTCAAGCACCGAGAAAATATCGATCACCCGCTGTCCGAGCAATGGCTTGCCGAGCATCAGGCTGAGGGCGGCATTCCGGTAATCATCACTGTAAAACTTCTTGTTATTCTTTTCGGCTATATCTTTGGTTTCGCCTATCCCGCGCGGGTCGGCAAGAACGACTATATTTCTCTCGCCAATCAGTTTTTCTGCCCGTTCACCGGTTACATCTTTTACCATTCCACTATCGTTGAGTAAAACATAAACCCGTGCTTCGGGCATTATGCCTTCTTTGGGGGTCAGTAGCAACAACGGCATATCCGGTTCTCCCTTCCGGCTGACAATAATTTTCTTCACAATAGCATTACTTGTTTCAAATTGCCCGACGGTTTCCATTGAGATGGATGGTAAATTGGGAGAGATAGCCAATAATTCGTTGATCTTTTGGCTGTTTTTTTCTTTTTTCTTCGGGTCAAAATTTCTTGTTTCGGTAAGATATACAGCTTTTTTCAGTATTTGTTTCTGGGTCGAATAGGTTTTGGGGTTGGATATAAGTATTTGACCGGTTGCGGTGCACCGCAAAACACTGTCGGGCAATACCGTCAAATCACCTTCGGTAATGCTGCTGTCGTCATTCATCAAATAGGTTTTGAAAAACTGTACGGCAGCTTCGCGTTTGGGTTTCGATATGCCATGCCCATCGTCCACAGCAACGAGTTGCACATCATTGGACTTGCCTTTTAAAGTGTATACTTGTTTGAGTTCGGCAAAGGCTTCCTCCACACCCTGATAATCGATAAAATCTTTTCTGCCTGCTAAAATCAAAGTCGGACGGGGTGCTTGCTTGATATAATAATCGGCAATCTCATACCCATATTTTATTTCTTTGGGGAAATACTGGCAACCATCGTCCACGCCGACATTTACCAGCATTCGTTCCCGTTTGGTAAAAAAACTGCAGCAGGCAACAGCTTTAATCCGATCGTCTAATGCCGATAAATAAGTAAGTTGAGTGCCTCCGCCCGAATTGCCGACACATCCAATCCGTTCGTCATCAACCTCTCTCCGGCTACACAAGTAATTTAAGCATAAAGTATTAAAATAAAATTCGACACCCCAAAAACTGCCCAGACAAAGCGTAGATTGCATATTGATTAATGTGTGTTCGGTTGTGGCGCTGCGTGTAAGTGATTTGCCGTTTGGGTCTAACAATTGTATCAATTCGCCTTGACTGATGGGGTCGGGAACCATCACGACAAAACCATTTTGAGCTAAAAGAATAGCTGTTTTTTGATATGATTCGGCTGATTTTCCCGTTATCTCATGTCCGCAAAGAAACAAAACGGCGGGATGTGTTCCTCTTGTTTTAGGCAAATACAGGTTTAAGGGAATGGTTTTCCCTAAAATGATCTTTTCTATTCGATACGAGTTTTGTTCGATAATATCGGTTATTTCAACTTTACTTTTTTGTTTTCGATAATACTGGGCTGATCCGCTCTTTAAGATAGCTTTCTGATACCGTTTCAATTCTTTCATGGATTGCATAGCACTGTCTAACCTGGATTTGCGCCGGGCATAAAAATCGTGCATTATGCCAGTCAGATATTTATTGAGCAGCGTGTCAGACCCTGTCGGAAGCACACGGTAATCCGCTTGGGCAAACAATGATTGTCCCAATATAGATATACAAAAAAAGGATAGCAAGATTTTTTTCTTCATGATAAATATTTTCCACAAAAATAATTTTTTATTCGTGAATGATATTATAAAAATTTATTTACCTTTGTACCGATATTTCACTTCAACGCTTGGTGTTTCGTTCGTTGCACCAATTTTTCAATCAATATTTCTTTTTATAAAAACACTTGTGTGTTCATGCTGTATGCAATATCCTACATTATTTCTAACCTTAAAATATTAATGTAAATCATTTTACATTATTCAAAAAAATCATTTAAACTTTTCATGTACAACATTTTAGATCTCAACGAGAAATCGTTGCCCGAATTGAAAGAAATAGCCAAACAAGAAGGCTTGAAAAAATTCGATTCACTTAAAAAAGAAGACCTTGTATATCGTATCCTCGATCAACAGGCAATTAACAAAGCGTCGCAAGTGGCGGCAAAGGAAGATAAAAAACCGCGCGCGCGCGTAGCTGTAAAAAAACAACCGGTTGAGCAAAAGGTATATACCGCCTCGGGCAATGAAGCAAAACAGGATAAAAACGAAGCAAAAAATCAGGCCAAAACCAATAATAACCAACCCAAAGGGAAGGTGGCAGCGCAACAACCTGCTTTGATTAAAAAAGAGAGTCAGGAAACGGCACAACCTCAACCTGCCGCCCAACCCAATCCTCAGAAGCCTGCCCAAAACAAACAAAAACAACCAAACTCGAAGCCAAATCAACCTGTCAAACAGCAAGAACAAGCACCGGTATTGGTGAAGAAAATAAAACTGGAAGATGATGATTTATTTTCGACCTTACCCGAAGCAGAAGAGACTTCATTTTCGGTCGAAAATGAAGAAACTCCACTTACAAGCCGTGAAGAAATGTTGGAAATGCACGAAGAAATGCTTCCGGCATTCACTCCTGAAAAAGAGGAAAAAGCAGCTCCACGACCTGAACCTGTTCAGAAAAAGAAACCTGAAGTTGAAAAGGAGAAACCATTTGAATTTGACGGAATTTTGACCGGAACAGGCGTTTTGGAAATCTTGCAAGATGGTTATGGATTCCTTCGCTCGCCGGATTATAATTACTTTAGTTCGCCCGACGATATTTATGTATCGCAATCGCAAATCAAGCTTTTCGGGCTTAAAACAGGCGATACGGTGAAAGGAATGATTCGCCCGCCAAAAGAAGGCGAAAAATATTTTCCACTGGTGAAAGTGGAGCAAATCAATGGCTGTGCCCCCGATTTTATCCGCGACCGTGTGCCTTTCGAGCACCTTACTCCATTATTCCCGAACGAAAAATTTAATCTGACCAAAGGACGAAATGACAATTTGTCTGTTCGTGTGGTCGATTTGTTTGCCCCGATAGGTAAAGGCCAGCGCGGGCTGATTGTGGCACAACCGAAAACCGGTAAAACCATGTTGCTCAAAGATATCGCAAACGCTATTGCTGCCAATCATCCGGAGGTTTACATGATCATTTTGTTGATCGACGAGCGTCCCGAAGAGGTTACCGACATGCAACGCAGCGTGAATGCCGAAGTAGTTTCGTCCACCTTCGACGAACCTGCCGAAAAACATGTGAAAGTGGCCAGCATGGTACATGAAAAAGCAAAACGCATGGTCGAATGCGGACACGATGTGGTTATCCTGCTCGATTCGATTACCCGTTTGGCACGCGCTTACAATACGGTTTCGCCAGCTTCGGGCAAAGTATTATCCGGTGGGGTAGACGCCAATGCATTACACAAACCGAAACGGTTTTTTGGTGCCGCACGCAATATCGAAAACGGTGGAAGCCTTACAATAATAGCCACCGCCCTGACCGAAACCGGTTCGAAAATGGACGAAGTTATCTTTGAGGAATTTAAAGGCACCGGTAATATGGAATTGCAGCTCGACCGCAAATTATCGAACAAACGCATATTCCCTGCGGTGGATATTACAGCTTCGAGCACTCGCCGCGACGATTTGTTGCACGATCAGGAAGTGCTTAACCGCATGTGGATACTGCGCAACTATCTGTCGGATATGAATTCGGTTGAGGCTATGCAGTTTGTAAAAGACCGTTTGGAGAAAACAACTTCAAATGAAGAATTTTTAATCACTATGAATGGATAAGAATAGTTTGTAAAGGTTAAAGTTCAAGGTTTAAAGTTCAAAACAACCTTGAACCTAAAAAATTATTTTATGAAAAACCTACTAATTACTGTAATTGCCCTGTTCACTTTCGGAGTAACTTGGGCAGAAAAAACGCCGGCGCCTATCGAAACGAAAATTATCGGTTCGTGGAAAGTCGTCGGAGTGCGAACAAATACCGATCGCAAACTCACTTCCAAAGAGCAAAAAGAAGCTAAGCAGCTTAAAAAAGCAGTATTTACATTTACCGAAGACCATCATGCCAAAGTAAAAATGTTTTTATCGTCATCCAATGTGCATGATGGCTATTGGTATTATAATGAAAAAAAGAATGTAATTCATGTTACCGATTGGGATAATCACGAAAAAGACCGTATGCGCCTTTGGTACGATATTAATGACGATGGTTCTTTGTCATTTTATGTGGACGAAACTCCTCTTGTGATGGATGTAGTAAAGAGCAATGACTAAAAATAAATAAAAGCGGCAGAGAAATCTGTCGCTTTTTTATGTTAAAAAAGGAGGTGAAAAAACCTCCTTTTTGTTTATTTGGTGATTCAGCTGGGGCTCGAACCCAGGACCCCATCCTTAAAAGGGATGTGCTCTACCAGCTGAGCTACTGAATCTCCGTGTCAACTTTTTTAGAAAGAGTGATTCAGCTGGGGCTCGAACCCAGGACCCCATCCTTAAAAGGGATGTGCTCTACCAACTGAGCTACTGAATCAATTTGCTTTCCTAAAAAGCGGTTGCAAAGATAGTGCTATTTTTCGCAAACACAAATTTATTTTCACTTTGCATAAGCTATTTTTAAATCAGCCCATGCTAATTAATTGAAAACCTTGAAAATAAAAAACACAAGATTTCCCTTCTCTATCAATATCACCACCGGACTCCCCTCTCTCCTATGGAGAGAGGGGTTGGGGGAGAGAGGTTTTTTCTATTTCTTATCCCTCAACAAATCCCTGATTTCAGCCAACAACACCTCCTCATTGCTCGGTGTAGAAGGAGCAGCAGGCTCTTCCTCTTTCTTCTTTTTCAATGAATTAATCCCTTTGATAAACAAGAAAATGGCAAAAGCAACAATAATAAAATCAAAAATAATTTGAATAAAATTACCATAATTAAGCGTAACCGCCGGCACAACAGCCCCGGCAGCATCCACTGTAGCCTCTTTTAAAGTAACTTTCAGGTCGGTAAAATTGACCCCACCAACAAGCAAACCCACCGCCGGCATTACAATATCCGCAACCAATGAGGTTACAATCTTTCCAAAAGCACCACCGATGATGATACCCACAGCCATGTCCATCACATTGCCGCGCATGGCAAACTCTTTAAATTCTTTGAAAATCTTCATACTCTATTTGTTTTATAAAATTATTTGGCAGCAAATTTATACGACAGTCCCAATCCAAACATTTCCTTAAACTGGATTCTCGAACTCTCGCGGTCATAGTAGCGCAATGTTGTACTTAGCGTCGCATTCAAAAATTCGTTTACCTTACAGCTAACCAACAATTCCCAGTTGATATCCACATTCCCGAAATCCGAATTATATGGTGTAAACATATCCAATTTCGAAACCAAATCCACATTCTTCACAATCTTTTGCTTTGCTTTCGCCACAAAATACGCACCCGGTTCCATCAAAAAATTATTCCCGTCTTTCATTCCATACGATCCGGCAGTAGCCAGCGAATCGTCCAACACAACCGTAGTACGAAGCGTTACAGGCGAAAGGAAAAACGAATAATTCTCGTGCGGTTTATAGCTGATACCCAGTGCCGCATTCGAGTAAGCCGGCGCCATAAAAGCCGATATATAGTGGTCAGGGTCAACCGTGTAATCATATCCCTTTGCAAATTGCGAATTAAAATCCAACAAAAAAGCATAAAACCATTTTTTGTTAATCTCATATCCAAGTTGCGACGAAAGTGCAATCTTATCCAAATTTTTGCGCCAATCATTTTCGTCCGAATAAGTCATTCCAAACTCTGCGCCCAGGTCATTATCCCACGCCCAACGATTTTTCGTATAATCAGCCGAAACTTTCAAAAACACATTACCCGCAATCGAATTTTCGCCACCCGCCGTCCAGTTCGTCAACGACACCTGACTGAAATTAGCTCCCGTGATTCCTTCAAATTTCCATCCATCAAGGCTGTCTGCCACCACAGGTGTTTTCACTTGCCCGGCAACCGTAGCCGCATTTTCCAATTGTTGCGCAAAAGCAGTCTTTCCCACCAACAAAAATCCAATAAAAACCCAAAATCCAAATTTCTTCATAGCAAAATAATATTTATAAAATTAAATCTCAATAAAAAGTATCGCAAAATTACAGATACTTTCCAAAAATCAAAATATTTTGGGCGTGTCCCCTCACATTCTCTTCACTTCAGACAAATGATTAACTAATTTGTGGTGTTTTAACCTCGTCATTTTGATCGAACAGGTAAAGATTGCTTCATTTCCGACTTCGACAAGCTCAATAAAAAAAGAAATCTTCAAACGAATTAATGGCTTAAGGTTGGTCAATCTTTCAGGGATAATGGATTTATTCTTATTTTTGTTGTAAATAATTGTTTTGGATTCGAATTTTATTGTATATAAAGCATCTGCGGGCTCGGGAAAGACTTATACGCTGGCGGTGGAGTACATCAAGCAACTGTTGCTTGGTGTGGATAGGTGTGCACACAGGCATATTCTTGCGGTTACATTTACCAAAGAAGCGACGGGCGAAATGAAAGACCGTATCATTGCCGAATTGTACGGGCTGGCAGCGGGGCTGGACGAGAGCCGGAAGTTTGCCGAAGATGTACAAAAGGCTTTGCAGGAAAATGGTTGTAAGCTATCGTTTGAGGAGATCTGCCGGAAAGCGAAGGTTGTTCTTTGCGAGATTTTGCATGACTATAGTCGTTTTCAGGTGGGGACGATTGATAGTTTTTTCCAGAAGGTGTTGCGGAATTTAGCGCGCGAATTGGGGAAAGGATCCAAATTTAATCTCGAACTAAATACGGTGCGCGTGCTCGATGATGCGGTGAAGGCAATGATTGAGAAGTCGAACGACGATATAGAACTGTTGGAATGGATTAGCCGCTATGTGGAAGATAAGATTGAGCAGGGCAAAAGCTGGCGTGTGGATAAGGAATTGAAATCATTTGGGATGAATATCTTTAACGAGTATTTTCAGGAACATGAGCGAGCTATGCGTTTGCAGTTGGACGAAAATCCGAAACTGATTGCCGAGATGACAGAAAAGCATCTTAAACTAAAAGATAACTTTGAAAAGCGGATGATGGGTTTTGCGAATTTGTTTTTTGCCAAAAATCCTGATGAGAATGATTTTTATTATAAGAAAAGTGGTGTTCCTGGTTATTTTAAGAAGCTGAAAAACGGGGATTATAGTGACCCAAATAGCTATGTATGTAAAATATTAAATGGTGAGCAGGGCAAAAGCGGTGATATAGAATTTCTGACTTTGTTGCAAGAGGCAGAAGAGTGTCGGAGCAATGGGATTCGTTCGTATATTTCGTCTGTATTATTGCTCCAAAATATTTTTCAGTTGGGTTTATTGCGAGATATTTCGGAAGAAATGGAAGCGCAGAACAAAGAAAACAACCGATTTATGTTGTCGCAGACAGCATTGTTCCTGAACCAAATGATGGGCGATTCGGATGCGTCGTTTGTTTTTGAAAAGATCGGTTCGACGATACACCATATTATGATTGATGAATTTCAGGACACTTCGCGACTACAATGGCGCAATTTCCGCGTGTTGCTTGAGGAGGTAATTGCGAATGGGAATTTTAGTTTACTGGTGGGCGATGTCAAGCAATCGATTTACCGTTGGCGAAATGGCGATTGGAATATTCTAAATAATCTGGAAGAAGAAATGCCACAGGTTTCGGTAAAGAACTTGGATAAGAATTACAGAAGCCAACGCCGCGTGGTCGATTTTAATAATGCGTTCTTTACGGCTTCGGCAGAAAGTTTAAGTCAATATCTCGAAGCTGAATTTGACGGTGCGGCGGATAATCCTTTCCCTACAGCCTATAAAATCGAAAATGTAAAACAAACACCTATCGCTAAAGATGAAAAAGGATTTGTGTCAATTGATTTTTTAGATGATGACAAAGAGGCAGATGTTTCGTATGACGAGGCTGTTATGTGGCGACTTGTAGAGCAATTGCAAGAGTTGCAGGCAGCGGGAGTGAAGGCAAACGATATTTGCATCCTGACGCGAACGAATGGCAAGATTCGAGATATTGCCAACTATCTCTCACTACAAAAAGATGATCAACCGGCATTATATGCGGGGGGGTATTTGAGCATTATCTCGGACGATGCTTTTTTGCTGGGGGCTTCGCCTGCATTGAAGATTATTATTGAGGCGTTGCGCTTGGTGCTCGATTGGGAGAACTCCCTGCCCCGTACACAGTTGTTGTTGATGTGGCAGGAGTTTGTTGCCGACAATGCGCGCCAACATTTGGATACGCACCGTTTACTGGCTGAGGGGAATGATATCGACCATTTATTGCCTGATGGTTTCAAGCATGCCGATTTTGCTCAGTTGCAGCTTATGCCTCTCTACGATTTGGTTTTACATATTTACCGTTTGTTTATTTTGCCGATTATCGGAAAGAATGATTTGGGAAGAAATGACCACACGCTGCTCGACCAATCAGCGTATGTGTATTCGTTTTTGGACAATCTGACTTCTTATTTGGAATCAAATCCGTCGGATATTAAAGTGTTTCTGGGATATTGGGACGATGAGCTTTGTATGAAGTCTATCCCAAAGAAATCCGATTTGCAAGGCATTCAAGCCATGACGATACACAAATCGAAGGGGTTGCAATTCCACACGGTGATTGTGCCGTTTTGTGATTGGGATATGACTAAAATGTCCACCGCATACCAGCGCAGCCTTGTGTGGTGCGAGAAGCACGAAGTACCATTTGATCTTGAAATCTTGCCTGTGGAGTATTCCTCCAAAATGAAGCAATCGCTTTTCAGCAAAGAGTTTGCCGAAGAAACGGTGCAGTTGCTGATGGACAACCTCAATGTGTTGTATGTAGCTTTTACGCGGGCTGAACGCAATTTGCTGATTCTGTCTAAAAAAACAAAGAAGCATGGTGCTGTAAAACCCGTTTCGGAACTGGTTTTGAGTTTTGTGCAAACGGATTGGCAGGAATATTTCGATGGCGAAATGATGCAAATGTGCTTTGGAACGATTGAGCCAAGCGTAAGTATTCAGCACAAGAAAGTTGAAAATATTTTGAAGAATAATGGTGAGAAAACAGATGTTCAAGTGGTTTTCCTTACGCAACAAACGAATACTCCGGAATTTAAACAATCGAACAAATCCATCGAATTTATCAGCGGAAAAGAAAACTGGCAAAACAGCGAATATATTCAGGAAGGAAATGTATTGCACGCCATTTTTGAAAAAATAAATTCAGTAGCAGATATTGAAAAGGCTGTGCAGCAGCTTGTTTTCGACGGAATTATTCCGGCAGATAAAACAAATTATTATACCGGAAAAATAAAAACGGCAATAGCGAAATCGGGTGTTGAGGATTGGTTTTCGGGGCGATACCGATTGTTCAACGAATGTACTATCTTACAGAAAAGCAGCACCGGCAAAGTCTTTTCGCGCCGTCCCGACCGGGTGATGATGACGGACAGTGAGGTGATTGTAGTAGATTACAAAACGGGTAATACGGAGGGTTCATATCGTAATCAAGTGAAACAGTATATTGATTTACTACAAAATATGGGTTATAAAAATATAACTGGATATTTGTGGTATGTGGATAGAAATGATGTAGTAACAATTTAACCTTTTATCTGGAGTTTTGGGCGATTGGTATTAAAAACTGTTGGATGCCTTTGCTAATTACGGTTTAATTCCTACATTTGTCCTTTGTTTAATTTTTAAATGGTAAATAATATGAATGCAAGAAAATTATTTTTAGGACTCTTTTTATCTGTTTTGTGTGTAGGTTTCACGGCTTGTGGTGATGATGACGATAAAGTAACAACAGATTATGCTCCTGCTACGGAAGGAACTTATACAGGAACTATATCAAAAGAAGGAGCGGTGATTGTAACCAATGCACAAGTTACAGTAAAGCGTATAGATGTAAATAAAGTAAATTTAACTACTCCTTCAATGTCAATTCAAGTTTTACAGGTAGGAACTGTTGCTATACCAGAGATTACTTGTGAGGCAACTGTGGGAGAAGGAGGCTCTATAACAGGGACAACCAATACAACAGTTACACTGCCAAATGGACCACAAATGATTCCTGTAACCGTATCCGGAACTATTGCCAATGGAACAGCTCAGCTTAATATTGGTGCAATGGTGGTAACTGTAATCTTCAACGGAACAAAATAACAAGAACTAAAATTATTTTCAAAAGTATGAAAAGATTTCTCCTTTTCATATCATCAGTATTGATACTGACAACCTCATGTATTCAGGATGCGCCGCTTTCTCCGGAAGCGGACATCCTGAGTTTTTCTTTTCCGCAGGACAGTCTTCGTATCCCGGTGATAAAAGATGCTATCTATAACGATTATATCGTTGTTTTCCCCAAGAAAGATGTGAATTTGAAAAGCTGCTCAATGTCCGATTGTTCGGTTACTGTAACGCCCGGAGCAACCTGGGAATATATATCAAATCCGCTGGGAAAAGATACACTCTTCTATATTCGAGTAGAATCCGAAGACAAGCAATACACAAAGACTTATTCTATTATCCAAATAAACGAATTACCCAAAACATTTGATTTTGAAAATTGGATACAACCAACTACATGTAACTATGAAATTCCTGCTGTAGGTTCATTGCGATGGTATTCGAGCAATACGGGGGTTTCTACGCTTTGGTGTAACTCAAAAACTCGAGAACAATATCCGGTTAGAAGTATCAGTATAAATGGAAACAAGGCAGTCGAATTGGAAACAAAAGAAGGGTTTTATGTGGCTGCTACAGGAAAGAATATGCCTTGTATCGCCGGTTCGCTTTTCCTGGGTGATTTTGATATCATGACCGGTTTGACCAATCCGTTGCGTTCGACCAAATTTGGTGTTCCTTTCAATAGTGGCAAACCGCTCCGATTTAGTGGCGATTATATCTACAAAGAAGGTTCGGGTAATTATCTGTATAATGATAATAATAAAACGGCAATAGATAATAGCCGTGAGGATATTTGCCAAATATATGCAGTTTTGTTCAAGGTAGATGAAAACAATCCCTATTTGTATGGAGATAATATTTCGGTCTCGCCCAATATCATTGCACGCGCCGAGGTAAAGCACGAAAATATTGTTCAAATAGATGATTTCACACATTTTGATGTGCCTTTTGCATATACTTATCCTACCCTTTTCAAAGAAGACGAATTGTATAGCAATAAATACAAACTTACAATCGTGTTTGCTTCGGGTAAAAGAGGAGCTTACTACGAAGGTCGTTTGGGCAATAAATTGATTATTGACAATGTGCAATTGCATTATTAACACATGAAGAAACTTTTCTTTATAATCCCCTTCAGTTTATTTTGTCTTCTTGTTTCAGCACAGGACGAAAAGCAAACTTCGTGGGAATTTAAAATCAACGGCGGATATAATATTGGTGGTACTGCGCCACTGCCTATGCCGGAAGAGGTGCGTAAGGTAGAGAGATTCTCTCCTCCGGCATTTGCACCTCATGTAGCGTTGGAGGCTACCCGATGGTTCACTCCGAAATGGGGTGTTTCCGCTCAACTGACACTCGATTATAAAGGATTTACGGTAAAAGACAGTGTGCTGAATCTACATACCGAAATAAATATGGATGGCGACCCTGTTACCGGAAATTTTACAGGACACAACGAAACGAAAATCCGGAACTCATACATCACCATTCCCGTAATGGCAAGTTACCGTCCTTCCAAATATTGGACCATACAAGCGGGATTTTATGCCGCATACTTGTATAGTCCAAGTTTTACCGGAACGGCTTCGGATGGATATATACGCAAAGGAAGTCCGGTAGGAGAGAAAATAGAAGTAACTTCTGCTTCGTTTGATTTTTCGGACGAATTGTCACGGTTTGATTTTGGTGTGCAGGCTGCCGGTGAATGGTCGTTTAGCAAGAGTTTTGCGGTGCACGGTCAATTAGCTTGGGGATTAACACCTATTTTTCCTTCAGACTTTACAGGGGTATCGTTCAAAATGTACAATATTTATGGTACAATTGGTGTAAGCTATTTGCTAAAGAAACTCTAAATCTTCCGTTGTTGCCACTTCCCTTTTCTTAAATACAAATAGCTAAGCGTAAAGATACAGATCGCATACGCACCTTCGTTTGTCCAGCAAATGGCAAGCGGTGCTTTGAGAAACATTACGGTAAGCCAGGTGTATCCTAAATAGATTCCAATAGTCAGAATTTCGATAATCAAAGCTATCCGCGTGTTTCCTGTTCCGGATACGGCATTGAAATAAATGTTTGATACTGCCACCAAAGGAATCATCAACAAAATAGTATATAACGAAGGCAACGATGCTATGATTAAACCGGCATCAGGTGTATAAATGCTCAATGTTATTCTGGGGAAAATGGCGATTAGAATAATGACTGATACCGATACCAAAATAGAAATAGTGGCAATACGCTTTACCAACGACATTACCTGAGCCGAACCTCCCGCACCGATAAGATTGCTTACCAATGTGTTGGCTGTTGCCGCCAGAGCAAATATGGCAATAGCAATCATCATATACACACTTCGAATAATGTTGGAAACAGCCAGCGGAATTTCACCCAAATGCTCAATGGCAATAAAGAAAATAAACCAAGTGCCGAGCGAAATCACATTTTGCAGCATTAAAGAGGATGATATATTCAGATTTATCTTTAAGGATTTAAAGCTGTTGAAGCGTATTCTATCGAACCCATATTTTTTTAAATCCACCACCGTTAGCGTGTATATAATAAAGAAGCAAACCGAACAGGCTTCGGCTATAACAGAAGCTAATCCGGCGCCGGCAATTCCCATTTCGGGTGCTCCAAAGTTGCCGAAAATCAATGTGTAATCCCCGATTATATTTACTACAGCCATTATCAGTGCGTTGAGCGACAAGGGCAAAGTGCGTGTAGTCCCTACAAAGAATGCGCGGAAAAGGACATTGATGCAAGAAAAGAAAAGTCCATAAATACGATAGTCCAAATACTCTACTGTGGCGTGTAATACCTCTTTGGAATGAAATAAGCCGGAAAGGATTTGTTGCGAGAAAGCCCGGGTGAAAAGAATCATTGTTCCGGCAATCAATAACAGGAACAGACCACCATGTATAACAATTTCGCCTATCTTATCATAATTCTGTTCGCCATTGCGCCGCCCTATTAATATTTGCGAGCCGGTACTAAACCCGAACGCTAACATAAATATAACGATATAATAGATTCCACCCAATGCCGAGGCTCCTAATTCGACACTCCCCACACGACCGAGAAAGGCGGTGTTGATCATCTGAATAAGGTTTTGCACCAATAAAGTAAGGAAAATTGGATAAGCTATTTTAATTATTTGCCGGTACGAGTAATTCATATACAATATTTATTCAAAAAAATAGGAGCGAAAACCTCGCCCCTATCTCTATTTATTTCTTTGCAAACCGCTTGCGGTCATTCTCATCTAAATAGATTTTGCGCAAACGGATAGATTTTGGCGTAACTTCTACATATTCGTCTTCTTTGATGTATTCGAGCGCTTCTTCGAGGCTGAATTCGATTGGCGGCACAATGCGTACTTTGTCGTCCGAACCGGAGGCACGCATATTGGTAAGCTTTTTCGATTTGGTTACATTCACCACCAAATCGCCTTCTTTCGAATGTTCGCCCACCACTTGACCCATATAAATTTCGTCTTGCGGGTGGATGAAGAATTTGCCACGATCTTGCAGTTTGTCAATCGCGTAAGCAAAAGCCGTGCCGCTCTCCATAGCAATGATAGCGCCGTTGTTGCGTTTGTCTATTTCTCCTTTATAGGGTTGATATTCGAGGAAGCGATGCGCCATCACAGCCTCGCCGGCAGTGGCAGTAAGCACATTGGTGCGAAGCCCGATAATTCCGCGCGATGGAATAATAAATTCCATTTGCACACGCTCGCCTTTACTTTCCATCGAAAGCATTTCGCCTTTGCGGATAGAAACCATTTCGATTACTTTGCCCGAGACTTCTTCCGGAACATTGATCGAAAGTTGTTCAACAGGCTCACATTTCTTTCCGTTTATTTCTTTAAAGATAACTTGCGGTTGCCCCACTTGTAGTTCATACCCTTCGCGACGCATGGTTTCAATAAGTACCGACAAGTGCAATACTCCCCGTCCAAATACTGTCCACACATCAGAGTCAAGCGATTTTTCAACACGCAGAGCCAAGTTTTTATCCAATTCTTTGATCAGTCGCTCGTGGATATGGCGTGAAGTAACAAATTTTCCTTCTTTACCGAAAAATGGAGAATCATTGATGGTAAACACCATGCTCATGGTTGGTTCGTCCACAGCGATTGGCTCTAATGGCTCTGGGTTGAGCAAATCGCATACACTGTCGCCGATATCGAAGTTATCAATCCCGACTAAGGCGCAAATATCGCCCGATTTTACACTTTCCACTTTGGCACGACCCAATCCTTCAAAAATATGTACTTCTTTGATGCGTGCTTTTTGCACCGAACCGTCGCGTTTTACCAACGACACATCCTGACCGGTTTTCAACTCGCCGCGATGCACACGCCCAACGGCAATACGCCCAACATACGACGAATAATCCAACGAAGTAATCAACATTTGCGGCGTGCCTTCGAGTTGTATGGGCGCGGGAATGTGTTCGACAATCGAATCTAAGAGATAGTTGATATTGTCTGTTTGGTTCTTCCAGTCGTTGCTCATCCAGTTTTGTTTGGCAGAGCCATAAACGGTGTGGAAATCAAGCTGATCTTCAGTGGCATCTAATTGGAACATCAAATCAAACACAGCTTCGTGTACAATATCGGGCGTACAGTTTGGTTTGTCCACTTTGTTGATCACCACAATCGGCTTCAATCCCATTTGGATAGCCTTTTGCAGCACAAAGCGTGTTTGCGGCATCGGTCCTTCAAAAGCATCGACAAGTAGCAACACGCCATCTGCCATATTGAGCACCCGTTCCACTTCTCCACCAAAGTCGGCGTGTCCGGGAGTATCAATGATATTTATTTTATATCCGTTATAATTGATAGAAACATTTTTAGCCAAAATGGTGATTCCCCTTTCGCGTTCGAGGTCGTTGTTGTCCATTACAAGGTCTTCGTGAGTTTCGTTGTCGCGAAAAAGTTTGCCCGCCAAGAGCATTTTGTCCACCAGTGTGGTTTTCCCATGGTCGACATGGGCAATGATTGCTATGTTTCTAATTTTTTGCATCTATATTGATTTATTTTTGAGGGTGCAAAAGTACATATTTTTAACGAAATATATGGGAAAAGCTTGATAATAAATATAAAAAAACGCGGATCAGGAAGTCCGCGTTCTTTTGACTGTTTTTATTTTTTGGTATTATTCCCTTTTGTATTAGTGTTTTTTTGAGGGGTAGTTTTTACTTGAGGTTCTTTGTCTACCCTAAATTCTACCCGGCGGTTCAATTTCCGGTTGGCTTCGCTCGTATTTGGCACAAGAGGTTCGGATTTGTCTCTTGAGGCTATTTCAAGAATACGCGACTTCTCAATTCCATGTTGTACCAAATAATCTTTCACTGTTTGCGCGCGCTTAAATCCAAGTAACTCGTTGATATTGTCGCCCCCGTGGTTGCATGTATGACCATATAAATGGACTTTCATTTCCGGATATTTTTTCAATACTGCCACTCGTTTATTCAATTCTGTTTTTTGTTCAGGAGTAAGTGTGCTTTGTCCTTCAATAAAGTTTTGAAGAGGTGGCAACAAGCTACTACTAGTTCCTTTCAGCTGTTGTTCTTTTTGTACCGGCTTTGCTCCGCTGTCTTTAACATTTTTATCGGCAGCATTTTTATTCTTTTCGGCTTCTTCGGCGGCAGCTTTGTCGCGTTTTTCTTTCTCTTTTTGTTCTTCTTTTTCCTTTTTAGCCTTTTCTTTTTCGGCTTTCTTTTTATCTTGCTCTTCTTTAGTTATTTTTTTATTTCCCAAAGATAACCGCAAAGTAACGCCAATAACCAATGGCGCTATTTGTTTTTGATAAGACTGGTAGCCGGTTGAGTACACAAAATCTCCCGGTGCATCGGGTTGGTAAGTTACCAAATTTTTTGAGTTGTTTGTTTTATCTTTGGAAATATTGTTCAATCCATAATCAAAGTAAATACCTGTATATAAACTCATATTGTTTTTTAGCCCCCATTTCATGCCGGCTTCGGCCGATAGCATAAATGCCGGTTTCAGGTTAAGGTCGGTTTTGTTTTCGGGAAATTCCTGATCGGTTACAAATCCATAATCGGGGATATTTTCATAGAATACGGGATATGAAAGAGGATCAAAATGTCCTGCAGTTGTAAAATTACCTTCCTGTACGCTTTTGCCCGAAAGAGGAATGCCTACTTTACCTCCTAATGCTCCATAAAAAGGCACTTTCCCTGTGGCTTGATATTGCACCATCAGCGGGATGGTAATCATCATCACTTGTTGTTTGTCTTTATAGTTGGAGGAGGTTGTTTCAAAATCGAACAATGTTGGAGTAGTTACGGTAGAAGTTCCTGTAGAGGTTTTGGCTACGGTTTGATAATCATCTATGGAAATACCTCCATTATAGACCGCAAAATTTGCTCCTGTACCAATAGCCCAATTCGGACAGAAAAAATAATGGTATCCTAAACCAACGGTTCCAGTTGCACCTATTTTATCATTACCCATAGAAGGCTTTGTTTGCAGTAAGGATATTCCTCCGCCTACATTGACTGAAAATTCATGGCGGTAATAATCTTTTGAGGTAGATGTGGTATCTTTCTTTTCTTCTTTGGTTTCTTTTTTTTCTTGAGCGATAAGTCCCATAGCTACAAAAAACAGAGCCGCAAGTGTGAATAATATTTTTCTCATTCGAAAATTAATTTTAAAGTTAAAAGCCGGTTATTACAAATTCTTATTTTTAGGATAAACAATGTTTATTCAACCACTACTTTGGCTGTTTCTACACTGCCATCCTGATTAATAATGCGCAATATATAAGTTCCGGCAACTGTCGGCATGGTGATAGATTGCTCACCGGCAACAAGGGTCTTTGTATCAATACATTTGCCATCAACAGAAAATACAATTACTTTAACTGTGCCATTTTCAACCTGATAACTGTTGTTTGCATGGATGTTTATTACTCCACCCGATCTTACAGGGTTTGGATAAGCCGATCGTAAAACTGCTGTAGGGACGACACCTGCACGAGGGCATGTATATTTATAAGTACCATCAGCAAGTTTCATTTTGCAATAATACTCATCGGTAGTTTTAATTTGATAGTACGGTTTTGTGGCATCCAACATTGGGCTGTCATTTCCGGCAGTTCCCCTTTTATACCATTGGAATTCAGTGAAAGTATATCCCCCGTTTTTAGCCGGATTACACTCTATGCTAAGCACATCAGACCATAAGCTGTTGTAAATGTCATTTCCGCTGATTCCAACATTCAAGGCTACATTGTTACTGGTTTTTGAACCACAATCTCCGTTAACAGTTACATGATACACCCCTTCTATGTCTGTAACATAATCTTTGGCAGTGCTTACTGTCATCCAAGTATTACCGGTTTGCCGCTGCCAGTTGTATTGCAGGTTGCTTCCTTTTACATCGGCAGTGAACAAATGATTTTGCGAAGCACATATCAAGTCTCCTGTTGGTTGGGTTGAAATTACTGTTGTCGGGCTGATGCTAACCGTTACAAAATTACTGCGCACAGGGGTAGAGGAGTGTGTATCACTCACTTCGACATAATACACTCCGCTTTCAGAGGTAGTTCCTGCGAAAATCAATTTCTTATTGTCAACATTAGTGATTGGAACATCGTCTTTGTGCCATTTGTAATGTAAATCATGTCCGGTTACATTTACTTCCAATCCATTGTTGCTTGTGCCTTCGCAAGCTTTCAGAGAACCGGTAAAAATTGGGGCACCTGATAAATCAAAAAGATTGTTGTTCGAATCTAAAACAATGCCGGGAGCTGTTATTTGGAAATCTTTTGTTGTAAAGTCAATTTGGTAATTGGACCCTGCCGATAAAACAAATGGATATGATCCTACAGCCTCGCCGGGCGTTCTTTTTAATAGGTCATGAAAATTATCTCCATTCAAAAGCGGCTTGTCCTGCGAAAAACTAAAAGCAGGATCATTTTGTCCATAAGGTTTTGAGGTTGTATTGGCAGTTATTGTAATAATGTATGGCTTTATTTCGAAATCAACTTTTTCTACAGTCATTGTATAATTATTTCCTGCAGATAGATCGTGTTTTTGAATTTCATATTTCCCAACATTTTCACCTGGCACTCGAGATAATGTTCCTGTTATTTGATCGGGACTCACAAGTCCTGTTTGTATGTAAGTGAATGTGGAAGGGTCGGGGTCGCCATAAGTTTTTGAGAGAACATTAGGTTTTATAACGAGAGCCTTAGGAGTAATTGAACAAGGGATTACGGGTGGCACTATAATATAGTTAGGATTTTTTGTAGGCAAATATATTGACAAGTTTCCTGTGGCAACATCCTTGCTAGGGAAAGTTACTTTTGCATTATCTTTGTCTAAAGCAACTTTGCTTTCTTCACCTGAAACGACATTGTTTAATGTTGTTCCCCAGTTTATTTTAGTGGGATCTACACTTGCATTTCCATCATAAATTTTTGTACAGGCAACTGAGGCTACATCAAAATCAGTTAGTGTAAGCTCGCGAGGAGTGATTTCTCCCGACAATCCTGCTGGATATGCAACATAGAAATTAGTTTCACCAGAAATGGTTGATGTCAAAGTAAGGGATATAGAAAAATTTCCTGCATTTGAGCTCGAATAGCTTCCGGTTAATGACCCATGTACTGCGGACAAACTGCTCTTCTGAACAAAAATAGCATCATCTGCAGCTTCATATATATCAAAAAAACTTTCGATGTTTGCTGGTAAGCTTGATGTCCCATCGTATGTTTTTGTGATAGTCATTTTAGGAATCAGCTTTACAGTCCGAGCATTTGCTGCCCAAAAACTACAAATACAGAGTAGAAGTAACAATAATAGCTTTTTGAGTAAAAAATCTTTTTTCATATTATTAAATTTAATTTTAAACACCTGTTTATAAAATAGCTAAATATTTTATTATAAGATAAATAACCGATGAAAATTTGTTTATTTATTGTTGATAACTTTTATTTTCGCTACAAATTTATACTTATTTTTATATCTTACAATAATTTTTAGTGATAATTTCACTTCCCGGAATAAAAAAAGCATCTTAGCCGTTCATTGCTAAGATGCTTTTAAGAGAGTTATACAATTATTTTATGGCAATTCTACAACTAAATATTTGGAAATACTCCAGAATTGTGCAGTATCTTTAATTTTAATCACCTTGCTACCATTTTCGGTAGCGATGCTGTAAGATGAGAGTGGATGATTTGTCTTTATCTTAATATCTTTCTGGCTATATACAGGAATTGAGTTTGTTGACCGAATATCAACTTTTATGAAATAACTCCGGTTAAAATCATTTTGTGAAACTTTAGTAGAGCTAAATACACCACCTTTTACTAATATCTTCTTATCCTGCAACTCACGCGAAGAACCCAATACATACCAACCCGTATTCAGTTCGTCTGTTTGTTTTTTGAGTTGTTGCGATTTTTGCTGATTTTCTTTTGCCAATTCGGATAACTGTTTATCTAAATCCGAAATTCGTTGATTGCGCGAATTTAATACTGCAACTAATGAGTCAACAGCATGCGAGCGGTCTTGAAGATTGGCTGTCAGGCGTTGAACCGTTTTGTCGAGTTCCGAATAATGCGAGCCTCCTTTATTCATTTGCTGTTCGAGCATGGCTACTTTCTTTTTGGAAGTTTCCAAAGCATCATTCATCAGTTTGATATTGCGTTTAATTTTTTGCGCAATATCCCCGGTCATTACCTCTTTACTTGATTCAGAAACGATAAGTTGTTCGGCTGCCATAACCTTATCCAACTCTTCTGAAATTTCATTGAGCACCTTGAAGTAATTGTTTACTTCTATCTCACATTTCTCCGAAGCAGCCATCAATGAGTCGTTGTCTGCTTGAAGTTCTTTGCAGGTGCGATTTTTTGCACACGAACCAAGTACAAGGACAAGGCTCGCAAAGAGTACAATATGTGTAAATTTTCGTAACATTGCGTATAAAAAAAGTTGTCGATTAACACTTCTTTGCAAAAGTACGACATTTTTCATAAACCACCAACAATTATTGCAATTTCTCCTTTAACTTGTTTTGTCGAAAAATATTGGACAAGTTCATCGAGCGTTCCACGCTGTGTTTCTTCAAACATTTTAGATATTTCGCGCGAAACGGAAGCCGGTCTTTCCTTGCCTAAAACTTCGGATAATTGTGTGAGGGTTTTGACTAAACGAAAGGGCGATTCGTAAAAAATCATAGTGCGTGTTTCGTTTGCCAAATCGTTGAGGCGTGTCTGACGACCTTTTTTTTGAGGCAAAAAACCTTCGAAACAAAAACGGTCATTAGGTAATCCCGAATTGACAAGCGCCGGTACAAAAGCCGTTGCACCGGGCAAACACTCCACTTCTATTTCATTCTCAACACAGGCTCGCACTAACAAAAATCCCGGATCAGAGATTGCAGGCGTTCCCGCGTCGGAAACTAACGCCACAGTTTGTCCCCCTTGAATGCGTTGTACAATACCCGAAATAGTTTGGTGCTCGTTGAATTTGTGGTGCGAGTGCATCGGCGTTTTTATTTCAAAATGTTTGAGCAAAACACCGGTTGTACGGGTGTCTTCCGCCAAAATTAAATCTACTTCTTTTAGTGTGCGAATAGCTCGCAATGTCATATCTTCCAGATTGCCGATGGGAGTTGGCACTATAAATAATTTCATATTTTTTGGTTGAAAACTTATTTGAAGCCGAAAGTCGGTTGTTAAGTAACTTTTATTATTTTTGTCAAAATCTTCTGTAAAAGTAATGAAGTTTCAGTTTTTCATTCGATTTTTTATAAATAAATATGATTTTTTTTGAAGGAAATATCCATTCCAAGCATAAGCGTGGAAGTATCGAAGTAATCTGTGGCTCAATGTTTTCAGGCAAAACCGAGGAATTGCTCCGTCGTATGAAACGGGCTAAAATTGCCAAACAAAAAGTGGAAATCTTTAAGCCGATTATTGATACGCGTTATTCGGAAACCGAAGTAGTGTCGCACGACAATAATTCTATCCTGAGCACTCCGGTAGATTCTTCGGGCAATATTTTGCTTTATGCTGACGGAGTAGATGTGGTTGGAATTGACGAAGCCCAATTTTTCGACGATGGTTTGGTCGATGTATGTAATCAGTTAGCTCGTCAAGGTATTCGGGTAATTATTGCCGGATTGGATATGGATTTTCGGGGTGTACCGTTTGGCCCGGTGCCTGCCCTTTGCGCCATTGCCGATGATGTTTCGAAAGTACATGCCGTGTGTATGCGTTGTGGAGCGCCGGCGTATGTGTCGCACCGTTTGGTGGACAATGAAAAAAGAGTTTTGCTTGGAGAAAAAAATGAGTATGAACCGATTTGCCGGATTTGTTTTGATGAGGCGATGGGAAAATAAATTCAGTTAAAAATCATTTTCACTTTTTTTCAAAAAAAACTTCACCGGTAATTTATAAGGCGTTCGAGCAATATCTCCTTCTATTTTTGCCGGATTCCATTTGTTCATATTAGAAACCACGCGGACAGCTTCTGCATCCAATTGATAATTTCCACTGCTTTTGAGAGCAGTTACTTCACTAACTGTACCATTTTTCTCTACAAAAAAACGAACAATAACTGTCCCCTCCTTCTCATCTTTTTTAGCTTGAACTGGATATTGTAAGTTTTCTTTCAAATATTCGTATAATTTTTCTTGTCCTCCCTGATAAGATGGTTTTGTGTAATAATCGTAATGGACAGTGTCCTGACCCTGTTTTGTATAACATTTCCCCGACAGGAATTTATCATTTTCAAAAATATCATTACGCCTTAGTTGCCCATTCGACCAATATGTTAGCACAGAACCATCTAACTTATCTTTCTTATAATTGATTTCACTTTTCAGTTTTCCGTTTTTTTTATACCAAGTTCTCAGCAAGCCATCTCGTACTTTTTTTGAATCATCTAAAAGTAAAAAAGAACCTTCACTCCATATTTCTCCTGCAATGCTAAATGTTTTTGAGATTACTCTATTTTTATCAGTTGTATCCGGATAATCAACAGAATAACTTGAAGCATTCTTCCTTGAGGCTATAATTTCTGTTCTTTCATTGTAAAAAACAGTGTCTTTTTGCGCCCAAGAAACCATAGGAAAACCTAAACAAACTAAGAGGAAAATTCTTTTCATTTTTTAGATAAATCGTTGAAAAATAAATTATTTAAAAATCATCCTATCAACAGCAAATTTACCTGAACCTGTAAGAAATAATCCTATAAATGCTGCCAAATTGAGCAAAGCCGCCGAGCCTTCTGTAAAGTTCATGCGGTGAGCCACAAAAAATGCGACACCCATGGCAATAATCATCGGGATGAGTGCCAAACGGTACAAGAAGCCTGTGATTACACCCATTGAGCAGAAAAATTCGGCAAATACCAACAAACTAAAGCCAATGGTTCCGCCCACTGGAAAATTCGGAGCGATTTCCGAAAAATGACTCAATTTCGCCCAACCATGCATCATCAACATCGCGCCAAAAACGATACGAATTACTAACAATCCGATGGAAGCTTCGCACTCGGACAATTTTTTAGGGAATAAAAAATCTTTCATAAAATTTATTTTTAGGGCGAAAATTTCGCCGTGATTAATAATGCGTTTAGAAATTTGATTGGATAAAGATATGTATTTTTATTAAATATCTTCCTTTTTTATTTATCTAATGTTATATGGCTCAATGCCATCCTCAATTCGCTGTAACTGAATTCTTCACCCAACGCTTGGCGCGCTTCTGACAATCCTTTGTTTTCCGTCCTCAGGAAATAATCAGCAGCTCGTTTTAGTTTTTCATCAGTCAAAAATAAACTGATATCCAACTCGCCCTGCGCTACAAAATGGGCTAAATGTCCTTCGATAGTACTTACAGCAAAACCGCGTTCGGCAGCAATCTCTGCAATTTTTTTTCCTTGTTTGAATAAATCAAAAGTCACTTGTTTGCTATCTGTTTTGGGTTCTTTTTCTTTCTTTTCGGCAAAAACAAGTTCGGGCTTTTCCAGTTTTTTTTCTACACAATAATCATGAATAATCTCCACAATATCAATCCCAAACTGTCGAATTCGTGCGCTGCCAAAACCATTGATTGCTTTGAGCGAACGCTCGTCGGTAGGCAGATAGTAAGCCAATTCGAACAATGTTTTTTGTGGAAAAATTTGATATATAAGGACATTGAGTTCGTCGGCTTTTGCACTGCGCCAAGCGCGAAGTATTTCGTACAATTCAGGGTGTGGTATCTTGTCCGATTGTTCTGCTTTGACAACTTTGCCCGAAGTTTTTGGTAATGCTTTTTCGATTACCGCATTGGCGCGTGCATCCAATAATTTTTTCACCGTAAAACTATCGGCACAAGCTTCCATACAAACAATCTTCAACTTTATTTCTTCGGTTATTTTACTAACTGTATCTTTCAGTTGTTTTTTTACAGCTTGATTATCAATATCCAAATCACATTTAGCAAGCTGGTTAACCACATCTGTTTTTATTTTTTCAATAAAATAGTGAGAGCCTTTCTTTACTCGCTCCTGTAAAGCTTCATTTTTCTCAGCATCCGGATTTTGCGAAAGCATTTGGGCTATTTGCGTTTGAAACTTATTGCCTACATCCAATAAATTAATTTCTACATTAACAAGCATTTGCCGAAAGTTATCGGTAAGTGACGACAATACAGCCGCCGAATTTCCGTCAGCTATTTTTAGTAAAGCTTCTGACAAATACCGCAGACGCGAAAAGCGAAACAACTCGCTGAGTAATTCATGTTGATAAGCTAATTTAGCTGCACTTAAATGATTTTCGTTCGGTTGATTTTCTTCTACCTGACGGATAAATCCGGTTACCGTTCCGTCGTTTATCACACTCCGGTTGTTGATTTTCGAACTCAACACCATGCCTTCGAGCGTTTTACAACGGCTCAAAGCCACATATACCTGCCCATGCGCAAACGAGGCTTCGGCGTCAATAATCGCCCGTTCAAAAGTCAATCCCTGACTTTTGTGTATCGTGATTGCCCAAGCTAATTTAAGCGGATATTGGGTAAACGAGCCTTCGACCGTTTCTGTAATTTCATTGGTCGTTTCGTTAATGCTGTATTTCACATTTTCCCAATCGAGTGGTTCCACAGGGATTTCGCTTAAATCATCCGGACATTTTACATAAATTTTATCATCATCAAACCGGGTGATTTTTCCTATTTTTCCATTAAAAAATAATTTTTCTTTTGATGGATCATTTTTTACAAACATTACTTGCGAATCGACCTTTAAAGTTAATTCAAATTCGGTTGGATAAGCATATTCGGGGAAATTGCCGGTTATTTTTGCCGTAAATTTTTCTTTTTTAGTAGAAAGAAGATTAAGTTTGCTCTCGTTAATGCGTTGAGCTTGCGCATTGTGTGTACAAAGGGTGATATAACCTTCTTCGGTTTGTGGCTCGAAATTAGGAATATATCGCGCATTAAGTGCATCAAGTGTTTCGGCGTCCAAACGGTTTTCACGCACTTTATTCAGCATCGAAATGAATTTTTCATCTTGCTGACGAAAAACATGGGTCAACTCAATGCCTGTGAATGAAGTTTCGCGTAAAGCTCTACTGCTGAAAAAATAAGGCGTGTCGTATTGCGCACGAAGCAACGACCACTCGTCTTCTTTTACCACTGGTGAGAGTTGTTGCAGGTCGCCAATCATAAGCAGTTGTACACCACCAAAAGGTTTATTGCGTGTGCGAAAACGACGCAACACAGCATCTATCGCGTCGAGCAAATCGGCGCGCACCATACTGATCTCATCAATCACCAATAAGTCAAGCGTACGAATAATATTTATTTTTTCGCGGTTAAATCGTCTTTCTTTTTCGGCAGCATTTTCACCAATCTGTGGACCAAAACCTATCTGAAAAAAGGAATGAATCGTTACACCACCCGCATTGATAGCAGCCACACCGGTAGGTGCCACCACAATCATTCGCTTGGGCGAACGCAATTTGAGGTTATGTAAAAAGGTTGTTTTGCCCGTACCTGCTTTTCCGGTCAGAAAAATATGCTGATTGGTATATTGAACAAAATCGAAAGCGAGTTGTAGGGCGGCGTTGGTTTGCATAGTTTTATATTTACACAGAGTAGAAATTGTTTTGATGTAAAGTTTTATTATTGATTGAGAGAGTTTTTATTCGAACTCATAATTGAGTTAACACAGAGGTACACAGAGAAGAAAAATCTTTGATTTTTCAAAACTCTATGCACCTCTGTGTATTCTCAATGTCACTTAGCATTATCATTATCGGCAATATAAAGTAGAACTCTATGAGAAAGGAAATATTCCTCTGTGTAAAATTACTTTTTCCGTTCTGCCACTACCGAAAGTTGCATGCCACCACGAACACCTTGCAGCAAAGTAATCTTAACCCAATGCGGTTGCAAGGCATTGAAAATATCATCGGCAATCTCGCCCGAAAGGGCTTCGGCAAACTTAGCCTCTTCGCGAAACGACCATAAATATAACTTCAAACTTTTGCTTTCTACACACAACTTGTCGGGGCAAAATTCGATTATTACCTTATTAAAATCCGGTTGGTGTGTAACCGGGCAAAAGCTGGTCAATTCGTCGCTTTCAAACTTTACTACTTGCACATTAGGCGGCGCAGGAAATGTATCAAGTTCTTTGCAAGGACCGTTACTTTTGTGTCCTAAATGATGAAATTTATTTTGCATAAAAACAGATTTTTAGATAAAAGAATAAAGACAAAAGACATAGAGGTTTTTTTACTGTCTTTGCTCTTTAGTCTTTACTCTTTTGTCTTTAATTTGGATAAATGCGTGCAGCCGTAGTGCAAGTTTCATTTACTTCAATACATTGCACATGTACACGCGAATCATTAAAAATCTCTTGGGCCTTGGCGAGGATCAGTTCGGCAATATGCTCCGAAGTTGGATTCTTTTCGGTTACTAATACTTTATTTTCAAAAGATAGTAGACTGTCAATCATTGGGTCTTCTTTCCAAAGCAGTGTGGCATGGTCGAGGTATTCGTCGATCCATGCTTTGAGTTTTTTGGTTTCCTGAAAGTCGATCAGCATATCTTTGTCGTCCAAGCTTTCGCCTTCGAGCCATATTTTTACTTTAAACGAATGCCCATGATTATTGCGGCACTTGCCTGTATAGTTGCGCAACAAACGGTGTGCTGCTTCGAATGTGAATTCTTTGGTTATTGCATACTTCATAAAAACCTCCCCTAACCCCTCCGAAGGAGGGGAATTGTTTATAAATAACTTTGTAATATTTTAATCAGAACCTTAAACCGTCTCTAACTCCTCCCCTTCGGGGAGGTTGGGAGGGGCTTCTTACCTCTCTCTTTTATTCCCCCACAAAAGCACATGCAAGCGGGGTGAAAAATTATAGCCTTGTTGCACAATCTCATCTACCACATCAGGTTGCAGTTGAGATTGCGAGGTGCAACCTTCAAGTCCGATATAGATACGGGATTTGTCAATAGTATATTTTTTGGAAACGGTTGTTATTTCCGCTATTTCATTTTTATTTTGAATAATAAATTTAAAAATGCCCCAACGCTTTCCGGCAAAAAAGCGCATGGCTTTATCATTCAATTCTTGTCCGGCGTTGTTCATTTTGGGGGAAACTACCCAATTGAATTTTTCGATCACGGCCTCATCCATTGCTTCGCGTGCAAAGCGGCTTCCGTCTTTTAATGTAATGTCCACTGGGTTGGTTGGAATAATTGTTCCGTTGGTTTCGATATGATATTTTTTCCCTTCTACTACAATTTTATCCAATGCGTATAATGTGGGTTCTCCTCCTGTCAATATTACATTAGGCGCAGTCGATTGAGCAATCATTGCTTTTACTTCATCGGCAGTAAAGGCTTGCAACTTGTCATTTTTGTGCCAGGTAAATTTTGTATCGCACCAACTGCAAGACAGGTTACAATGCTGAAACCGGACAAATAAACTGTTTGCTCCGGCGCAGTTGCCTTCGCCTTGTATGGATTGGAATATTTCGGAAATGTAATACATCTTTTTCTATATTCCTTCAAATTCCTCAAACCCATTCATCCGCAACTTACACGAAGGACATTCGCCACAGCCGCGCCCCCATGCGTGAAGTGTTTCTACTCCATTGTAGCAGGTAAGCGTCATTTCAATCAGTTCGGGTAATTTGCCGGCTTCGAAAACCATGCGGAAAGCGTCGGCTTTGGTTTTCCACATCAATGGTGTGTGGATGGTTACGGGTTTATCTAACCCTAATGACAATTCTTTGGCTTTGGCTTGGATATATTCGTCGCGGCAATCGGGATAGCCTGAGTAGTCGGTTTCGCAAACACCGGTTACGATATGGATATGTTCCTCATTATTCTTGTAAGCATGATTGGCAATAATCGTGAGAAAAAGTCCGTTGCGATTGGGCACAAAGCTTGCCGGAAGATGAGCCGCCTGCTCGTGTGCTTCGCCATGCTCGTTTCCGGCAAACAGGGAACTATTGGCGATAGAATTCATGAAATTGCCAATATTATATACAAAAAGGTCGATACCAAAATGTTCGGCAATGCGTTTGGCATATTCCAACTCTTTGGCGTGCTTTTGGTTGTAGGCAATACTTATGGCTTCGACGGCTGCAAAATGTCGCAATGCCCAAACGAGGCATGTGAACGAATCTTGCCCGCCGGAAAGAAGAATATATGCTTTTTTATTTATAGTCATTATGCAAAGATATAAAATTCAATATTTACTACAAAGAACGCTAAGAGTTATGCAAAGGTCACAAAAAGTTTTTGCTTATCTTTGATAATCTACATGGGATCAACATCTAAGTTAATTTGCAGCGATTTGAATAAATCCAAACTTTGAATATGTTGGGAACTTTGTGCAATCAGTTCCTTTGCTTTTTCGTTCGAAGCGTCGGCTTCTATTTTGAGCAGGATATGCTTGATACACATATTCTGAATGCGCGGAATGGGCGGATTGTCGGGTCCCAACACACGACTGCCGAAAGCTGCGCGCAGGTGTTCTGCCATTTGCCGGGCTGCATGGTTCAGCACTTGCAAATCTCTATGCTTCAATACAATGCGAATAAGGCGATAGTAGGGCGGATATTTAAACAAATGCCGTTCTTCCATCTGCGAAGCAAACATGGTTTTATAATCATTCGCTATCACTTGCCGGATAATTGGGTGCGTGGGATCGGAGGTTTGTAGGACGACAGTACCTCGTTTGCCTTTGCGTCCGGCACGGCCGCTTACTTGCGCCATTAATTGAAACGCTCGCTCGTGAGCACGAAAGTCAGGAAAATTCAGCAAATTGTCAGCATTCAGTATTCCAACTAAACTTACGCGTTCAAAATCGAGTCCTTTGGAAATCATTTGTGTGCCAACCAGAATATCAACTTTTCCCTGTTCGAAATCGCTAATAATCCGTTCGTAAGCTGTGCGTGTACGGGCAGTATCGAGGTCGAGGCGGGCGATGCGTGCTGTTGGAAATATTTCCTGTATTTCGTCCTCAATGCGCTCGGTGCCAAACCCTCGATGGTCTATTTTTTCGCTGCTGCAATTGGGGCATTTGTGCGGAATGCGTTCTGTATAACCACAATAGTGGCAGGTGAGTGAATTGAAGGCTTTGTGTATGGTCAGGCTCACATCGCAATTCTTACAGCGGGGCACATAGGCACATGCGGGACATTCCATGTAAGGGGAATATCCTCGGCGGTTCTGAAATAAAATCACTTGTTCACCCTGCGACAAAGCCGTGTTTATTTTTTCTAATAATAAAGGCGAAAAAACGGATTTCATCAGCTTTTTGCGCCGCATCTCTTTGGTATCGACGGCAATTATTTCGGGTAAGGCTATTTCTTCGTGGCGTTGCACAAGCTCAATTAAGCCATATTTGCCTGTCAACGCATTATTATATGATTCGAGCGAAGGCGTGGCAGTGCCCAACAACACTTTGCCGCCATGCAGCGAAGCCAGTACAATGGCAGCGTTTCGGGCATGGTAACGCGGTGCGGGATCAAATTGTTTGTAAGTATTTTCATGCTCCTCGTCCACAATCACTAAACCCAAATCGCGGAAAGGCAGGAAAATGGACGATCGCACTCCCAGAATTATTTCATAACCCTTGTTGTAGAGTAAATTATTCCAGATTTCAACTCGTTGCGCGTCGGGAAATTTGGAGTGATAGACTCCGATTTTATTTCCAAACACTTGCTTGAGGCGAGTTGTCAATTGTGCTGTGAGTGCAATTTCGGGCAAAAGAAACAGGGCTTGCCTGCCGAGTTTAAGTGTTTGTTCTATCAAGTGAATGTAGATTTCGGTTTTTCCGCTCGAAGTTACACCATGCAGCAGGCTTACATTTTTGGTTCGGAAACTATCCAGCACTTCGTTGTATGCTTTATGCTGGAAGATGTTGAGTATCTTCGGTTTTTGCGTTTCGAGCACTGAAAGGTCGAGCCGCCCGATTTCTTTTTTATAAACGGATAAAATGTTTTTTTCTACCAATCCTTGCAAAATAGCTGTACTCGCTCCCGACGATTCGAGCAATGTTTTTTTGCTCACTTCCACATGTTCTGCCCGCGTATGTGCGTGCGAAAAATCGAGGTAGCGCAGTAGCAAATCTTCCTGTTTTTTCGAGCGTTTGAGCAAATCGAATGCAGCCCGCAAGTTTTCTTCATTATGCATCTCGTCGGCAAGTTGCACAAAATCTTCGCGGCGGGGTTTGTAGGATTCGATTATTTTTTCATCAATCAAAATAATCTCTTTTTCGAGCATTAGTTTGAGTAAGGGCAATGCGTTTTTAATGCTTAACTCTTTTTCAATATCCCGGATAGAGATTGATTTTTTATCTGCCAAAAAATAAAATACTTTTCGTTCGCGCTCGGTCAAGGGTTCGTTTTCAGCTTCAAAATCGGGATTAATTGTTACCTGTGTCTCGCTTTCGAGTTTGAGGCCCGAAGGTAAAGCAGCTTTATACACATCACCGAGAAAGGCTTGATAATAATTGGAAATCCAATCCCAAAACTGTAATTGCGGGCGGCGTACAATGGACTGTTCGTCTAATATGGAAAGGATCTCTTTCAGTTCGTAACTTTCCGGTTTGTTGGTGTGTAGCGAGAGTACAATGCCTGTGTAGAATTTGCGCTGCAGTGGCACCATTACCCGCATACCCACTTGCAACGCTTCTTGCATTTCGGCAGGAATGGCGTAAGTGTAAGTATTTGCCAACGGTAGCGGCAGGATAATATCGGCGTATGGATAGATGGTGGGCATAATTGCAAAGATAATAATCTCGAAAGATTTTTTGTGAAAAGAGAAAAAATAAAAAAGGCGGATAATTCCGCCTTAAAAGTGATTTTATTTGTCTTCGTTTGCTTTTATATCGCGTATCATTAACTGTATTGAAGTATTCCCATTAAAAGTATTTTCTTCGACAGTATAACAAATATCTAAAGAGCGGCTTGCTTTAAGCTGTTCGTAAAATTCACTCATCCGAAAAGCGATTCCGTTCATTACCACCTGACTTGCTGTGCTGTCCACCAATTCCATTTTTAAGTGTTCCTTGTCTTTTCCTACCAAAGAGCTTCGCCCATAGTCGTACACGCGGCGGGTGCAAAAAACAGGTTTCATATTGTCGGGACCAAAAGGATTGAATTGTTTGAGTACACGAAAAAACTTCGGTGTTATTTCTTTAAAATCAATTTCGACATCAATATCTATTTGCGAATGAAGCTGTTCGGGCAAAATGTTTTCTTGCACAAAAGCCTCGAAGCGAAGTGAAAAAGCTTCTACATTTTCTTCCTTCATCGAAAGCCCTGCAGCATACATGTGGCCACCAAAATTTTCGAGCAAGTCTTTACACGATTCGATGGCTTTGTAAATGTCAAATCCGGGCACCGAGCGCGCCGAACCGCTTACTATCCCGTTGGTAAGGGTAAGCACGATGGTTGGGCGGCAATGGTTTTCGGATAAGCGCGAAGCCACAATGCCTACTACGCCTTTGCTCCAAGTAGAATTATACACTACAATCGACTTTTTGCTTTCAAAATCATTATCGTTTTCGAGTACAGCAAGAGCTTCGTCGGTAATTGATTTGTCAAGGTCTTTTCGGGCAGTGTTATGGTCGTCAATTTCGAGGCAACGCTCTTTGGCAAATTTTTCGTCATTAGCAACCAGCAGTTCAACTATTTCCAGAGCAGAGGTAATGCGTCCTGCAGCATTGATACGAGGACCTATTTTGAAAACAACATCACTGATGGTTATTTCTTTGCCGGCAAGCCCGATAAGATCGATAATAGATTTCAGTCCAAGGTTTGGATTGGAGTTGAGCTGCTTTAGCCCGTAATATGCCAAAATCCGGTTCTCGCCAGTGATTGGGACAATATCCGAAGCAATGCTAACGGCAACAAAGTCGAGCAAAGGGACAAGCTTGCTGAAAGGAATAGCATTACTTGCAGCAAAAGCTTGCATGAACTTAAATCCTACGCCACATCCACAAAGGTGTTCGTAAGGATACTCGCAATCAGGTCGTTTGGGGTTAAGTACAGCTACAGCCTTTGGCAATTCGGGGTCGGGTGTGTGGTGATCGCAAATAATAAATTCAATACCTCTTTCCAGGGCATAATCAATTTTTTCGATTGCTTTAATTCCACAATCCAATGCTATAATGAGCGAAAATCCATTTTCGGCAGCATAGTTGATTCCGTCATACGACACGCCGTAACCTTCTTTAAAACGGTCGGGCAGATAAAAATCAACATCGCTATAAATTCCTTTTAAAACCTTGAAAACCAAAGCAACTGCTGTTGTTCCATCAACATCATAATCGCCATACACTAAAATTTTCTCTTTATTCCTCAATGCCTTATTCAACCGTTCGACGGCTTTATCCATATCTTTCATCAAGAATGGATCATGTAAGTCGTGCAGTTGCGGACGAAAAAACTTCTTAGCTTCTTCAAAAGTTGTAATTCCGCGCTGTACAAGCAATTGTGCAAGTACGGGACTAATACTTAATTCTGTGGCTAATGTTTGTTTTTGTTGTTCTTGTTCATTGGTTAAGGAATAAAAGTTCCATTTATTCGCCATGTATATATTTTTTTATTTTTCTTTTCTCAAAAGATATTGGCTCAAAAACTGCTCAAAAGATATTCATCTGCATTATTTCATCCGGATTGAGCAAAATAAAGAACCTAAGAAAGAGCCTGTTTAAAGCGTTTCTGCAATATTTTGGACAATATTTCCATGCTACGCAAAAACGAGCCTACAAAGATAACAAAATTTCGACGAGCTGTGAAATAGCAAAAACCTGTTGTATAACACATTTATGGGGAAAACATTTTTTTAAAAATGCTTTGATTTTTTTGTGTACATTTGCATGTTTGATACGATTTTTATGATTGATGACATTAAAAATTCAATAGAAGTGTTGCAAAATGGCGGCATTATCTTATATCCAACCGACACAATCTGGGGACTGGGATGCGATGCCACCAATGAAAAAGCAGTACGGCGCATTTATGAAATAAAACAACGAACAGACTCTAAAGCGCTTATTGTGTTGCTTGATAATGCAGGCAGGCTGCAAGGATATGTTGACGAAGTGCCCGAGATAGCGTGGGACTTAATCGAATTGACGGATAAGCCGTTGACCATTATTTATCCGAATGCCAAGAATTTAGCCTCAAACCTTTTGTCCGAAGATAATAGCGTAGGCATCCGGATTACAAGCGAAGCATTTTCGAATAAACTTTGTGCCATGTTCAAACGCCCTGTTGTTTCCACTTCGGCAAATATCAGCGGACAACCTTCGCCAAGTTTATTTTCAGAAATAAACAAAGAAATAATCTCATGGGTCGATTATGTGGTAAAATTCCGGCAAGATGAAAAAGTGCCTGCTCGCCCTTCATCTGTTATCAAACTGGGTGTAGGAAATGAGATTGAAATTATTAGAAAATAAAAAAACAAGTTTGCAAGTTTTGTAAACATGAAGAAAAAAACTCAAAAATTAAAATATATTGTAGCCG
The DNA here is from genome assembly GCA_031553685.1 of Paludibacteraceae bacterium. Classification (GTDB taxonomy): domain Bacteria; phylum Bacteroidota; class Bacteroidia; order Bacteroidales; family Paludibacteraceae; genus JAFGVL01. The sequence goes on along the minus strand of JAVBLE010000029.1, from coordinate 8,663 downwards.
ATTACCTGTCGGCAATTGTTGTTTGGGTGCTTTTTTATACCTACCGGGTTTATTTTGTCGATTTTGCTTATTATCCGCCACAACCTAAATTTTGGATACTATTAGGCATATATCCGTTGGGATGGTTGCTTTTGCAATATCTTTCGGGGTATTATCATGTCCCTTTCCGCAAATCGCGCCTAAGCGAGTTTTTCGCAACACTATTCACTACATTTGCAGGTTCGTTGACAATATTTTTTATCATGCTGATAGACGATGTTGTTTATAATTCGCTCAACAACGGTTCGATCATTGTCCTTTTCCTGCTGCAGTTTGTTATTACTTACCTTGTCCGTTTCCCTATCACACAATCGGCTACAAAGCATATCCACAGCAAAGAATGGGGATTTAACACCTTGATTATCGGCACAGGAACAGAAGCCCGACGCATTGCCAACGAGCTGAATAATATGCGCCAATCGTTAGGATACGATATAAAAGGCTTTTTGTCTTTAGATGAAGTTTGTGTGGTAGATAAAGAAGCTGTTTTGGGTACTATTGACAATTTGGACGAAGTTATTATTTCTCAAAAAATAGAGGAAGTAATCATTGCAACCAATTATCAGCAAAGCGACGATGTATTCCCTATTCTAAGCCGGTTGTATAAACACAACGATATTGAGATAAAACTCTTGCCACGACTTTATGATATTCTTTCGGGAAGCGTCCGGGTTGACACCATTTATGCCACACCACTCATCAATCTGGGCGATAGCTCAATGCCCTACTGGGAACAAAACATAAAGCGTGTGTTTGATATTGTCGTTTCAGCTTTCGTACTAATTCTGTTTTCTCCTTTATACTTGTATGTGGCTATCCGTGTGAAATTCGATTCGAAAGGTCCGATTATATATTCTCAAGAGCGGTTGGGAAAATATGCCAAACCATTTATGATGTACAAATTTCGCTCCATGTGTATTGATGCAGAAAAAGAAACCCCCCTGTTGTCCTCGCTGAATGATAGCCGGATTTCGCCTTGGGGTCGTGTGATGCGCAAGTACAGATTGGACGAAATACCTCAATTTTGGAATGTCCTTAAGGGCGACATGTCCATTGTAGGACCTCGTCCCGAACGCCGTTATTTTGCCGATCAGATTATCGAACGAGCACCTCACTACAATCTTTTGCATAAAATCAAACCCGGCATTACCTCGTGGGGGATGGTAAAATATGGATATGCCGAATCGGTCGACAAAATGCTTGAACGCATGGATTACGACATTCTTTACCTCGAAAACATGTCCCTTTTAGTCGATTTTAAAATATTGATTTATACTGTAAGAATTATTTTTACAGGAAAAGGGATTTAAAATTTCTTCCCCATATTTTCTTCGTCGAGATTTCATTTAAATAATTAAAGATTGAATGGATTAAATCCAAACAACCTTTTAGGAATAAAAAAACTGCCGTCCGGTTTCCCAAACGACAGCCCCACTTAACTATGAAAAAAATTTATTATAGAACGGTGGTCTACACCAATCCTTGATCAATCATGGCATCGGCAACTTTGATAAAACCGCCGATATTAGCGCCTTTCACATAGTTGATAAAGCCATCTGCTTCTTTGCCGTATTTCACGCAGGTTTGGTGAATGCTAATCATAATCTGGTGCAATTTAGCATCTACCTCTTCGCGGGTCCATGGCAAACGCATAGAGTTTTGTGTCATTTCCAATCCCGAAGTAGCAACACCGCCGGCATTAGCAGCTTTGCCCGGTCCATAAAGGATTTTAGCGGACAAATACACATCGATAGCTTCGTTTGTAGAAGGCATATTAGCACCTTCGGCTACTACTTTACAGCCATTGGCAACCAATGCTTTCGCTTCTTCTTCATTCACTTCGTTTTGAGTAGCGCAAGGAAGAGCAATATCACATTTGATACCCCAAGGGCGTTTCCCTTCAAAATATTTTGCTGACGGATATTTAGTTGTGTATTCTGAGATACGACCGCGTTTCACATTTTTCAGTTCAAATACATACGCCAATTTTTCGGCATCAATTCCGGCTTCATCATAGATAAATCCATTCGAATCAGAAAGGGTAACCACTTTAGCACCCAATTGAGTGGCTTTTTGTACCGCAAATTGAGCTACATTTCCCGAACCCGAAACAACCACAATTTTACCTTTGAAGTCTTCACCTTTCGTCTTAAGCATTTCTTGAGCAAAATATACACAACCGTAACCGGTAGCTTCGGGACGAATTAAACTGCCCCCCCAATTGATACCTTTACCGGTAAATACTCCGGTAAATTCGTTGCGGATGCGTTTGTATTGACCGAACATGTAACCAATTTCGCGGCCACCCACACCAATATCGCCTGCAGGGACATCGGTATCAGGACCAATATGGCGGCTCAACTCTGTCATAAAGCTTTGGCAAAAGCGCATAATTTCAGCATCCGATTTTCCTTTAGGATCGAAATCCGAACCTCCTTTACCGCCACCCATTGGCAATGTTGTCAAACTGTTTTTCAATACTTGCTCGAAAGCCAAAAAACGAAGGATACCCATATTTACTGATGGATGAAAACGCAATCCGCCTTTGTAAGGACCAATAGCGCTGTTCATTTCGATACGGAAACCGCGATTGATTTGAACTTCGCCTTTATCATCCATCCATGCCACACGGAAAGTGATTGCTCGTTCCGGTTCTGCCATGCGTTCCAAAATTTTGGCTGTTTTATATTTGGGGTTAGCATCGATAAAAGGGATTAATGAAGTAGCAACTTCGCGTACTGCTTGGTGAAACTCTAACTCACCCGGATTTTTGGCAATTACCGCTGCCATAAATTCTTCTAAATGTGCATTTTTTTCTGCCATTGTTGTGATTTTTTTGAATTAGTAATATTTTGATTAAATTATTTTCCGCTACAAAATTACAGATATAAATTTAAACCGCAAAACTTTTTGTAATATTTTTATCTTAAAAATGGTTTTTTCGACAATAAAATATTCAAAAATAACAAAAGAAGTCAGTTTATTTATCTTTTTCCTGTCTTTTTGACACTTCGACAAAATATTTTCTGTTGACTTATGTATGTTTGCAAAATATATCATTTATTTGATTAAAACTTCTTTAAAGGTTCGCTGCGGTTTGGCGTACCATCCAACTAAAATTTGTCATGTATTAAAATTGTTCTTTTAATTTTTGTCATGTATTAAAACACCCGTTACAAAAATTAGCAATTCGGATAGCCTGTAAAAAAACCTGAGATGCAAGTACAACTCAAGTTTAAAAACATTTTTTTAGATTACCCTTTTTTCACAAATAAAGCGGTTTACTTTCATAAATATAAGTGGTAAATGCGGTCTTCACTAAAGAACAATTCTTTTAATCCCTGTTAAAAACAGATTTAACTATTTGAAAAGCAGTTGAAAGAAGTTTAAAAAAGCAGAAAATCGAACACTGCGACAAATAATGCCTTACCTTTAGCTATGGTTTTATACTTTGTTAATGAGGGGATTACGATTCTTTTTATCTGTCATTAATAAATATCTATAGTCTTTTTCCATTCTTCTCATTAATAAAGAAACTGTTTTTACACTACAAACTACAAAACAATTTGGTTTCTGTTTATTGAAAAACATGCTTTATTGTACACAATAACCTAAAAAATAAGGTCTTGTATTGCTTTCTACAATTTAATCTGATAAGAAAATTTTATGATATAAAATAGTATTGATATGAAAACAGAAACATAAAATATTTATTTATGGGACACAGATTAAAGGCAAAGTACAAAATATTCTTGCCAAAAAGAACTTGCTGCTTAATGTTTATTGCCATGTTACTTCTTACTTGTGCAAAAACTCAAGCATGGACGGGCACGGGCACGATAGGAGATCCTTATCAGATAAACTCGGTTGCCGACCTCGCTACCTTGGCTACCGAGGTAAATGGCGGCAATGCACACTCAAATGAATGGTTCAAAATCACAGCCACTTATCCGAGCGCCACTGCCCTGCCTGCTTCATGGACTCCTGTCGGCACACAGACAAATCCTTTCAGAGGCAACTTTGACGGGGGCAGCACCCTTGCTTCTGCCAAATACATTACCGGAGCTTCTCTTAATAATTCCGGTGCTTATCGTGGTCTTTTCGGTTGCACCGAAGGCGGGATTATCCAGAATGTGGATATAAGGAATATGACTATTGGACCAGCTTATATTGCGGTAAACTATCGGGGAGCTTTGTGCGGGTATGCCTCCGGAACAGTTTTTACAAATTGTAAATCGACCGGCGGAACAATTTATGGCGGACGCTATCTGGGCGGACTGATCGGCTATGCGGTGGGTTGTACGATAACGGATTGTTCGTCGTCAACAAGTATTATTTCCAACGAATATAATGGAGATGCCGATGTTTGTTTGGGTGGTTTGGCAGGTTATCTGGAAACAACGAATGAAGTCAGCAATTGTTTTGCCACAGGTGTTATTACCGGAAAGGGGGCGAATAAAATAGGTGGACTGTTTGGTTGGTATACCGGAGGCGCAACTGCCAAAGCGGGCGATTTGGTCGATTGCTACCGCAATGCCGGCGAGATTAACGGGAATGTGAGCGGTTCGTACATTGGCGGGCTGGTCGGATATATGGAAAACAATAACCCAACGCGGGCAAATGTTACAAACTGCTATTCGACTACCTTCAACATCAACTCGGGCAAAGACTATATAGGAGGCATAGTGGGTTATGCTGCCGGCTCATTTTCTTTTGACAGTTGCCGGACTGCGAATGTACGCATGACTACAAGCTCGAGCACCATCGATGCAGGAACAGGCGGACTGATCGGATATGCCAATCATCCGGATTTCTTGATAGAAAACTGCCACGCCGATTTTATAGACAACTCTGCCCCATATAGCACAAATACAGGTGGTTTGATAGGATATTTAATCACAGATCAAACCATAAGGAATTGCTATACGACAGGAACAATGAATGATGGAAACAGCGTGGGCGGGCTGATTGGACATGGTGAGAATTTCAGTTTGGAAAATTGCCATGCCGACATGGACATTTCGGTTACGATGGCAACGACTTCGGTTGGTGGACTGATTGGCAGTGCAAACAATATCAAACTCATTTCCAACTGCTACACCACCGGAATATTTACTTCGACCAGCGCCGAAACAACCCATGTAGGTGGCTTGATCGGATATTTGGTAAATAGTTCGGCCAGTTTGGCTACTGAAGTTACCAAATGCTTTTCGACCGTGTTCAAGGGCAACCGAAGCAGCAGTTTTGTCGGGAATAATGTGGGTGGACTGATTGGCTCTATTTCGAATTCGAGCACTGTGCCGGTCAAATTAACCATGTCGTATTACCCCGGATTGGAAGGTTTGCCGATAGATGCCAAAATAAAGATGGGTGGCTTGGTAGGAAGTATTTCGGGGGCATACCTGATAGAAGGCTGCTACAGCACCGGAAACTTGCGGGTGGATATGCGTATAGGTACTTATGTGGGTGGGATTGCAGGCGATATTACAAACAATGGCAGTATTTTGTATTCTGTTGCGGCAGGCGATGCAGTAGTGGCGCAATCCAACTATGGGCGCAGGATTTATGCCAACACCTTCGGCACGCAAACGACTACGAGCAACCTTGCCAACAGCGGTATGCAACTGAATGTATCAAGCTTGGACGCACAAAAAGACGGCATTTCCAAATCGTGGGCCGAACTGACCGACGAAGCTACATACAGTGGGATGGGCAGCACCTGGACTTTTTTCCCTACAAACGCATCGGGAAACTGGCGAAGCGGCAAAGACATAAGCATGCCGTATTTGCCCACACAATCGTCGCCGGTAAAGATGAGCACATTTTCGACCGGAACCCTTGTGATGGGTATTTACAACCCGAACGACCCGCCCGAAACAATAAACATTTACAACTACACGCGCGACATGGCGCTATTGGGCACAGCTACCATGCTGCCAAACGGCACTTGGAACCTGGTTGTAACATCCGGTAGTGTTGCCGGGAGCGATTACCTGATTGCGCAATCGCTCACCGAAGGGCGGATACAAAGCCTTGTGGGCGTTTCGGTGCAACGCACTTCGTGGTTCCGCTCCTTGTCCGATGGAGCTTTCGAAAGCGAAATCTGGCAGCAAAGCGACGATGCGGGCGCTTCGTGGACACGCGAAAACAGACCCGTTGCTGTTCCAGCCGGAGGTGCTGCCAAAGTAATTGCACAGCACAATTTATCTTTTGCCAATACAAATAATAATTATTCCATTTCCATTTTACGCATAGAAACCAGCGGTATTTTAAACCTTACTGCAGGCGAGCTTTCTACTCATGTCATAGAAATAGTATCGAGCGAAACAAGTGCAGCGCAACTGATAAACGACGGCTGCGAGCTGGCTACAAGCATGATGACGGTAGAACGCTCGTTCAATGCCGGGCGCTGGTACATGTTCTCAGTACCGTATGAGGTGCAAAGTGTAACCAATCTTTCGGGCAAAGAACGGATACGGAGTGTAAACGGCGAACCAGCGCATTATTTTGTAAAATACTATGACGGGCTGCAACGGACAATAAGCCTGATGGACAATATCAACGGCTCGGGCGTGGATTGGCGGTACATTGCTTCGGACGGTTTGATGCAGCCATGCTCAGGCTATCAGGTGGCAACGGGGGTAAACAACACATTATTATTTTCCAGTAAAAATGAGGTTGCGCAGGAAGCATGCAATATTGCAACAAGAACTTTTTCCACCGGACTATATCCCTGCGACTTGCCTCAACATGCGGGTTGGAACTTAGTAGGTAATCCTTACACCATGAATTTTAACCTGCGTAATATTTCGCCGCAGTATGTATGCTATGTCTATCAGCCGGCTACGAACAATTATATCACCCTTTTGGATGAAGATTACTGGCTGAGGCCGTTTACCCCGTTTTTTGTACAGGCTACCGAACCCGAACTTGCAGTTGGAGGGCAAGAGCTTCGCTCACAACAGTTATCCACAGAAACAGTAAAAATAAATATCCGGCTTTCGGACGATGTCAATACCGATGTGTTCCGCATCCATTTGCGCAGCGACGCCACCACAGGTTACGACCTGAATAAGGACGGACAAAAAATATTCGGCAGCACCACTACCGTACCGCAACTGTATGGCTTAGCGGGTAGCTCGCAGTTAGCTATCAATGCGTTGCCCCTGTTGGGCGAAAGTGCGGCAACCGTTCCGTTGGGATATTATATTCCGGTGCAGGACGAATACCACATATCGCTTGGCGACCAGGCAGAACTGTATAATATAACTGCAGTTTTGTTGAAAGATAAGACAATGGGTATGGAAGTTGACCTGATGACGACAGATTATCCGTTTACACTTGCCCAAAAGGAAACCAACAACTCGCGCTTCGAACTGCGGATAATACCCCGAACAACTACTACAGGCATTACTGCTGCCGGCGACCGGAACATACAAGTAGTGGCTGTAGGTAAAGATTTCGTGATAAATGGATTATGCGGCGAAACCCAAGTGGTTTTGTACGACCTGACAGGCAAAGCAGTTGGTTCGTATTCCGGTGTAAAAAACGACATGCGTGTGCCCACCGGTTTGAGTGGCATTTATCTGATTAAAGCAACAAATCAAAATCAATATACAACCCAGAAAGTGATCTTTAAGTAAATGATTCAAATCATTTCTATAAAAAGAAGTAACATCATGTCGATCTTGTAAAAGTGCGAGATACCGTAATAGCAATACGCGGTTAGCCTTCAATTGACCTTCGTCATTGCGGGCTTGACCCGCAATCGCCAAATCAGACATGTGCGATACTAAATTAAGTTCAGAATGACAGGTAATTTATTGATTTCAAGCCATTATACAATCTTTTCATTGGTAGGAGATGCGACGAAGTAGTCTTTTTATTGATCAATAAAAAATAAGTAATTTGTTTTACAAAGCAAAAAAGCCTATGCGATATATAAAAAAAATACTATCCATTCTTATATTGGTGTTAGGCGAAGAGTTTGCCTCGCAGGCAACTTCATTTAATGCCGAGCCGTTTAGCGACCAACCCATCTTTGAAGAAGTGCCATTTTACTTCTCCGAACCCACAATGCCCACAACATTACTTGGCGACCCCGACGACGAAATTGGCCCTCCACCCGATGACGACTTGCCTGTACCCGATGTGCCTACCCCCGTAGGCGACTTTTTACTGCCAGCTATCGTATTTCTGCTGTTGTATGGGGCATATAAAAATAGAGGCGCGATAAATCGCACCTCTACCTGACTTGTCCCTGTTCGGTTAGTTAGCTATTCAGACGCGATAAATCGCGTCTCATACCCTTATTTTATAATTTATTGTAGTTAGACACATGATTATCAAATTTAAAATTGAATTTACCGGAATGAAAAAGCCGATCATCAAACTAATTTATTTTTTGAATAATAATATCATTTTTTCTATCCACAACTTTTTGGTATGCCCACCCCTTTATTCACCTCATTATTAAATTCTATTAACAACAAAAGTCCTCTACAAAAAAACATGTAGAGGACTTGTAAAAAGGCAGCGACCTACTCTCCCACATACTTGCAGTACCATCGGCGTGATTGGGCTTAACTTCTCTGTTCGGAATGGGAAGAGGTGGAACCCCAACA
>JAVBLE010000067.1:0-11411 GCA_031553685.1 Paludibacteraceae bacterium | reverse complement strand
CGGTTTAAATTTCTCAGGATCGATTTTGAAACTGCTTAGTTTCTCGTTTGCACGGCTGTAAAAGTTTCCCTGCCATACAAAGAAGGCATCGTGCGTTCGGGGAATGTAATCGTGATTGCTCATAATCAATTGATTTTTAGTGTAAATATTTCATTCGTTGATGTACTTTTAATTTTGGGGGAACTCCCCGAAAGCTTGGGGGAACTCCCCCGTACTTTCGGAGACATCCCCCAAAACTTCGGGGATACCCCCGGAAACTTCGGGGAAACCTCCGGAAACTTCGGGGATGCCCCCAAACTTTTCGGGGAAGCCCCCGGAGACTTCGGGGAGTTCCCCCGAGATTGTGGGGAAGCCCCCGTAAGTTTGGGGGGAGATAATTAAAGTTTTTGGGGAAGCCCACCGGATCCGGGCAGGCATCTCTCTGGTTGGCACAAGTGTTTTTTGGGAAGCTAAAAGGCGCAAAAAAGCCCACCTTTTCTCCTCGAAGAGAAAAAGTGGGCTTTTGTTGTTTGTTATATATGAAAGGGTTATATTGCGCGCACCTGTGTGTGTGTGTGTGTGTGTGTGTGTGTGTGTGTGTTAGCAATAATTTGCGAGATGTGCAAATTATCTACCTTAAACAGTGTGGTATATTGTGAAATATTCATGGTGCAAAATAACAGATTTTTTTTGAATTATGCAAATTTTAGCAAAATTATTATGATTGATAGAGATGTACAGCAATGCGTTTTTACGACAAACAGGGCGGCAATTAGTTTAACATCGCAAATTCAATCACTTCAGTCATTACTTCTTTAATATCTAATCCTGCGGCACGCACCTGTTGTGGAATAAAACTGGTGCTTGTCATGCCCGGATTGGTATTTACCTCAATTAAATTAATCTCATTATCCTCGGTGATAATGTAATCGGCGCGGATAATTCCCTTGCAACCAAGTATCTGGTAAATCTCAGCGGTTTGCTGTTGCACCTTTTGAGTAAGTTCGGGCGAAATGCGGGCGGGTGTAATTTCTTCTACCTGACCATTGTATTTAGCATCAAAGTCGAAAAATTCGTTGGCGCTCACTACTTCGGTTATCGGAAAAACAACTTCTTTTTGATCTGTCCGGTACATGCCACAAGTAATTTCGGTGCCTTTTACAAAGCGTTCGATAATCACCTGGTCGCCTTCGGCAAATGCTTTTTCGATGGCGGGAAGCATTTCGGGCATTGACTTCACTTTGGTTACGCCAAAGCTCGACCCACCTACATTCGGCTTTACAAAACAGGGCAATCCCACTTTATCGGCAATAGCTTGTGTGTCAGGTTTATCATTTTTGAGCAACATCAACGAATCGGCAACACGCACGCCAAAACCACGCAGATAATTGTTGCACATGTACTTATTAAAAGTCAGTGCTGCTGCCAACACACCGCAACAACTATACGGCATGCCTATCATCTCGAAATACCCTTGCAGTTTGCCGTCTTCGCCCGGCATGCCATGTATGGTGATATACGCACAATCGAAAGTGATTTTTCCAGTATTCAACATGAAACTGAAATCGTTTTTATCAATTGGGATTTCGGTCTCGTCGGGCATTTGCACACGCCAATTGCCGGCTTGCAGGATGACAATATACAGATTGTATTTTTCTTTGTCGATAAATGAATACAAACCTTGTGCACTTTTGAGTGATACTACTACTTCGGACTGGTCGCCACCGGCAACAATGGCAATATTTTTCTTCATTTTTAGAGGATATTAAATTTGAATGCAAAGATAAAAATAACGATTGATATTGTGTAAAACAAAAGAGAATGTCTCTCTCAAAACATCCTCTTCCATCATTTTGTTTAAGCAGCCGGAATTTTTTCTTTTACCAGCACTTTGTCCCATTTGTCGAAATATTCGCAGGTCATTTTTTGCATATCCACTGTCCAGCGTTCTACGCCTGCTTCGGCGGCTTGGCGGCAGAAGGTAAGGTAATCGGTTTGTCCCTGCTGGTGTATTTTCAGGGCATGCCCCAGTTTGTGCTTGTCGCCTTTGGGTGCAACAGCCATTAGAGGGTATTGAGCGTCCGAAGTTACCGTAAAATTATGATTGCCTCGATACTCTGTGCGACCATTCTCTACATAAATACTGTAGCTCGACACGCCGAGTTGGATTAATTCCTGCACATAGGCGGGAAAATCGGCTCCGCTTTTCACTTTAGCGTGAGCGGAATAGATTTGTTCTAAGGTAAACATAGTTGATGTTTTTTATGTTTTGACAGAATTAACATGATTAACAGAATGTAATTCCGACAGAGGTGGAAGAATATGTTAATTGTGTAAATTCTGTCAAAATAAATTTATTCTTCTAACAGTTTTATCAATTGGTTCAACCCCATTTTGTAGCCTTCTTCAAATCCCATTTCGAGGATTTGGCGTATATCGGCTTCGGAGGTTGCGGTTATAGTGATGTCGACAGTGGTTGCCCCGTTTTCTTCCGCAAAAGTGTGTCGCCAGTATAATTGCGGAAAGCCGGCATTGATCGTTCCGTTTTCGTCGCAAAAACCGTCGGCTACTTCAAACGATATCATCGGTTCTATCCTTTTATAGTCGGCAAAACTCCAATACTTTTCGCCTTCGGGCGAGAGCATATAATAGAGCCAGCGCCCGCCTTCGCGGAAATCGGCTACTTTGGTAATAGCCCTGAAAGGTTCAGGCGCAAACCATTTTTCCATCGTGGAGGCATTGGTAAACGCATCCCAAACGATGTTTAGGGGGGCATTCAATTTGCAATTAACAGTAATTGTTTTATTTGCAAAATCTTTGTTGAAAGTAATTGTATTCATGATGATTTTAATTAAATAAAAAAATATCTCAATACACAAAAAAATAATAAAAATCATTAGGGCGCGTCCCCGCCGCGTCCCCATTTCGTATTGCATCCCGCAAATATCGGCGGGGTCGGGCTATCCGCTATACTCCTCGCTCGCGTACCTGTCCGGTTCGTAGAGCCGCGGCGCGCCACGGCTCTACCACATCCCTATTCCGTTCGCTGCGGGGTACCTCCGGTGGCTGAGCGTAGTCGAAGTCATCCCTCGCGCATCCGCCCTCGCGGGACGGGTTGGCGTGCCGGTTCGCATATTTTTCGTTGTCATGTACTATAAAAAATCACAACTGCATTCCACCCAATGCCGTCAACTTAAGACCTTCGTCATGTCGACCAAAGCGACGAGTGGTCACTGAGCGTAGTCGAAGTGGTACGAGGAGCGTCGTGGAGACATCACACTAACAGGCATGGTCAGACATATATTTATGTTCTTTTTAGTCTTATGCGATGTCTCCACAAGGTCGACATGACGGTCGATTTCTGGATTTAATCCTTAAGTTGACGACATTCGCATTCCACCCCTGAGGGCATCCATGATATTAACCGGAGTCCGGTTGTTGTCCAGCTCATTTTTCATAAAATCCATGTAGGGAGCTATGTGTTTGAAGAACTTGTAATATCCCTTGCACAGATAATTCAAGCCATCTTCGCCGTCAGCCGTTTTGATGATGCGGTTTTTGGGACATTCGCCGTTGCAGGCAAACAGGTATTCGCACCGGAGGCATTGCTGTGGCAAAGCATTGCGTTTATCCGCCCCAAATTTCAGTTGTTCTTGCGAGTACATCATCCCTGTGAGCGGTTCGGAGTAAATATTTCCCAGCCGATGTTGGGGCGAAACAAAATGATCGCAGGCATACACATCGCCGTTAAATTCCATGACGCCCGCATGCCCGCAGGTTTTTGCCCAAATGCAACTTCCCGGATTTTCGCCCACCCAATTTGCCAGCGCCGAATCGAAATAATCGATGTAAAACTTACCCACATCGTTGCGCACCCATTCGTCGAAAACAGCGATGAGGAAATTGCCCCATTTCTCGGCAGGCACGCTCCACGAGGCAAGGCTGCCGTCGGGCAAGCGCTCAACAATGGGTGCAAACTGGATAAAACGCGCATCTATTTCCTTGAAAAACCGATAAAACTCGAGCGGATAATCCACATTGTAATCATTGACAACGCCCATTACATTGAAATCGACGCCGTGTTTTTTCAGCAGGTTAATGCCGCGCATCACTTGGTCGAAAGTCGGTTTGCCGTCGGCAGTTTTGCGGTAGTGGTCGTGGCAATCTTTCGTTCCGTCGATCGAAATACCTATCAGGAAATTATTTTCTTTGAAAAACCGGCACCATTCGTCGGTCAGCAAAACGCCGTTTGTTTGCAGGCTGTTGCCTATCATCAAGTGGCGTTTGTATCTTTTTTGCAGCTCAATGGCTTTTTTGTAAAAATTGATGTTGCGCATAAGCGGCTCGCCCCCATGCCATGTAAAAAGCACTTGCGGCATGGTTTGCGATTGCAGGTATTGTTGGATAAACCGTTCCAACAGGTCTTCGGTCATCAAATGCTGCTTTTCGTCGGCATACAATTCTTTTTTCTCTAAATAATAACAATATTTACACCGCAGGTTGCACGCCGCCCCAACGGGCTTAAGCATTACATACAGCGGTTTGGCAAATGGCGAAAAGGTGTTTCCTTTGTTCATTCCGGGCGCTTATACTTTTCTTTTTATTGCAAAATTAAATATTGCTTAATTCTACCACCGATGAAACCTGCTTATATACCACCTCTTCAAATTTTTCAAAATGCGCTTTCCCGCACTTTATTTTCAGGGATTCGCTGCCGCGTAATTCCTGATTTTCACTTTTGGTTTCGGCTATGAAGTAGATTTTCTTTTCGCCTTTGAAAATGACTGCCCAGTCGGGATTATAATTTCCAATCGGCGTGGGGATTTTGAACCAATTTGGCAATTTGAAATAAAATTCAATGTTTTCGCTGGTTTCACAGTCTTGTGCAAATTGGCTTTCGACAGAAGAATCGAGGGGGATATAGTTTTCGTAAATGGTTTTGTCGGGGTCTTTTACAGTATGGGTAAAATGATCCAAATAAATTTCAAAATCGGCATCATCAAATAAAGTCATTTCATAAAACTTATTGCCGATTTTCTCGTATTGAATGCCGTCAATCATCAACTCGTACAGGGTGTTTTTGATCGCTTTTACCGCATTGTCCATAAACAGTTGCGGATTCACCAAAATATCCTTCATCCGCCCCGATTGGCGGATAATGTCGAAAACCGTTTGACGGGTCAATTCCGCTTTATTCTGAATGTAAGAAACCACATCAGGCAAGTCGGAAACGCTTGGATTTTCTTTTCCATATTCAACTATGGCGTCGCTCAACAAATTCCCTGAAACGCCTTTTTCGGTGATGTTTACGCCCATACGCGTGCTACGCACAATAGGGCGATGTATGGCCGGCATTTCTTTTACCGCTTTTCCGGCAAGAATAATCAGCTCATCGGTTTTGTAAGAGACATTGTATTTGGTTTTGTATTTGATTCTATCCCAAATCTCAAGAAATTTCGGGTCTATTTCAAAGCCTTTGCGATAGCCGACTTTTTGGCGTTCCTGCTTGTTCTTAATCCGTCCGCCGAAAGTGATGCCGCAATCTGCTTCAATTTCTTTTTGCAGGGCATTGGCAAAATCTTCATAACTTTCGTTGGCAATCACCGTCAAACGATTGATGGCGCTGTCGTAAATCCGCTGCCCTGTGTTGTCCACACAAAGGCGCAAACCGCGTCCTATTTCCTGACGCTTTTTCAGGTCGGATTTGGTTTCGTTGAGCGTACAAATTTGAAATACATTGGGATTGTCCCAACCTTCGCGCAATGCCGAGTGGCTAAAGATAAACCGCAAGGGCGTTTCGCTATCAAGCAAGCGCTCTTTGTCCTGCATAATCAATTTGTAGGTGTCGTTGTCGGCTTGCGTTTCGCCGCCCGTATCTTTCAGTTTCCCTTTATTGTCTTGCGAAAAATACCCATTGTGCACCTCTTCTGCCTTGAATTTTACCAAAGCAGTATATTTCGGTTTACCGATTTCTTCGGTATAAATTTCTTCAAACCATTGGGCGAATTTTCCTTTCACCGGATTTCCGGCAGCATCGTATTCGCGGTAATTCTTTACTTTGTCGATAAAGAAAAGCGTAAGCACTTTGATGCCTCTTTTTGCATATTGGTTTTCTTTTTTCAGATGCTCTTCCACCGCCATGCGAATCATGTGCCGCTGCACTTCGTCTTTTAGTCCGCCTTGAGTTTCGCCGACTTCAAGAATTTGCCCATTTGACAAGGAAATATTCTGATATTGGAAGTCAATTTCATCAATCCGCAAATCGCGGTAAATTTCGCGTTCGCCGGAAAGCAGGAACAAATCATCGCCACAATTGGCTGTGAGCGTTTTGCGTTGTACGCCTTTGGCGGTATTTACATCCAAAGTGATTTTCGTAATGATCTTGTTTTTGCCGCTGTGCTGAATGCTTTCTACTTTCACAAAGGCATCATTCATGGCGTTTTCGCCAATAACCGAATCGACTTCGATTTGTTTTACCAAGCCCAAATCGTAGGCATTCACCGGATTGAGCGAATACATCAAATTGTACAAATTGGTATGTGTAGCCGAATAACGCAAAGTGCAAAGTGGGTGCAGGTTTTGAATGGCTCGTTTGCGGATGTCGGTTTCCATGTTTTGCGGCTCGTCCACAATCACTACAGGACAAGTGGCCTGAATAAATTCGATGGGCGACTTTCCGCTGAGTTTATCGTTGGGCTTGTTGATGATATTTTCGTCTTTGGCAAAGGCATCAATATTCAGCACCAACACCTGAATAGCGTTGCTCAAGGCAAAGTTGCGCAGGTTGGAAACTTTCTTGCTGTCGTACACCTCGAAACTCATGCTTGCCTTGTCGTATAACGATTGGAAGTGTTCGTGCGTGATTTGTAAATTTTTCAAGACCCCTTCACGAATGGCAATGGACGGCACCACAATCACAAACTTGCGGAATCCATAGAGTTCGTTCAACTCATAAATAGTGCGCAGATAGACATAGGTTTTGCCCGTTCCTGTTTCCATTTCTACGGAAAAGTTCATGCCGTGCAAACTTAACGCTTCATTTTTAATTCCGTTGCGTTGTTGGATTACCTGAACATTATTCAGGATTTGTTCTTCACTAATTGTCAGGTTATTTCCAAAGCCTTCTTCCGAAAACATACTACCGGCGGTGTGCAACGAAAATTCAAAATCGTTGCTCTTCAAATCCTGTCCTTCGAAAATATCGGTTACAGAACGAATAGCGTCAAGCTGGTAGGGTTGGTTGGAATCGAAGTGAAGTTTCATAATCCTGTAAAATCAAATATCAAATGTTTTAAACACAAATCCGAATGGTTGGATTCGAAATAATGTTGCACTATTTCATGCTGTTGAGGATGTAAACATTCTTGTTCTCGACTATCGTCCCTCAATAATTTATTGATGCCATTTTCTATAGTTGAAGAAACTGTTCCTTCCAACAAGTATCCGACTAAAAATCCATGTGGGTAATTTAAAGTGGTAAAATTATCTATTCCTGTATCAATATATCTTCTTTTTAAACCTGAATCGCTTGCTTTTAATCGTTTTGCTTCAAAAAACACTTCATGCTGTTTGCTTGATTGAAAAATTTTCATCTGAAATTTCACAAAACGCAAATCAATCCGCAAATCTTTTGCAGCAAATCCTTTTGTTTTAGCAACAGAGTGATTAGGCAAATGTTGTTCTACATTACTTGATATTGACCATTTCGATCGTAATGGATTTTTATCAATATATTCATGCAACTGGCTTGTAATATCATTTTCTTCCCAATTCACTTGTATTGATTTTTCAGTTATGTATTGATTATAAGCCTCAACAAATAGGCGGATACATTTATTTTCAAAACTGATTTTGAAATTCCGAGTGTAATTAAACTTCCCTGTCATTTAATCCTCCGAATTTAAAATTTCAAGAATTAGTTCCGAAGCATCTTCCATGGCCATGGATTGACTCCAAAACCGGCGTTGGTTGGGACGAATAATAAAAATATCATCACCGTTGTAATAGTTCAACTTTTTACGAAAGTAAATACTTCCGGCTTTTTTCTGCCATAATAATTGATCTATTTTTTTTAATTCTGCGCCTACTTTTTCTTTCGATGACAACACTTCTTTTTTCTCTTTTTCAAAAGATATTTTTATCAACGACAAAGGATTATGGTTGTCTTTAGCATAAATAGTTGCATTAGCAAATAGACTTTGATCTTCTAAAAAATCATTCAACTCAGCACGCAGCATTTCTGCGTAGAGCGTGGGGGCTATGACAGGGAATAAGGCTTTTGAATCTTTTTGATTATGAAATAAATCAATGTTGAAATTAATGAGATCGTTTATTAATATGTTTTCCTTTGTTGTTAGATTAAAACTCTCGCTAATAGTTTTTTCAATATCTGGGCTAAAATAAATTTCTTCGTTTGTTTGAATTTTCAAAAATGACGCATTTTTTTGTTCAGAAACAATACTATTTATACAATCTGCAATTGCCGTTATTTGTTCTTCATTCAAGTTAATAGGGATGGATAGATACTCATCCTTCATTATTTGTTCTCTTTCAATCCCATAAGAAGAAATAGTCATGAATAGAAAGTAAGTGCTTAATTTAGAGTTAAAATAAGCAACAAGCATTCTTAGTAATATCTCATTCTCTTGAGACGAATAGAAACCATAGACCCCATCTCTAAACGAACACTCTTTTTCTATTAAAGAAGCACATATAGCGTTGTTTTCCAACCCTTTTTTTACAATGATGTGCGGGGTTTTATATGCATTACGATCTCCCAACCTACGAAAGACAGTTATTTCTTTTAATTGGTTAATATCATTAACTTTATAATAAGACTGATAAAAGGAATTTGCCTTTTTAGTTTTTATAGATTTTACAATAGATTCAAAATTGTCTTCTGTATAATACCTGTTTATTCTATCTGCATCTAAATAAGGAAGTTTGACTAATTCGTCAGATGTTTTAGGTTTATCTTTTTTTTGTGTCAATAATTGGAAACCCACTCCAGACTTTATTTTCGACTGTTTTGAAAAACTTCCTATCGAATTATATTGATTTGATGTTAATCTTTCTATCAACTCAAAATCTGCCATGCCGCCCCACATCGCTATCTTCCAAATTTTCGTATCCAGTTTTTGACATTCTTCACGGGGCAAGTATTTTACATCGGTACTATCGATAACAATACCTTCCAATACATTCGATTTTACATAGGTTTTTGGTGCATAATAAACAATTCTATCTGTAGGATTTGCTTCTTCTTTCTTATAAAAAACAATACTGATGGGACCTACCGCATCGCCAAAAAGTTGTCCGCCAAAATCTTTAGGGGCTTTTCTTAGAATGGAAAAATTATACACTTTTTCCACATAACATTCATTAAATAACCATTGTCTAAAATGCTGATAAGTGGTGCCTGTATTGGTTAACACTTTTGTATTGAAAATCATCGCTATTTCGCCATTGGGCGCAAATTGAATGGCTTTATGCAAAAACGGCAATACCATTTCTTTGGCAAACTGTTGTTCATTACAATAATTACGAATTGATTCGGGCAACTTTCGTGTAGCGGTTTCTGTTCCAAAGGGTGGATTTCCTACAACCAAATCAAAAGAAATGCTTTCAATTTCTTTATTTACTTCGATTGTATCCCGCTTATATAAGTTATACCCTTGTTTCTTCAGCGTTTTATCATCCGGATCATTGATTAAATTAGGTAACCGTTTGTTTTGCCAAAGCGTCTTGGGGTCTAAACAATCTACCAAAGCCAAATACAAACTAAATGCAGCCACTTTAACAGCATTCCTGTCACACTCAATTCCATAAATATTCTCGATCAATAATTTTTTCAACTCGTCAAAATCCGTCAATTTCTTCTGATGAGCATTTTCATAGCGTTTAACCAAGCGTTTAAAACTTTCGACCAAGAAAATTCCCGAACCGCAGGCCGGATCCAATATTTTCAGATTGTATTGATTTTCATTCGCATTTACCGGTAATTTTTCATTCAAAATCAACTCCACCAACGATGGCGGTGTGTAATAAGTACCTGAAGCATTTTTCCTTTCAGGATCTACCTTTGCCAAAAAGTTTTCATAAATTTGGCTTAACAATTCTATTTGAATAATGCTGAAGTCAAATAAACGCCAGTCATTAAACAGCATTGTTTGAGCCGTATTTTCATATCCTGAAATAAAGCATTGGCGGATAATGGCCAATTGCTCTTTCGTGATGAATTTTTCTTCATCATCTTCGACAGAAAAAACATTTCCATTAAAGCAGGTTTCCAATTTTTTATATAATGCGAAAGTAGCTTTTGTATCCGTTAGGATGTCAAAATAGCTTGTTGCTTCTTTTTTAA
Organism: Paludibacteraceae bacterium; assembly: GCA_031553685.1. Classification (GTDB taxonomy): domain Bacteria; phylum Bacteroidota; class Bacteroidia; order Bacteroidales; family Paludibacteraceae; genus JAFGVL01. The sequence goes on along the minus strand of JAVBLE010000067.1, from coordinate 1,069 downwards.
ATTGAGCATAGAATGCTTTATCAGTAGCGTCTCTATCTTCCAAGTATAAAAGAAATAACGACCGCAAAATCAACCGGTGTATGAATTCGATCTGTAAACCATCTTTTATTAAATCTTGAGTAACTCTCGTCAAACTTTCAACAAGATATTGGTCAACTCGCCGTTGCAGTTTAATTTTATTTCTTAACTCCGTAGCGGCATCTAAAGTCCAAACTAATCCGGAATCAATAGCAATGGATGAGAATACACTGCTTAATTCCGACAATTTAGTTTTGTCGGATTGTTTGCATGATATTAATTCTTTTTTCTTTAACTCATCTTCATAGTTTGTTCCTTCAGTGACAAAAACAGGCGTTTCTACGCAATTATAAATCCGAATTTCGGTGTCGTTATACACATACAGAAAAGAAACTTTTTTATAGTTCCATGCTTTTTTGTGTATAGCTGCAATCTCTTTTAAAGTCTTTTCATCATCAAACGCAATTACCTGCTTGATAAAAACGGCCGGATAACTATTCTTTTCATCTTGGCTAAAGTAAATTTGGTCAATACCAAATTTTTCGACTTGAGTTTTGATTTCAAGTTGATTTTCAGATATTTCATTTATCGGACTGTTGACATGCACAGCCCTTTCAAAACCTAATAATTCTATGAAACTTTGTTTTTCCATATCCTATATCGTCTTAAACTCCACGCCGGCATCTTTCATTTGCAGGGCGGTGTTGGTTTTGAGTTCGTCGTTGCCCGAAAAGAGGCGGTCGAGTGCAATCACTTTTTTCGGCTGTTGGGCAATGATTTCGGCGGCCACAGCAGGGTTTATTTCCGTGAGGGCGATAATCAGTTCGTTGTTGTTAATGCTGTAATATTTGCCTTTATGCTCTACTTTGTCGGTGAGTTGGTAGCCCGATTTGAGCATCAGTTCCACCAGCATGTTTTCGGTTTCGCTTTCGGGTTTCACGGGGTCGATAAACATTTCCATTTGCTGTTCAAGATTTTCTTCCGTAATTTTTTCGCTTCGCCATACTTTGAAATTGGAAGGCGATAGCTTAAACGACTTAAAACCTAAATC
>JAVBLE010000056.1:0-53433 GCA_031553685.1 Paludibacteraceae bacterium | reverse complement strand
TTATCCTAATGGGGCACTCATTTGTAGAGCCGCGTGGTGGGCGCTGATCTTGTCTTAGTGCGCCACGGCTCTAAAACGTAAAACGAAATACAAACGATAAACACAAAACGGCAGGCATTCAATAATTAATAGACAGAGGGGGCAGCATTGGGGATGCCGGTATTTGAATGGGGGGCGCGCATTTGTAGAGCCGCGGCACACTTCGACAAGCTCAGCGACCACGCCACGGCTCTACGGCGAACGGCAGGCAATTGACATGCCAACAATAAATACAAAACGACAGGCATTCAATAATTAATAGACAGAGGGGGCAGCATTGGGGATGCCGGTATTGGAATGGGGCACGCGTGTAGAGCCGCGGCGCAGTTCGACTACGCTCACTGACCACGCCACGGCTCTACGGTTTCCCGTTCGGGATTTGATTTCCCAACTTTCGGGAAATGCTTCCTCCGTTCGGGATTCCATTTCCCAACTTTTGGGTAGCCTTTCCTCCGCTCGGGATTTGATTTCCCAACTTTTGGGTAGCGCTTCCTCCGTTCGGGATTTGATTTCCCAACTTTCGGGAAATGCTTCCTCCGTTCGGGATTGCATTTCCCAACTTTTGGGTAGCCTTTCCTCCGTTCGGGATTCCATTTCCCAACTTTCGGGTAGCCCTTCCCCCGTGAAAAAAGTCAGGGCTTCACTTGGAGTGAAACCCTGACTGATAAACGAGCCGCGTAGTTTCACCGCTACGCGGTTCTGTTTTGTATTTGCATTTTGTCCGTGGGCTAAAGCCGCACGGCTACAAAGATTGCGGTGCGCTGCACCTAAAACAGTCAGGGCTTCACTTGGAGTGAATTGAAAATCAGCGTTGGCTAAACCCTGACTGTTACCCTGAGCGTTAGAAACTCTTTTGAAGTTTTGTCATCTGCTTATGCCTTTTTTAGTTATTTTTGGAAAATGAAAGATTATATAATAAACCATGTCTAAGAAAAAGAAAACAGGCAAGCAATCGCTTCATGAAAAACAGCACCTTATGGAGGTGCAATACAAAAAAGACTATCTGCAGCGCCTCAAACATGTGTGTTGGGCTATTGGCGACGAATCTTTGTTTGACATAATTCCGGCTAAACATAAAGAATTTTTGCTCCGGTACAAACTTCATAATCTCAAAGTCAGGGCAGAGGGAGAAAACACCCTGTGTCCCAAATATTTGAAAGAGATTGAGAAAGCGGCAAAAAGTTATCTATCCGATACAAAGTTTGAAATAATAAAAGGTTCGGGGCGTACTATCAGCTTTTCGGATTACGGCACCATTGGTATATCCCTCTGTATGCTGGCAAAAGCACTTAATGCTGACGATATGAAAGTGGAGGGAATGGAGCGTTTTAACGAATTTATCCGTGTTGAAGAAGATTTGTACAAGGAGTATGTGGAGGAATTGCAAAAATGCGTCAACTATATAATGTTGCTTATGACAACTCGGGACGACAAGTTTGTATATACCGTCAATTTTGAATTGAGCAGCAAATCTAATCCTGCCGATTTGGGAACGACCATTTATATGAAAAGTTATCCTCTTCCGGTCAAACATTTTATTCACAACAATGTTTCCCGCCCTGCCGTTGCTTTAACCTTTTCGCTCAACGAGTTGGTAATGCTTATCGAAATACCTATAGAACACCTGCCGGGCGAGAGCATTATGAAAGGCTTCAAGATTCCGGTATATATACAAATGCATGCCATAGACCGCCTTTTGCAACGAACCTGCTTATGCACATGGGGCTTTGCGCGCACCTTCGTATCGGCTTCGATAATGATGCAGCATAAGATACTGAAAGACCACAAGGGGGATTTGCTGATAGAATTTTATATATACCATGCAAAAGCAGGTTATTTGGTTGCCAATGTAATAGACGGGATGGTGGTTATACGCACTTTCCTTTTCCTGACCAACAACGGCACGCCCGAAGGCAAAAAACTGGAAGAACAGACCGGATTGCAAAAGGAAGATAAAAAATACCTGGGGATAGACAACCTGAGAAGCCTTGCTTTTTCAGACCTTTTGGAAGACAAGAAGGCTTGCGATGTTTTTCGTAAAGCCGGTTGCGGATCGTTGGTCGAACTGTGTGCGAGATTGAAAAAGAATGATGATATTGCCTGGGAAAAAATAGAGGATGGTACTCAAACCCATATTTCAGATATTTTTCTAAACTATTTTTCGAGTTTCTCGCCGCCCGGCGATGGGTTATAAAGAAGTCAGGGCTTCACTTGGAGTGAAACCCTGACTGATAAAACCCTGACTGATGAAAGAAAATAAAAGAATAATATAAAAGCAATAAAAGTGTCGTCATTGCGGGCTTGACCCGCAATCGCAGAAGCCTGATTAATAAATTTTTTGCGATGTCTCCACGACACTCCTCGTGCCACTTCGACTACGCTCAGCGACCACTCGTCGTTTTGGTCGACATGACGATACTTTTATTGTTTTAAACATTAAAATTTATGGTTCTACTGGATTTCGTGTGGAAATTAAATTATTAAAAAAAATAAGGTAACGATGCCCAAAAAATTTAGCTGCATCGCAGCGGAATCCTTGTAGCCGTGTGGCGTAAGCCCACGGATAAAATGTGAACACAAAACAGAACCGCGTAGCGGTGACATAATTCGCAATGTAGCTATGTGTCGCCGCTACGCGGCTTGTTTATGTGGATGCTTCTTTGTCCGTGGGCTAAAGCCACACGGCTACAACCAACGGTCACGACCAAAGGGAGTAAAGATTGCGGTGCGCTGCACCTAAAAAAGTCAGGGCTTCACTTGGAGTGAATTGAAAATCAGCGTTAGCTAAACCCTGACTGATGAAGCTCTGACTGATGAAAAAAGTCAGGGCTTCACTTGGAGTGAAACCTTGAAGTTGCAAAAATAATATTTTGACTTTTGAGATAGCGCCTTGCAATGAGAAAGTCAGGGCTTCACTTGGAGTGAAACCCTGACTGATGAAATTTTGAGTGAAACCCTGACTGTTAGGGGGGAGAGGGGTTTTATTTCACTACTTCTACCCATTTGCCTTCGCTGCGGGCACGGATAGTATTGTCGTACATTGCCTGACAATATACCGAAGGCATATAGAACGAGCCTAAATAGGCGGCTTGCAACAACACGCGGAAGGTCTTTTTCTTGCCTTTATCAAGATCGAAGTACATGTACACACGGTCGTCGCGAATGTCTATATAACGGGGTTGGTCGGTATTCATTTTAGCGCTTTTCACTTCGTCCATGCGGGTGTTCATTATTTCCCAGCCCGATGGGAAGAGTTGCTCGATGGCTAAATCGGTATACCCCATGCGCACACCCGGATGTGTTACCGTTACTTCGGCGTAGAACTCGGTGCCTTGTTTCATCGAAGCCGGATTGAGTGCCTTGCCTTTCATGTCGAAATAGCGGATAGACATGCCCAGATTGGACGATTCGGCGGCTTGTTCCTTCATCACTGGTACTCCTTGCAATTCTACCCGTACATACAGATCTTGATTGGTAGTGTTGCGTATGGATACCGACCTGCCGGCTGCGGCATTCAAATTCAAATCTGCCTGATAAACCGGTTTGCGTGTACTGACTGTTGTTTTGTTGCCATCAATCTGCAAGGTGCATGCTAATGTTTGATTGTCGCCGTCGTTGCCCATATATTTGGATATGGACAGAAGCGAGTAGGCGGTAGTTTGCGTGCTCATCCATTCGTCCGAAGCAAGCGCTTTTGCCAGGTCAATCACAATGCCTTCGGCTTGCTGTTTGCGCTTGAGCAAAATGAGCGTTTCGAGTTTCATTGCCATATCGCGCTCGTCGCTGCCGTAAGTACCATAATAATAGTATTCGTCCACATTGATGCGTGCGGTTTCGTCTATTGTGTTTACGATAGTAGCAGCAATATCCGGTTTGCCGGCAATGGCATAAGCGGCTGCCAATCGCCATCTGGCTTCGTTGGCAATGCCTTGCGTTTCGCGCATGCGGTTCATGGCGCTCATGGCGGGTTTTTTGGCCAAAGCGAGCGTATAGAGGCGATAGGCTTGGTTCAAGTCGTCGCTATAGCGGCTGTAGCGGTTTTTGGACGAACCCCAATTGTTTGACTGTGTGGTTTGATAAGTAATCCACGAGTCGAGCAGCCCTACCGGAATGGTGTACCCGTTGGCTTGTGCTTCGAGCATGAAATGTCCGGCATAGTTGGTGCCCCATTCGCTGGCTCCCGATGGGTCGACACCTGGCCAATAGGCAAATCCGCCATTGGTTTGCTGGTAGGATTTGAGCCGGTTGAGGCAGGCGTTCACATTGGTTTCTATTTCGGCTTTGCGGGCGTCCGACAAATCCATTACATTTTTCAAATATATTTGAGGAAATGCTGCCGAAGTAATTTGCTCGATACATCCGTGTGGATATTGTATGAGGTATTGCAGGCGTCTTTCGAGATTGACCGGATACATGCGCGATATTTCTACCGTTCCGCTGTTTGTGCCGGCAATACCGATTGCATTGATGCGTTGGCTCCATGTTTCGCCGGGTTTTACAAGTGCGGTTACTACCGATGTTACGGGCGGATTTGGCATGCGCACCTGCAAGTTTGTTTCGGACGATGCTTTGATGCCGCCGGCTGTGGCATTTACCACAATTTTACCTTCGGCTATCCGGTCTTTTACTTTTACTTTAAATTCGACTAATTGATCGCCGGGTTGTGCAAATGTCAACTGGCGGGTGGTGCCATCCAATGCTTCGAAATTTTTGTCCAAAACTAAATTGACGGTTACATTCTTTGCCGATTTATCCATGGCAAATACTGTTACCGGAATTTTGATGGTTTCGGTCGGGCTTACCACGCGCGGCAAGGTAGGCAATACCATGAGCGATTGTTTTACGGGCACTGCTTTCTCAGCCGAGCCATACGCCCCATCTTGCCCCGCAACTACCATCACGCGCACCGAACCGACATAATTCGGCATGGTGAACGAATGTGTTTTGCTTTCGCCTTTCTTCAATTCGAATGGACCTTTAAAGAGTACCACCGGTTTAAAGCGGTTGGTATTTTCCTTTCCGTTTTTGTTGAAGGCAGCGTCACCACCGACAGCCAACAATCCGGCTAACTTACCTGTAAATGCTCCGGCCACATATTTGTACATATCCCAAGTGCGCACTCCAAGCGCTTCGTGGTTGTAGAACACATCCCACGGATTAGGCGTACGGAATCGGGTAAGGTCGAGCAAGCCTTCATCTACAATGGCAATGGTATAAGTCATTGGTTTGCCTTTGGTTTCTTTTACGGTTACGCTAAATGTTTCCTCCGGTTTGAGTTCATCTTTCATGGTGATAACAGGTTCCAGATGCGTGTCAGGGTCTTCGACCGAAATAGGCTGCACACCATACATACGGATTGGATAATCGTTTTTGTTATTGTGTGGCTGTATATACGAAATGTGAATATATACATTGGGTGCCATATCAGCCGTTACCTCAAAGGTGAATTTTGAGTCTTGGTCTTTCGGTTCGAACCAATAGTTCTTCAATACTTTACTGCCTGTTTCAAGGCTTATCAAAGCTCTTCCGCGATGTGTTACCGGAAGTTGAATGCTTACTTTTTCGCCTACCGAATATTTCTTTTTATCGGTAGAGAACATCAACATTTCGGCACCGCCCGGATTATCGCTTCCGGCATTGCTGTACCAGCTTTTGTAGGTTGTGTAGAATACGGCTCCGGTACTATGCCCACTGCTTTGGTCGGTAATGCGCATTAACATGCGTCCCCAGTAGTTGCCGCCAAGGTTCATTTCGTACATAGCTTTTCCATTGCGAATATCTACAAAGTCGGTTTTCACTCGCTTGGAAGTTTGGTTGGAAACATAATCTGCCAGGTTCTCTTCTTCCGATTGTTCCCACCACCAGCGGAAATACACATCAAATATCTCAACCTTCACGGTTCCATTAGCCGGACGACCGTTTTCATCGACCAAAGCAATTGGAATTATATTCTTTTCGTCGGAATAAAGTGCATTGTTCCAACCTTTGCCTTCCGGAATTTTCACCCCTACATATTGGCTGTATGGAGAATAAGTGAACATAGCGCGGTCGATACTGAAATCGCCGCCGGCTTCGAATGCTTTGGTTTTCATCTGCACGGCAAGCATACCGGGCGCATTGCCTTCTACATTGAGCTTGGCGTTGACGGTGGCTTCGCCATTTTCGTTCAAAGTACCGTTGAATACGGCTATATCTTTCGATTCGAACGATTTGGCAGGGTCGTCAAACACATAGCCTTTGAATGCTTCAAAGTTTGTTCTGGTTGGGGCAACACTTGCTTCAATGGTTGCTTTACAACCTCGTGCAGGTGCTCCGTGCAACCAGTTTACTTGCAATTTACCGGTTTCGGTAACTCCTTTTTTCAATATTTTAGAAGGGAAAGTTAAGTTAATTTTCAATCGGTTTGGCTTCACGGTTTCAATGCGAAGGGTACGGCTAAATGTCGAACCGCCTACCAAGGCTTTCATTGTCCAGTTGCCGGTTGGTGCGTCGCCCGGAGTACGAACGGCTACACTGTAAAAACCGTTCAAACTATTGGCTTTAACCACGCGTTGCGAGAGTTGCCCCATCGGGTTATAAAACTCGAACACAACTGGGTGATTGGCCGGAAGCACTTTGTTTTTATCTTCCAGCACAAAGGTTAAATACATCATATCGCCCGGACGCCACACGCCGCGCTCACCATAGATATATCCCTTCAAGCCTTTTTTGAGTTCCTCGCCCTGTACATCAAACATACTGAGCGAAAGCGACGAGCCGTCGTCCAGACGAAGATAACCACGCGCCTTATCTTTTTTGGCAATCAATACAAATGGTTTATTATTGTCCGGTATGCGCACACGGCAGAAACCGTCACCATCTGTTTTTCCGGTGGCAATCACTTGATTTTGCAGGTTGCGCAATTCTACTTCGATACCTTTAAGCGGTTCGGCTGTGGTAAGGTCGGTAACAATGGCTACATATTCGCCATTGGTTCCGGCTTTAGCTATAATCCCGAAATCGGAGGCAAACACATTGCGCGACACACGGTGGTCGCTACTCATATAATAAGATGGTTTGCATGGGTCGTCTTTTTCGTACCAGCTATAACCATCATAATAATAATCGTCGTAATCGCTCCAATAGTAATAATCGCTGCTGGTTTCGTCAAATGCTTTGTTTGGATTCTCAGGCTCCTGATATTCTTCATTTTCCACATCACTTCCCGAGCATGGGAACAATGAATGCTTTTTGCGGAAACTGATTTCTACACGATAGATAGCACCCGGTTCGGGTTTTATTAGGGTAGATAAATCGAGTGCAAAATTATTCCACACACCATAATCAATCGGGTCGTCCGAAGTAAGCGGTACTTCGGCAGTGTAAACCACACGGCCTACGCGTTTAAGCTCGCGCTCGCCGTCCAATTGGTTTACTTGAAGGAATTGTACAATATTATTTTCGAAAATTTGAATAACCTTTACATCTACTGCCGAAAGGCTTACTGCACGGAATGGGAACTTAATACCGTCGGCACTTGGGAAGATAACACCATCACCGATTAGTTCCACTTGCGGCATCATACTTACAAAACTAAATGTAGTGATAAAGTCCTTTCCTAAACTTTTTTCATTGATATTTTTTACGCCCGAATATACAAACAGTTGCACATTGCCTGTTACCGATTTGGAAGGGATGATTTGTGCTTTTGTTCCGTCAATAATAACATTTTCACTCGCGCTTGGGTTGAGGTAGAACAAGCCTTTCATATCCTGTGTTTTGCTCAATGGATCGGAAAAGAACACTTCGATCAGGGTTTTCGGATTGTTTTTTTGACGAACACCAATCACTTTAAAATCGCCTAAGGCGGGCATTTCTATTTCTTTGGAATCAGACGCTTTCTTAGCCCCAATATCGTCGCCGTCCCATTTTAGTTTTACAAAATAATTGGACGACTTGCGCTCTACACTGTCAATGGTAAACGAGTGTACTTTACCATCTTTACTATGCTTCCAGGTAAATTTGTATTTCTCGGCCGAAACGGCTTTTTCCAATGCTTCGGGGTTAGCATAATCGGCAGTGATAAAGCTACCGTGTATGCGTTGCCATTTAGCATCGTTTTCTTTGTAAGGCGATATTCCTTCAAACTCATACAACATGGCCTGCTTGATCACCTGGAAACGGAATTTAAGCGTTTTCAAATCTGACGGCACATCGATAAACTTGCTCAATTTGAACTCTACGGTATATATTTCGCCCGAAGGAAGCGGTTTGTCAGGAATAAACTCGATAGTTTGTTTATCTGCCCACATGGCTTTCCCTTTAATACCCGGACTGATGGAAAACGGATTACTGCTTAGCTCTTTACCCGGTTCGGCAGTAGCAATCTCTTGCACCAAACGCACAGTTATCTTGCTTTGGTTGGATATAACACCCGAGGTAAACGAGATAACATAAGCCGAAAAAGCAGGGTCGACCACAAGCGGCTTGTACTTCTTATCGCCGCACGATTGCGACACAAACAAAACGGAAATGCCGAGCAAAAAAACGATTGCTTTTTGTGCGGCGTGGAATGGATTCTTCATGCTGAATAAGATTGATTTTTTTAACTTTGTCAAATGTAATGAAAATTTGGAAAAGAAATGTTATTCGAAATAAAAATATAATGCCTTTGCTCTGTACCTAAGATTCTGTTTTGTTTTATATGCTACAAATAGTTTGCTGCTCGGCAGCTAAATTTATTTGTTTAAATTTACTTCCATACAAAAACCGGTAGAACCTGAAAAATATTTAATTGAAATTTAATTAACTATTGGGAGATTAGAAATTATCGGGGGGAAGAACTCCCCATGTTGGGGGAAGAGCTCCCCTTGATGGGGGACAGTTTCCCCGTGTTGGGGGAAAAGCTCCCCATGTTGGGGGAAAGTTTCCCCATGTTTGGGGAAGAGTCCTCCTTGATGGGGGAAGAACTCCCCATGATAGGGGAAAGTTTCCCCATGATGGGGGAAAATTTCCCCATGATGGGGGAAGAGCTCCCCATGATGGGGGACGAGCTCCCCTTGATGGGGGAAAAGTTCCCCTTGTTGGGGGAAAGCTTCCCCGTGATGAATTCAAACCCTAAATGACAGCATACTGCTTAAATCAATAAAAGTATCGTCATGTCGAGCTTGTCGAGACATCGCAGAAGACTGGTTAACGCTGCTTTTGCGATGTCTCCACGGCACTCCTCGTACCTCGTCGTTTTGGTCGACATGACGATGTTTTTATTGATTTAAGGATTAAAAATTTATTTTTGTCATGTACTAAGTTAGAAAACAACTAATTTTGCAAATCATTTTATTACAAAATCTATTAAACAAAATAAAAAAATGAATGTAGCAATTGTAGGCACAAGTGGTGCCGTTGGGCAAGAGTTTTTGCGTGTGCTTGCCGAAAGAAACTTCCCGATTACCGAACTTTTCCTGTTCGGTTCGTCTCGTAGTGCAGGATCTGTTTACGAATTCAAAGGTGAAAAATATACGGTAAAAGAACTTGTTCATGGCGACGATTTTAAAGGGATAGACATCGTGTTCACCTCTGCCGGAGCAAGTATTTCGAAAGAATTTGAAAAAGATATAACCAAATTCGGAGCCGTGATGATCGACAATTCGAGCGCATTCCGTATGGACGCCGATGTGCCGTTGGTAGTGCCCGAAGTCAATGCAGTGGATGCTAAAAACCGTCCGCGCGGGGTGATTGCCAATCCAAACTGTACAACCATTCAAATGGTAGTGGCGTTGAAAGCGATCGAAAACCTTTCGCATATCCGCCGTGTGCATGTATCTACATATCAAGCCGCTTCGGGTGCCGGAGCTGCTGCGATGGACGAATTGGCAGAGCAATACTCGCAAATCACTCGTGGTGAAGAACCAACAGTAAATAAATTTGCCTATCAATTGGCATACAACCTGATTCCGCAAATTGATGTGTTTACCGACAATGGTTACACCAAAGAGGAGATGAAAATGTACCACGAAACACGCAAAATTATGCACTCAGATGTAGAGGTTAGTGCTATGTGTGTGCGTGTACCGGCTCTTCGCGCTCACTCCGAAGCTATTTGGGTAGAGACCGAACGCCCTGTTTCGCCCGAAGAAGCTCGCGAAGCATTCTCAAAAGCCGATGGTATCATCCTGCAAGATGACCCAGCCAACAAAGTATATCCAATGCCATTGTTCATTGCCGGAAAAGATCCTGTGTATGTGGGTCGTATCCGCAAAGACATTTCAAATCCGAACGGACTTTCGTTCTGGTGTGTAGGCGACCAAATCAAAAAAGGCGCCGCGTTGAATGCTGTTCAAATTGCTGAATATTTGATTAAAGAGGGCGATATTAAGAAATAACCCTTTTTATAAATTGAACGAAAAGCGAAATTCAAAGCAAAGAATTTCGCTTTTTACTTTTTTTAATAATTTGAAATGTTTATTTTTGTTCCGGTGAAATTTTAAACAATATAAATTATGAAAAAATTATTCTTATTCGGATTAATCTTAATCGCAACAAATGCTTTTAGTCAAAAAATCGAGAATGTTCCGTTGAATTCCGACCAACAGAAACAAGTGAAAAACATCAACAAAGAGTTTCAAAAGCAAATAGACAAGATTGTTGAAAACGACAAAATGGACTACAATGAAAAGAAATCTCAGGTTGCCAAACTGAAAACCGACCGCGACACGCAATTGAAAGGCATGTTGTTGCCGGAACAGTTGGGTACGGTAGAGAAGGATGATGGTATTAATTGGGAAAAAGAGAATAAGAAAATTGACAAACTTGAGTCTGCTCGCCTGAAAGCTGAAATGGAAGCTAAAATTGCTGTTGTTCAAAAAGATATCGATGCGCTTGACAAACCGAAGCAAGACCTTCAAAAACAGATTGACGACTTGAAAAGCAAACAAAAGGAAATCGAAAAACAACAAGATGCGTTGAAAGACAAACAAAAGGAAATTAAAGCACAATACAAACAATAATCTTCCGGAAAACAAAAAACGAGCACCTGAAAAAGATGCTCGTTTTTGTTTTTATTTCTGACGGATAAATATCTGTATCGGTGTGCCGTGGAAATCCCATTCGTCGCGCATTTTGTTTTCCAAGTAACGGCGATAAGGTTCTTTTACATATTGCGGCAAATTGGCAAAAAACACAAAGGTGGGCACTTGCGTCTTAGGCAACTGGGTTACATATTTTATCTTGATATACTTTCCTTTCAGTGCCGGTGGCGGATAACGCTCGATGATAGGCAACATAAATTCATTCAGTTTCGCTGTGGTTACACGGCGTTTTTTGTTTACATACACAGCGGCAGCCGTTTCGATCACTTTAAAGATGCGTTGCTTGGTGAGAGCCGAAGTAAAAATAATCGGGAAATCGACAAACGGAGCCAAGCGCTCACGAATGCCTCGCTCAAAGCCTTTAATGTCTTTCGCGTCTTTGTCTTCAATCAAATCCCACTTGTTGACACACACCACCAAGCCCTTTTTGTTTTTCTGGATAACAGAAAAAATATTCAAATCCTGACTTTCGATGCCGCGTGTAGCATCAATCATTAACACGCATACATCCGAACTTTCAATAGCGCGGATAGAACGGATAACGGAATAATATTCCAAATCTTCGTTCACCTTTGCCTTTTTGCGGATTCCGGCAGTATCAACCAAGTAGAAATCGTGCCCGAATTTATTGTAGCGGGTGTAAATAGAATCGCGCGTGGTGCCGGCAATATCGGTTACAATCGTGCGTTCGTCGTCAAGGAAAGCATTTAATAAAGATGATTTTCCGGCATTGGGTCGCCCAACAATGGCAAAACGAGGCAGTGAATCGTCCAACTCTTCTTCTTCGGCTGTAGCATTTCCATCTTTACTAAAATGTTTGACTACTTCGTCCAGCAAGTCGCCCGAACCCAGCCCATTGATTGCCGAAATTACAAACGGATCGCCCAAACCGAGCGCATAAAACTCGGCGGCTTGATATTGATACTCAAAGGTATCGGCTTTGTTGGTTGCCAAAATAACCGGCTTTTTGGCACGGCGAAGCATGGAGGCAATGGCTTCATCGTAATCGGTAATACCATTGAGCAAATCGACTACAAAAAGGAGCACATCGGCTTCTTCGATAGCCAACGCTACTTGTCGTTTAATTTCCGACTCAAATATATCATCCGAATTAACGACCCAGCCGCCGGTATCGATGACCGAAAATTCTACACCTTCCCAATCGGACTTGCCATATTGGCGGTCGCGCGTGGTTCCCGCTTCGTCGGACACAATGGCTCGACGACTCTTTGTCAATCGGTTAAACAAGGTCGATTTGCCCACATTGGGGCGGCCTACTATGGCTACTATGTTGCTGCTCATAAATGTTTATTTTTGCTATCTACAATCGAATATCTTCATCTCCATCAGGGGGTTCAATACCCAAAAATTCTGTATAAATTCGTTGTCTATAGCTTTTCCCTAATTTGTTTATTTCATTGATAAATAATTGATAAGTACCTTCCCCTCCTAATAAATCCCAAAATTCTTCACCAATTAATACTGACTTGTCATTTCTCATATCAAACCAACGCATCGGGAAACTCCAATTATAATTTTCCTTTTTCCCATATGGGTTATATGGTAAAGCATAAAAAGCACCTGTAACTTGAGGTAAAGTCATACTATACAATTTTAATATTTTTTCCTTACTAACCTTTGTTTGGTCACTATTAGGAAGTGGTGCTTTTAACTCAAATGCGTATTTTTCTTTTTCATTTTCAACATATAAATCGCAAACTACAGTCACAGGTATTTCTTCTCCATCACCAGCCAAAATATATTTTATTTCTTCATCCCAATTTGGTTTTATACGAAACTTTCCTCTTTCAGGATGTTCCAATTTATTAAGAACCTCCGATATTCTACGCAATCTTTCATTTTTAATAGTTCCTTCTATTGATTTTCCTATAATAGCCGTTCCAAAAGCAGTTTCACCAGCAACTTGTGCCAGTTTTTCCCAAACTTTGCCAAATGGAGTTACAAAACGACGCTCAAAATGTGATCCTTTGAAAATTTCGTCAGGGACCAATGCTGCATATAAAGGCTTTTTGGCATGATGCTCTTCTGGAATAAATGGGTCATTAATCAAAACATTATCCATTACCCTATCCATCATTGCTTTTATAGTTTCTTCAATTGCTTTTGAAACTTTATCTAATTTTTCCATTCTCATTATTTTTTTAGATGAAAAATAATTTCCGAATACGCCCCCTTATCCTTTTCAGTACGATTTAATACGGGGCGTTTATATTGGTTCACGATTTGCATTCCGGCTTTTTCGGCAATTTGTGGGTACAAGTTGTATTTGTCGTTGGCAACCAAGAAAATATCATAATCATCTACCAAATATTTTTTACAATTATTCAACACATCGGCAATGCCTTGCGCATAGCTTTCTTTGGCCTGTTTGCCTTGTCCTTTGTAGAGTGGACCTATTTCCAATTCGTCGTTGCGATCAAAGCCAAATAAATCATACGAATAAGCGTGTTGCTCATGATAATCAATCAATCCAACATAAGGTGGTGAAGAGAAAATACCTTTTATTTTTTGCGTTTTTACTAACTCGCCGAGATGCGTCTGCTTTTTCTCTAAGCAGGCAGCAATATCAATTGTTCTACTATCGCCTGTCAAACAGCATTGAAAGGTGTTAGAACGAAGTTTTTCAAATTGAGATAAACGATTTAAAGTATCGGTACTATATGTTTTCCACCATTTTAGGATAGAAAATAATGGTTTGCAGATTTTTCCATGTTTTCCACAATAATAGGTAGTTGTAACAGGTTCTATCAATGTTGCTAAATCGGCGTGCGTTGTGGCTCTGCACGAGCGCATGGTTCGACTCAAAATCACACTTATTATTTTCTTGATAGATTGATTTTCTATTTTTTTGATTTCTTCAAAAACAAAATCAATTTCGTTGCGGATATGTTTAGTAAACCATTTTTCTAAGAAATTATTTGCAGAGGGTTGCAATAATTCAATACCAAATTCTTTGACCAATTTCTCATAAACAGGAAGAAATAATTTGGCTTTTTCTTCGCCGTAAGCATTTCCGTCAATCAATTTTTGAGCCACTTTATACTTGAACTCGGGAACAGGAAAATATTGATTGTTAAATATGTAGAGTTCCGCTAATAAGCGTTGTTCAAATTCGATAGTTTTTGAGTTTTTGAGAAATAATTCTAATGCCGAAGTAATTCTTTTGATTTCATTTTTTAAAATAATCAAATCATATTTTGATATTTTGCAATTCGAAATCAATGTGTTGAATGCTGATACATCTATCCCAACTGCATTTATCCCCAATTCGTTAGCCTGTACAAGTGTTGTCCCACTGCCACAAAAAGGGTCGAGAACAATATCGTCTTTCTGAAAATAAACTTCTTTCTTGAAATTATCAGTATGAGAATCTAAAAAGTATTCAACCAATTGCGGGATAAATTTCCCTTTATAGGGATGTAAGCGATGTACATGTTTAGTTGTTTCGGCTTCTTTGTATTGATCAAATGATAAAGCCCAATTCAAGTCTTCACCCAATTGTTCTTTCCAGCTAGTTTCGCGAGTAGCATTTGATGATTTATAATAATTCAATAGATCCTGTTGATAAACTTGTGTAGAACCATTTTCGCCAATCTTACGGATACGCCCATACTGAACAAGATAAGCAATATTCGCAGAAGTAACATTTTTTCCCAAATATTGTGTAGCCCATTCGCTTGCTTCTTTAATATTTAATAGTGCGCTTTCCATAAATCAAATTTACTCCAAATTATACCCAAACCCCCTCAACTTCCTATCCGAGTTCCGCCAATCTTTTTCCACTTTCACAAATAATTCAAGATACACTTTCTTCTCAAAAAAGGCTTCGATATCTTTGCGGGCCTCAGTGCCTACTTTTTTGAGAGATTTTCCTCCATGCCCAATGATAATTCCTTTTTGCGAATCGCGCTCCACATAAATTACCGCGTTAATGCGAATCAGTTCTTTCTCCTCCTTAAATTGCTCCACCAACACCTCTACCGAATATGGAATCTCTTTCTCATAATTCAGCAAAATCTTCTCTCGGATAATCTCGGTAACAAAAAATCGTTCCGGCTTGTCTGTCAGGGCGTCTTTGTCGAAGAAAGGCGGTGAATCGGGCAATAATTCTTTAATTCGTTTTAAAAGCGGTTCAAGGTTGAACTTATGTATTGCCGACACCGGCAAAATCTCCGCTTGTGGCAACAATTCTTTCCAATCGTCCACCAAGACTTCCAATTTCTCTTGGTCAATCAAATCAATTTTGTTGATAATAAGGATAACCGGCGCTGTGTTTTGTTTCACCATTTCGACAAAGTCGGTGTTGCGGTCGCTTTTGTCGAACACATCGGTAACATACAGCAACACATCCGCATCGCTCAATGCCGAGCGCGAAAACCCAAGCATCGACTCTTGCAAACGATAATTCGGTTTGAGCACACCCGGTGTGTCCGAGTACACAATCTGAAAATCGTCGCCGTTCACAATCCCCATAATCCGGTGGCGCGTAGTTTGCGCTTTCGAAGTAATAATCGAAATTCGTTCGCCTACCAAGGCGTTCATTAGCGTCGATTTTCCCACATTCGGGTTGCCCACTATGTTTACAAATCCGGCTTTGTGCATGGTTTAGTTCGTTTTTTTGATTTTTGCAAAGATACAATTTATTGACGACTTATGAGAATTGCCAATCAAAGAGAACTTTATCCAAAGCAAGAATTCTGTTCGCGGAGGTTTTTGCCCACAAAAAAAGGCCTGAATTGAATTCAGACCTTTTTTATCGAGGTTAATCTCGGTATTATTTTATAATTTGCGTAAAAGCAGCTTCGCTGTTATATTTAGCAAATTCAATATCAGTTAATGCGCGTTTTTTCAAATCTGGATTTTTAACGGCTTCTTTCATATTTGTGAATACGGCTTCTTTATCGCCTGTACGAGCAGCAATGATTGCTTTCAAATAACTGGTAAGTGCATCCGGCTCTTTGATTTCTTTTATAACGGCAGTTGCACCGGCATTATCTCTGGCAGCCAATTTAGCAATCGCAGCATTGTTTGATTTGATAGAGGTGAATGATTTGTTAGCTGCACCATAGTCGCCTTTATACAAATAGATAACACCTAAAGCAGCATCTAATTTCTCACCCAAGCCGGCAGATTTTCCTAAGAATGTTTCGGCTGTTTTCATATCGCCTTTTTGCATGTTAAGAATTCCCCAGTTGAAGTTTGCTTCTTTTGCAGAAGAATTTAAATCCATTGCTTTAGAAGCGGCTTGGTTAGCAGCAGCATAATCTTTTTGTAAATATTTCACAGCTCCTAAATTGTTGAACATGCGCCAATCGCTTGCAAATTGTTGAGTTCCGGTAGTATAAATAGCTGCTTTTTCATTCAAATCTTTTACTAAAGTAGCCGAGAATAATAACTCGTCAGCGGTTAATGACGAAGGATTTGTTTTAGCTGCAGAAATTAACTGCTCATCTGTTTTACCTGAGATTTCGTAAGTTACTTTTAATTTAGAACGGCGAAGTTTAGGTAAGATATCTGTTTCTAACGCTTTGAAAGCAGCCGAAAGTTTACGGATTTCTACCTCGCGTTGGTTAGGATCTGCAAAATTGGACAATACGCTAAGGATTAATTCTTTGTCTTGAATAGAAGAGGCCGAAACTAATTTTTGGAATCCTTCCCAATCTTCAGGCGTATATTTCGAATCAACTTGTGCTGATTCTTTCAATTTCTTCATTTCTTTGTTGATATAATCAACAGCCACTTTTTCGCGTTTTTCAGCCAATTCGGTGTTGAACTCAACCGTTCCTTCCGGAGAAGCATATCCTGCAATTTCTACATTTTTAGGCGAAGGAGAACCTTGCAGTTCTTTTAACTTGTTGGTTAAAGCCACGATATCTTCGGCTTTCAATTCAGATGGGCGAATGTTTGCTTGTGCCACCAAGAAATTAATATCTGCTTCTTGTTGATGAGTTATAGAGCGTTGAAGCTGGTCATCTGTGAAAGCTGGTTCAAGACCTTCAGCTTTGGCAAGCATATAAGTGTTGTTTACACCATCGGCTATTTTTACCTCAGGAACAGTTACTGTTTTTTTGCCATCTTTTACTTCAAACTTCAGGAAAAGTTCTGCTTTTTCCATTCCCGGTTTAAAATCGCATGAAATTCTGTGTGTATAAGTACCACCCACTTTGTAAGTGATTTTGGTATTGTTTCCTTGTATTTTTTCTCCTTGGAATGATTTTGATTGCAATTCCTCTTCCTTACCATCATATTTTAATACAGGAATTACAGTGATCGTAGCTTTTTTCTTTACATATTCTTCGGGGAAAGTACCGGTAATAGTAGCTTCCACTTTTCCACCTTTAGCTTCGAGGACAGGTGGATCAACTTTAAAATAGTCGGCTGATAGTGGCCCCATTTTTTTACATGACATAAACGAGAGAGACATCAATAATGCCATGATTGTAAATAAAGAGAGTCTTTTCATAGGATAAAATTAATAATGATTAGTATTGTTATTTAATTCGTTTTCTATAACTCGACAAAATTCATAATAATAAATTAGAATACCTAATTTTTAATCAAAAAAAATTCAATCAAAACGAAAGAAAAATACTAAAAAAATATGATTTTTGTTAAGTTGTTCTATTTTTATTGGTTTTCTCTAAAAAACTCTTTCTTTTTCCCTCAAAAATCTCATATCCAAATAATAGACAATCAATATCTCCATTAAATAAGCTTATTTTACTAGAGGGTTTCATTCCAATATGTGCTAAACATTTTTCATCAGAACTGATTACCCATGCGTTGCAGCCTGTAAATTTAAATTTTAATATTCGACCTAAATCTTCATAAATTTTGAATAAAGAATCAGGGTTTAACCGTTTGCCATAGGGTGGATTTGTTACTACCAAAGCTTTGTCGTCATTTAATTTTTCAAACTCATGAATTGGTTTTACTTGTAAACTAACATATTTGCTGAGGCCCGCACTTTTTATATTTTCTTCCGCAGTCTTAATTGCTTTGGGAGAAATATCCGAACCGAAAATCCGGAACGAAAAATCTTGTTCTGAGCTATCATCGTTGTATAAATCATCAAACAAATCTTTGTTAAAATTTTTCCATTTCTCAAAACCAAATGATTTCCTGAAAATTCCAGGAGGAATGTTTAGAGCAATCAGAGCTGCCTCTACTAAAAAAGTTCCGGAGCCACACATTGGATCCACAAAATCGGATTTACCGTCCCACCCGGCCAAAAGTAATATGCCGGCAGCCAACACTTCATTGATAGGTGCCTCAGTTTGAGAGACTTTATATCCCCGTTTGTGCAATGACTCGCCCGAACTATCAAGCGAAATAGTACAATGAGTTTGAGATATATGAACATTGATCATCAAATCGGGATTGCTTATGCTTACAGAGGGTCGCTTACCTGTTTTTTCCACAAAATAGTCAGCAATAGCATCTTTCACCCGGTAGGAAGCAAATTGTGAATTGATAAAATCATCTGAATATATGGTAGAGTCAATCAAAAAAGAAGTTTTTGTATCCAAATATTTTTCCCATTCAATCATCTTCACTTGCTGATAAAGTTGATCTGTGTTTTTTGCTTTAAAATGTGCTATAGGAACTAAAAAACGAATTGCAGTACGAACATGTAAGTTTGCTTTATACAAAAAAGCCAAATCACCTTTACAACTCACCATCCGGCGTCCAAGCTCGACATCATTCGCACCTAAGGCAATAAGTTCCTTAGCCAACACTTCTTCTAATCCTTTAAATGTTTTTGCTATAATTTCAAATGTTTTCATGTGCATTAAATCGGTTTTACAAAAAAGAAAAACAGCGAAACCTCGACAGTTCCACTGTTTTTCCTCTTATAAAAATGAAAAATTAATATTCCCACAAATCTTCTTCAAAGTTAATGATTTCGGTTTTAATTTCTTGTTGAGCTCTTTTTACATCATCAATAGTTCCGTTTGCATCCAAGATCATACGATTTTGGTCGTTTGAAGCTTTGTAAATGTTTCCTGAGAAACGGCGTTTCATAAATAAATCGTCAAAACTCATACGAGCACCATTATTTTTATTGGTTACCATTACTTCGCGTTGCACAAGATGCGGTCTCAACAAATCGTAAGGAATCCAAAACATTGGGAATGATTGAGGACCCATTCCTTTGTCTTGTACAATAACAGGACAAACAGAGATTATTTTTACATTAAAAGTAGAAGAATGTTTATCAAAGAACCAAGTTTCCTTCAAATAATATTTGATAACTTCTCTATTTGGGATGTCACTTTCTTCAATTTCGTATGTTTTTGCCTTTGTAGTCGGATTTGTTTTAGCTTTATAAATTACCTCAAATTTTTTAAGCACATCCTCTTCAAAATCGATTTTATTTGTTTTTGCAAAAACTTCGGTGTCAAAATCATATCTAAAAGCAGGCACTTTACTTTCTTGCACTAACTTGAAGATGATAGAAAATAAACATTCCCTATTATTTACAGGGCTTTCCGGATAGTATAATGGATAATTTATTTTTTCGCGTAAATCGATCACACGATAAACATCTTTATGCCATCTTACATCATCTGCTGTAGGATTAAGAAACTCAATTGGAGACAATTCCTTCATGTCGTAGCTTGTAGGTAAGCTTGACGCAATTTCTCCCTTCTCATTAAAAATGTCTTTTTCTACACCTTGTGCAAAAGCAGAAGATGCTCCAAAAACAAGAGTTACCAATGAGATAAGAAATACTCGATTAAACGCTTTCATAATTTCTATATTTTAAGAAAAACCTTTATTAATAATTTAGTTTATAATGATTTCAACAGGAGATAGTTTACGATCAGTACCATCCGGACCCTTGGCAACAATTCCCGACAAGAACACTTTCTTACCTTTAGGTTGTTGTTTCAAATAATCCATTTGCTTTTGGGTAAAATTTGGTCCTGAAGACATTTCTATCATTGATCCCATCGCATTGGTTATATTTAATTCAAACTTTAATACTTGGAATTTTGCATCAAACTCTGAATTATCCAACACAGCACTTATTCTATTAGCACTCAACAACAGGGTTTTTTGAAGACCAGGAGCCCCTCCTTTGTATTCTACAATATTTCCGTTAGCATCCGGATAATTAATCACGGCAATTGGATTTGGTAACATTTTCACACGGAAAATACCTTTACCCATTACTTGTACTTTATTTTCGATTTTTGCAGATACTGTAACTACAGCTTCTTGACCGATTTTAGCCGGACGCACAATCCAGCCTGCTCCTGAACGCACAATGCTACCATTAGTTATTGTTGCAGTTACAGCTGTAGAAGGGATACCCGGTACAGAAATGCTTACAGGATTATCTACTCCGGCGTAGAATACATTCATCTTATCAGCCGAGATTGTAGCCGAAGGTGCTCCTACTGTAAAGTCGCTTTCAAAATTGTAATAGCGAGCTTCGCCTGCCGGATTTTTGATTTTTATATATCCTGCATATTTTTGATCGCCAATAGATGACGCAGCTCTCTTATAAATACCATCTGTAGACTCAAGTTTTGTACCTCCATTACCATCTTTCCCTCCAATAAATATTTCAGGTTTGGCAAGTGTATCAATAGCAGCTAAAATTATTTGAGCTTCATAGCTTGAACCTTGAATGACATATTTTGAAGTTGGAATAACTTTTGCTTCAATTTTATTTACACGAAAATCATCTGCATCGACTTGGCTTCTCAAGTATGTTACCGCTTCTCCTTCAATATTACGGATATCAGCTTGCATTTTTGTAAGCAAAGTTACTGCTGCTGCTACCGGCATCATTTGAAAGTTTGCTACTTCCCAAGGCTTACTTTCGCCATCATGTCCTTTTAAGGAACCGGTGTAAAATGTTTTATTAATCAATTCTTGCTTAGCAGGATCAGAAACATACTTTAAAAGTGTTTGCTTATACTTATCAATAGCTTTTTTCAGATCAATTCCTTTTCCCAAACCGCCATCACCCAAGCATACATGCGACGCTGCATCTAAGTTATCTCTACCTTCGATATGATTAACATCACCGTCATCACCATCTGCTTGTTTTACAATTTGTACTTTAAGGTCTTCAATTTGTTTAGATAAAGCATCTGATTCTTTTTGTATTTCAGTAGCTTTTTTCAGCCATTCACCTATTTTTGTCGGATTTTGATCGGCTAAACTTTTAAATTTCTCGTAGAGATTGGTATTTCGTCTTTCAGAACCTTGTATGTTTACTTTTAAGCTTTGTTCAACCATTGTAAACCCATCAAGGATGCTGACTGATACATTGAGTGCCAACAGAGCTGTAAGCACAATGTACATCATTCCAATCATCTTCTGTCTCGGGGTTTCCGGACAATTAGTAGCTCCACCCATATTATTACTACTTTACTTTTTTATTAAATAACATTAGTTTTAAGCGTTTACAGAGGCTGCATTAAGCATATTGCCATAAACACTATTCAAGTTAACAACTTGTTGGGTCAAACGAGCAACCTCATTGTTGTAAGCTTCGGTTTCTTTCAACGCTTGAGATATAGATAATTGGGCTTTATTCCATTCGGCACTAACTGCTTGTACTGCATTTTGCTGAGATGTAACTTCTTTGATTTGAAGCTCGTAAAGAGCATTAATAGAAGAGAGATTTTTAGTAGCTTCGCTAACTCCATTCACATAAGATTGAGAT
Organism: Paludibacteraceae bacterium; assembly: GCA_031553685.1. Taxonomy (GTDB): domain Bacteria; phylum Bacteroidota; class Bacteroidia; order Bacteroidales; family Paludibacteraceae; genus JAFGVL01. The sequence goes on along the minus strand of JAVBLE010000056.1, from coordinate 31,620 downwards.
GAGCTTGAAGCTGCTGAAATATTGGTTGAAATATTTTTGTACGACTCGATCAATGCTGAAGAATGATAATTGATTTCATTTTGAGCAGATACAAAAGATACCACAGAATTGGATGCGTCGGTTAAATTTCTCACTAAGTCTCCTGTTACATCTTTTGCTGAAGCTAAGTTAGATAATTGATTTGCTGTATCGGTTAATTTAGAAATTCCGGCAGATAGTTTTTTGACATCTTCATCAGAAATGCTCGGAACACCTTCGATATCCAAAGCAGCAAGTCCGGCAACACCCGAAACGGCTACTCCGCCACCAACTCCTCCTTGAATTCCTCCTCCACCAATTCCACCTCCGAAATGAGCAATACCTTCCATATCTTCACCATCTCTGAGTTGTGGAAATACAGCATCCCAATGATAAGTTTTATGTGGTTTACCAAAAGCTGTAATAGCAAATAATACCGCCTCAGTACCCATTCCTGCAGTCAGCAAAGCAGATGCTCCTGGCCAGTGTTGTATTTTGAAGAGTGCACCAACAATTACCACTGCTGCACCAAATCCGAATGCATACCCTACAATTCTTGCCCCCTTGGGGGTTTCCATCCAATCGCCAATAGTCATAATAAAATAGTTTAAGGTTTTGTTATTAAATTTCTAAGGTTATTTTTTGTTTTATTTTTGTCCTTCAATAAAGCTTCTGATACATCTGAAACCAATATAAGATTTACTTTCTTGTTGATATTCATAAGTATTAGCTCCACATTGTATGAAAGCGCCTATATCTTTCCACGAACCACCTTTGATTACTTTACGGCGTTTTACATCAGGATCTGATGTTTTAACATTATATTGATAATCTGGATTCATATCATGAACGAAACTCAATGTTGACTCAGAGAATGCAGAAGATGTCCATTCCGACACATTTCCTGCCATGTCGTATAATCCATAATCATTAGGAGGATATGCACCAACAAATGCTGTAATCATATACCCATCATCGGTATAATTTCCACGCATTGGTTTAAAGTTTGCCAAGAAACACCCTTTTGCAGTGCGGATATAACTACCTCCCCAAGGATACATTGCTAAATCACGGCCCCCACGAGCAGCATATTCCCATTCAGCCTCAGTTGGTAGACGCCAGTCTTGTACCAAAGGACCTCCGTTGTCAATTTGATATCTGTTGAATGTTTTTGTCCGCCAGTGACAGAATGCTTGTGCTTGTTCCCAAGTAACACCAACTACAGGATATTCGGCAAATCCGGGGTGAGAAAAATACATCTTCATGTATGGTTCGTTGTATGAATAAGTGAAATCACGAATCCAACACATAGTATCCGGATATACATTAAGCACTTTAGTCGAGATGAAATCTGAACGCTTACGAAGAGGTCTGTAGATAGTTCTATTTATGATCACCCCATTTTCGTCAACATAAGTAGTGTCTTTTTTTATCATCACATCAGCACTGTCTTTTGTAACTCCTAATCCATCCAAATTTCTATCAAACGCACCTTTCAATGCATTGAACTTGTTTGCTTTTTGCGCTGCTTGCTTATAGTCCACATAATCATACTTGTAGTTGAGGATTGTTGCATTAAGCTGCGGGATGATTTCAATAGCATCCTCACCTTGATAGAACATCCCATCTAAAACTCGTTTTTGATCTTCATCTTTCGTTTCCCATGGCACACCTTTAGACCAGTTCAAACGCGGGATAGGAAGAGGATTTCCCTTTTTGTCTTCCATAATCTTCCATGTGTCTTGGTCAATCTCGGCAAGACGAGTAAGGGCGATAGAGTCGCGTACATAGTGTACAAATTGACGATATTCGCTATTGGTAATTTCAGTTTCATCCATCCAGAATGGATCTACTGTAACTACCTTAGATTGAGAGTTAGATGCCCAGATTGCATCTTGGTCATTCATTCCCATGGTAAACGAACCCCTGTTAATGAATACCATTCCGTAAGGCACTGGTTCACTCCATGCTCGAGAGTAAACACCAACTAATTCTCCATTACCTTGTTTGCTTCCACAACTGATTAAAAGTAGTAAGAAAGCAGGAAAAAATAACAATTTTTTCATACACCTTTATTATAAGTAAAAAATCTTAAAGTTACAAAATCCGAATGCTTTTATATTTGTTTGTTTTCTTTGCACCTAAAGAAAAATTATAGCGCAAAAATAACTCGTGTGAACCTGCCGAATTTGAAATGAACTTAGTAGTTGCTAAATCAAATGAATAACCGGCTGATATCCCACTTGGTAAATTTAATCCTATAAAGAACACTACTGCGTCTTGTAAACGCCATCCGATACCTCCCCAGTACTTTTCATCCCGTTCTACCCGGATATTTAAATCTGTTTGGAAACTATTGAAATTTGTTTTAAACAGACCGGTAGGTTTAATCTTATACCGGGGATTTGATAAATTGAATGTATATCCTCCTGTCAAATACAAAACCCGTCCTACATAACTTGTTACATAATCATCCATATTCAATTCCGGACTGAATAAATGTAACATTGAAAGTCCTATGTAATATTGCTTTGCTGAGTAGTAGGCTCCTAAACTACAATCAAAACCAACCGCGTTGATCGATGTTGTTGGTAAATTAGGGTCGCTTGCTACTAAGTACTCGCTTTCAATATCCTTTATATTGATGCTATCACCGTGTATAGTCTGGCTGATGAACCCTAAGTCTGCTCCTAAACTCAAATTCCCTTCGGTCAGTTTCTTTTTAAATGCATATTGAAAGTTGACTGACTGATTGGAAAAGATACCAGCATTATCATTATAAAAAATTAGTCCAATCCCATGCTTCTGTCCCCAAAGATTGACAGGCATATTTGCTGCAAAATAAGTTGTTGCCGGTGCGTTGGGCACCCCAACCCATTGTTGCCGGTGCAATCCAAACAGGCTAATTGAATTTTCGAGTGCAATAGCTGCCGGATTATAACTCTCCTGGCTAAACATATATTGGCTAATCTGCGCTTCAGACTGTCCTCTGACAGCGAAATTACTTACGAGTAAAACAACAGCCGTTAAAAATAGATATCTCCTCATGATGTTTGTTCTCTCGCAAGAGTGTTATCTTACTAAGCCACACTGTTTATTATTTAACACAAAAAAATATAAAATATTGTGTAGCTCAAATTTCTTTAACTTCGAGGTGTTGTATTAAACGACGCTTTTCTGTTTTTATTGTGCATTAATATTCTTCTTCATTGAAGAAGAAGTCTTCTTTGCTTGGATAATCAGGCCAAATATCTTCAATACTTTCATAAATTTCGCCTTCGTCTTCCATTTCTTGCAAATTCTCAATCACTTCCAATGGCGCTCCCGAACGCATAGCATAATCCACTAATTCGTCCTTTGTCGCAGGCCATGGGGCATCTTCTAATTTTGAGGCTAATTCGAGCGTCCAATACATACTGTTTTTTTTCGCTTATTGATAATTTCGTGCAAAAATATAATAAAATTTTTTATCAACAACGATTACCAAAAAAAACTTTTCATTTATTAAGAGATATTTCTGGATAACACAAATAAATAATCGGACAAGCGATTAGTAAATATCAGGATTTCAGACAAGTTTTCAGAATTAAACGGAAGTCCGGTTAAGCGTCGTTCAAATCTTCGGCAAACTGTTCGGCAAACATGACATAAGGCAGAATTAATATTTTCGCCCGGTACAATAAATTCCTTTATCGGGGGCAGTTGATTTTGTATTTCATCAATCTTTTTTTCGAGCCAAAAAATTTTTTCATCCAATGAAGAAAAATTCTCTTTCTTAGAAAAATCGGATGATAAAATGACGCCGATTTCAAATAATATTTTTTGAATAATAAAAATATCTTCGTTCGTTGATTTGTCGCTAATGTTTGCCCGGAGTAATCCCAATTGCGCGTTCAATTCGTCGAGTGTGCCGTATGCTTCCACCTGGGTGTCATTTTTCCTTATTCGTTTGCCGCCTATGAGGGAAGTGTCGCCTTTATCTCCGGTTTTTGTGTATATTTTCATTTTAATTTTCGATTAGAAAAGACAAATATAATCTTGTTTTTGCAATTCGGAATTAAAATAAATAATTCCTATTGAAAATAAATCGAACGAAACGCGAACTTTTTCATCCTGGATGATTTTTTTCCAAGCATTTTCAATCTCTTTGGAGTGATGGATGTCTTCAAAAATATATAAGCTCTTGTCAGTTACCTTTTCTGTGCATCGATTAAAATAGGTGAACAGGTTTTTCCCGATTTGTTTTGAATGAAAATAAACACAATCCGCTGTTTCTATTGTTTTTAACAGGTTGGGCAATGCCTCATCAAAATTTTCCATGCATTCTTGCACATGAAATACCTGACAGCTTTCCAATATTTTTTGGGATAAATTTTCTCTTTCAGTTTTAAATAAAAAACAAGGCGTTTTTTTATGGGGCGAAGCTAAATAAGCAGTTGTAATTCCCGACGAATTGCCTATTTCAATAATATTTGCCGGTTTGGCAAGATTGATGAGACGAAAAGAGAGTTGATCGTATTTCTTGGAGGAGGCATATTTTTTGCAAACAAACTTTCGATTATTTTCTATTTGTTTGTAGGCATAATATGGATTTTTCTCACAGAAAACAGTGTTGATCAAGTGGAATGCAAAAGGAGAATGTATTCCATGACCGACAATATGTCCGGCATTGTACAAATAGGATAAATATCGGAAGAATTTTTGTATCGTGTTTTTCATCTGTAAAGATAGACAAAAAAACCTCTACGACAGGTTTCGTAAAGGTTTCCTTGTAAAGTACCCAGAGCCGGGATCGAACCGGCATGGAAATGAATCCACTGGTGTTTGAGACCAGCGCGTCTACCAATTCCGCCATCTGGGCAGATTGCGGGTGCAAAGGTAAGAGTTTTTTTCATATTTCAAAAGAATACACAAAGATTATAACTTAACTCGATTAATATTTAATTCAAATTATCACTAAAAAACATCATTCATTTGAATCTGATTAATATTCCAGGCAACAAATTCATCTTGACGGAAAAGCCCGGGTCCAATTTTGTGCAACGCAGTTAAAAGTCTGGGCAATGCGGACTCCTGGGATCAAAGGTGGCACTCAAATATCCGGTATCCGTATCCATGTGCAGGCAATTCTACCGGTTTTCTGAATGGTTCAGACCCATGTCTGAGTGTTTCAGACCCGTGTCTAAATCTCCCAGACTTGGGTCTGAGTGGCTTAGACCTATGCCAAACGGCTTAGACCCATGTCTAAGGCGGTTAGTCCCATGTCTAAGCAGCTTAGACATGTGCCAGAATGTTTCAGACTTGGGTCTGGGTAACTTAGACCCAAGTCTGAATGATTTAGACCCATGTCTAAGGCATTTAGTTCCATGTCTAAGCGGCTTAGACATGTGCCAGAATGTTTCAGACTTGGGTCTGGATAGCTTAGACCCAAGTCTGAATGATTTAGAAATAAGTCTGGAAGACTTAGTCCACCATCCAAGTTATTCACACACACCTGAGTTCGATTATTATTTTACACAGAGAAAATATTTTTTACTCAAAAGTGTCACAGGCAACAAGGTGCTTTTTTTTTCGAGCATTCTCTTTGAGAAAAATGCAGAGTTGCACAGAGAAGGAAAAATCTTCGATTTTTCAAACCTCTGTGCAACTCTGTGCATTCTCTTTTGAGCCGATTGTATCAATAAAATCATATCTAAAAAGGATTTCTTATCCAAACAAAAATATTCCTCTGTGTAAATTTGGATTAATCGAACTGAGGTTAAAAGACAAATCCATAGGAACCAAAGGTCAGTGACCGAAGGGAACTAATTGAACATTTATAGAAATGCATACAAACAAACGGCTACGACTCCTACGGAGTCGAACTTCTTATCACAATTATATTAACTATAAACATCTGAACCCGCCGGGTTCAATCTTACTTGAATAATATAAACTAATTTCAGCCTTACACTTAAGGGAAATTGTGTTTGTTTGCCAGATACAACCTATCCATGCGAAATTTTGATACAATTGCCTTTGAAAATATTTTATCTTCAAAAGAAAAGGCTCTACAAAGAAATTCTGCAGAGCCTCGACATAAATAATTTTCTTTCAAAACTTAATTTTTCGTAAAAGTAATAACAATCCACGCACTACTTACAGTTCCACCAAGATTTACCCCTTGCATGTAGTTTGAAACATCATAAGCTTTCATTGTAAGTGTGTTCCCATTAACTGTTCCTGTAAATCGGGTTTCGTTTGTTAGTATATCAGATATACTGAGGTTATTGCCCTCTAATTTGTAATTGAATGTAACGCTTGATGCTTTTGTATACACAACGGTACCATTGCTTTCATCAAAAGTAAGGGATTGGTTGGGAGAAATTTCTGAAGAATATTGAGTATAAAAATCAGTTCCTTGCAAAAGCAAATCAACACCTAAGTTTACTGCCGGATTATCGGTTTCTACTTTTGCATTTGAAAAAGTCCATGTACCATTCATAGATACAGTTTCTTCTTTATTTTCATCACTTTCGTTGCATGAATTCATAAAGCCTGCCAATAAAATGGCTGCAAAATAAAACGCTATTTTTTTCATTGTTATTGTTTTATTAAAAAAACATCATGCTAAAAGTGGTGTTAGCATGATGTTTTAATTTGATTTGTAATTAATTATTTTACTTTTTTGATTAGTTTTTCAGTATAAACTTTGTCGCCTACTTGCATGCGGAGGATATAAGTTTGAGCTTGTCCGCTCAACATCTCAACCGGGGCAACATATTCGCCTGCTTCTTTTGCAGCGTTTTCCAATTGTTTTACTTCTTTTCCGCTCAAATCTAAAAGTGTGATTTTTACTTTAGAAGCAGCGCTTAATGTATAGGTTACCGTAAATTGATCTTCGAATGGGTTTGGTCCTACTTTATAGCTGAAACCGCTTCCCATGTTTGAAGCTATGTTGCCGTTTGGAAGTTCAATTGGTCCGGGTTGAGTTTCTTTAGCGGGTTCTGCCGCAGGGTTGAAATAAACATTGGTAGTATTGCTTTTGCACCCGCAGCTGCAATCAAACTGTGTATTAAGAATTTGCAATAAAGCGTAACGGGATGATTCGGAGAAGAATGCATAACGAACTGTTTTTTGGAAATACTTTGATCCGTTGATTTCGAAATTGTAGATGTATTCGGTGCGAACGCGCAATACATTGTTGAAGATTTTGCCATTTGGTAAAATTAATTTACCGAATGCATCGGCTTTTACGCTATAGCTTCCGGTGAGTGGATACGAATTTTCACCCAATGTATATGTACCGGTTAAATTTTCTCCCAGTTTGTCTCCGTATTTAAATGGGAATTGAAGTTCTACCATTGGTTTGTCGAAGCTCAACTTGAAGCCGGAAGCACTGATGCCATAATATAACTTTTGAGTAGAAGTCATGTTGAAAACAGGAAAGCTTTCATTATTTTGGTTACAGGCAAATGCTTCGCCGCTATTGTATTTTGTGCCGGCATCTGCATTATAATAAATAGTGTAACTTTTCCCGATATTTGCTCCCGAATAGTCCCACACTTGATTTTTCCCCTCAGCTCCTGCCGAGATAGAATCGAGTACATTCAACGCCAGCACATCGCCATTTTTCATAGCGTGAGTTTCATATTTTAATACTGTTTGTGCTGATGCAGAGATTGTTGCTACCAGCAACAAACCTGCTAAATAAGTAATTTTTCGCATCATAACTATGTGTTTTTATGTTTCTTTGTATTGTTAATATTGCAAAAGTAAGAAAAATATTTAATACAAATTCTTTTTTTGAAAATTTTTTTTATACTTTTTTAAGACCATGTTTCGAAAGTGTAAAAAAACAAGAGGTGCTTCCCAAAGGAGCACCTCTTATTATGAGATAAAATCTAAACAAAAAGCTTATTTTGCAACTGCGTCAGCCAATTCAGCTCCAGCTTTAAATTTAGCAACCTTTTTTGCAGGGATTTTGATAGATTTTTTAGTTGCAGGGTTGATACCTGTACGAGCTGATCTTTGCGCTACTGCAAAAGATCCGAATCCAACTAAACTTACTTTGTCACCAGCTTTTAAAGCTTTAGTTACGGCGCTGATAAAAGCATCAAGAGCTTTTTTTGAATCAACTTTGCTAAGGCCTGAATTTTCGGCCATTGCACTAATTAGTTCTGCTTTGTTCATAGTTTTGTTTTTTAATTATATAATTAAACAATAAAGAAATTTTTCCACTCATACGAATAATTCGTTGCAAAAATAACTGATTGTTACTTGTTTCCAAATTTTTCGAGCATTTTTTTTCATTTTTTTTTCAAGTTGGCTCAAAAATATGTTTTATAACAGGGAATTTACTTGTTTTTTCGTACTTTTGTACGGATTTCGTCCATGCAAATTTTAAAGTGTTTTGTGCAAATGTATAATGAAAATTCGAGTTTTCTGGGAAATATTTCTCCTGTTGTCCGAAATTTATTGATAATTAATGTTCTTTTATTTATTGCAAAACTTGCTTTGCAGAATAAAATCGTGTTCGGACATGCCGACGGGCTTACTTATTATTTGGGGATGCACTACTGGCAGGCTGAAGCATTCCGTCCGTGGCAGTTGATTACCTACATGTTTATGCATGGGAATATTTCTCATGTTTTTTTTAATATGTTTGCCTTGTGGATGTTTGGGTCGATTTTGGAACAGTCACTCGGGACAAAGCGTTTCCTAATATATTATATGGTTACTGGTATTGGAGCCGGAATTATTCAACAAGCGGCTTGGACTATCGATTTTCATTCGCTTGTAAATCAACTCAGCACTATTCCTCCTTCCGAATTTAAGGATGGGTTGGCTATTGGGGATATGATATTTTATTCTGCCGCTGAAATTTTAAACCAACCGGTTACAGTGGGTGCTTCGGGGTCGATTTTCGGTTTGTTGCTGGCTTTTGCAATGATGTTTCCCAATGTACCGCTCTATATTATGTTTATCCCAATTCCGATCAAAGCTAAATATTGTATAATTGGATATGCGGTTATAGAATTGTTTCTGGGTGTTGCCAATTTCAGGTTTGATAATATTGCGCATTTTGCCCATTTAGGCGGAGCGTTGTTCGGGTTTATTCTTTTGATGTTTTGGCGCAAAAACAGGCGGGAACAAACCTATTGATTTTGATGATAATTGTTTTAAATAAGTATTTTAAAATAAATAATGATACATTTTGTAACCATGAAATCTATTAGCCAGAGATTGCTTCGTTCCTCGCAATGACGACCGCTAACCGAAGCGTCATTGCGAGGAACGAAGCAATCCGAACCGAAATATATCAATAAATTGTTTTGTAAACTTAATATTTATTCATGAGTATCAAGGACGAAATTTTGGAATCGTACAAAAATGGTGGAGTTCTTATCAAACTGATATATATTAATATTGCCATTTTTTTGTTAGTTGTTATTCTGACGGCTTTTTTCAAGTTGATGGATTTTGATTTTTACAACAGTTGGGTGAACTACATCATTTTATCGTCGGACATAAAGCTGCTTATTACACAACCGTGGACTATTATTACTTTTATGTTTGTCCACAATGATTTTTTTCACTTCCTGTTTAATTTATTACTGTTGTATTGGTCGGGCAAATTATTCCTGTTATATTTTAATCAAAAGCAATTAGTCGGTTTGTATTTACTGGGAGGATTGTTTGCCGCCGTTGCATTTTTATTGATAGTAAATGTTTTTCCATATTTTACCAACACAGGACATGTATTTTCTTTGCAATGGTCGACCGGTTCTGCTTTAGCAATTTTGTCTGCCGTCACTTTTTATAACCTGAATATGGAAATACGGCTGACATTAATCGGGAAGGTTAAACTGAAATATATCTCTATCTTTTTCTTAGTTTTATGCATCTCGGTAATGCTTGAAAAAAATACCGGTGAAGATTTGGCTCATTTGGGCGGATTGATTGCCGGATATCTTTTTGCTATGCGGATAAAGAAAGGGAAAGACTTGACTCAAGGCGTTAACCGGCTTCTTGATTTTTTGGCAGATATGACGACTCGCTGGCACAAACCGAAATTTAAATTTGCTAAAACGACTAAAGAAATGACCGATAGCGAATGGAATGCCAAAAAGAAGCTTGAGACCGAAAAACTTGATTCTATTCTCGATAAAATAAAACACAGTGGTTATAGCAGTTTGACTGAGGAAGAAAAAAATTGGCTTTTTGAGCATAGCAGAAAATGAAAAAAATATTCAATATACTTTTCCTTTTAATCAATTTTATTTTTATTGGATTATTTCTTTTGTCGGGATTAGCTACAGAAATAAACCCTGAGAAATTTGTGCTGCCTTCCTATTTAAGCCTGTTTTTCACTCCATTATTAATAATCAATATTTTCACTATATTCTTTTGGGCAATCAGATTGAAATGGTATTTGGTGTTCTCCTTGTTAGCCATTGGTTTGGTTTGGGGTAATGTGCGGAATAACTTACCAATTCATAGTTCTTCGGCAAACGAGCTTGCTGTTTCGGATTCGACACGCCAGATCAGTGTTTTATCCTACAATGTGAAATTATTTGATTTCTATAAAAAAAATAATTCTGCAACCAACTGTAACCAGACACTTGATTATATTATTTCCCGGAATGCCGATGTAGTTTGCTTGCAAGAATTTGGTTATTACAATTCAAATGCTTTCCTTTCGGCTGATGATATAATTTCGACCCTCGAAATAATTTATCCATACTATCAGGTGGTATGTCATTTGAGCAACAAAGGAAGGAACACTTATGGAGTAGCTACTTTCTCCAAATTTCCAATTATTAATAAACAGGAAATAAAATACGGCTCGACTTACAACCGGACTATTTTTTCTGACATTGAAATAGATACAACCATTATCAGGGTATTCAACTGTCACTTGGAATCTAATCAACTGACTATCGACGACAAGAAAAAAATGGTTGAACTAATGGACAGTACCAGTCAGGAAAAACTGTCGGAGGCAACCACCCGGCTGACCCGTAAGTTAGGAGCGGCATCTAGAAAACGCTCGCACCAGGCAGAGGCAATTGCTGTCGAAATAGCAAAATCGCCATATCCGGTTGTGGCTTGTGGCGACTTTAACGACACGCCGATTTCTTTTACTTACAAAAAAATTAAAGGCGACTTGACCGATGTTTTTGCAACCACTTCGTCCGGTTTGGGAATTACTTATGCCGAGTTGCCGTTTTTGTATCGTATCGATTATATTTTTCACTCTAAAGAGCTGAAATCCGGCGATTTTAAAATTGATAAGGTCAGCTATTCCGATCATTATCCAATATCGTGTAAAATTCAATTTTAATATTTTTATAGAACAATAAACACATGACACCAATTGTAAGCATTATCATGGGTAGCACATCCGATTTGCCTGTGATGGAGAAAGCAGCCAAGTTGTTGAATGATTTTCAAATTCCATTCGAGATCAATGCTCTTTCGGCGCATCGTACGCCCAGAGAAGTAGAACAATTTGCCACTCAGGCACAAGCCCGCGGGATAAAAGTAATTATTGCTGCAGCAGGTATGGCAGCTCATTTGCCGGGGGTTATTGCCTCCATGACTACGCTGCCTGTTATTGGTGTGCCTGTCAGCGCTTCGCTCGATGGTATGGATGCACTTTTAGCCATTGTACAAATGCCTCCGGGAATACCCGTTGCTACAGTGGGGATCAATGGCGCAATGAATGCCGCTATTTTGGCAGTACAAATCCTTTCGACCGAAAGTGACGAACTAAAATCGAAACTGATTGCTTATAAAGAAGAGTTGAAAGAGAAAATTGTGGAAGCAAATGAAGAATTGAAAAAGGTTTCGTATAAATATAAAACGAATTAAAGGAAATGATTTTCAGAATTCATCCTCCATGCAAATTTGACAAAAAACATTCAATAATAATTTTAAAAAACTTAAATAACATTTCTTAATGTCAAGTATCAGCGTTTTTTGTGTAAGTTTGCGACTTAAAATGCTGATTAAATAACAGTTTGCATTAGTCTTTTCTTCATGCTTAAACGCAAATCATTATACCTTATCTCTTTTCTGTTATTTTTTTGTGCAACAATAATTTATGCGCAAGAAGAAGTTATCGTTGCAGGTCAAGTTGTTGACAAATCCGATAAGAAACCGATTGCCACTGCTACAGTTTCTTTTGCCGGCAACGATATCTCCACTTCTACAGACGACAACGGTTTTTTTCTCCTTCGTAGTCAAACCCCACAAGAAAAAGTAATTGTATCCATGCTTGGATACAAAACAAAAACAATCAACCTGAAAGATAATTACAACCTGGGCATTCAGGTAAAATTATCCGAAAACCTGACTGTTTTAGGCAGTGTTGTTGTTTTTGGCAGCAGGGAACAGGAAAATAAATTGATGGAACGGGTTCGTGCTGCGCGCAAATACAATGACCCGACAAGTTTTGAAGGTTATAATCCGGTATTGACAGTTACAACAAAAGCTTCGCTCCAACAATTATCCAAATTTGTTTTGAACCGGAAAATCATAGAGCAACTGCAAAGTTATATGATTCACGATAAAGACACTTCCCTGTTGCTGCCGGTTTACTCTTCTACCGAGAGTTACCGGATTTTAAACAAACAAAAAGAAGTGATCAGTTTTGAGCAGAAAAGCATTGTGCCCGAACATGCACAATCCATCGAAGCTCTTTCGTCGAGACTCCCTGCCGAAATTAATTTTTACAACAACTATATATTATTATTCGGGAAAAATTTCCTGAGCCCGATTGCCGGTTCGTCGCGGTTGGTGTACAAATACACTATAATGGATAGCATCCGGTCGCCACAAGGCAAAGAATACATTGTCAATTTCAAACCAAATAACAATAAAGATTTGCTTTTTGAGGGAACTATGCATATTGACTCGCTAACATGTTCGCTCAAAAAAATATCGGCATCAATGCTGGCATCGGTCAATCTTAATTTTATCCAGCAATTAAATATCGATCAAACATTTATCCACATTTCTCCCAACAAATGGGTGGTCGATGAGCAGCAAACCCTTGTTAACGCTCAACTTATCTCGAAAGAACGAAAAGCAAATTCATTTTTTGTCAGCAGAAATATTATTTATAGTGATTCTCTTGCTCATGTAGAAAGAGTTGTAGTAGACACCATTGCATACAAGGACAATTTCACCAACGCTATCGACAGTATCAGCCACACCCGCGCAGCTCGAATAACAGACGCAATTTCGTATACGCTCACTAACAGTTATGTAAGCCTGGGACCTTTCGACTGGGGACCTTGGTATTTGGCAGTTGGTACAAATAAACCCGAAGGAACGCACTTTACGCTTGGAGGGCGTACCAACAAGCATCTTTTTGAAAACATGACCATTGGCGCATACGGCAGCTATGGAACTACTGATGAAAAGTGGAAATTCGGTGGCGAATTCCAATATCGTTTCAAAAAGAAAAATTATGAATTACTTGGCATTAAATTCGACGACAATTATTATCAGACCGACTACGATTATCATGATGAAATCTACTTTGAAAATGCGGTTGGAAATGGTATTGCAGATATTACCACATTTATAATAAGTGGTTTTAGCGAAAAGTATAGCCGTCGTCAAATTGCCAGCCTTTTCTACAAAAAAGAATGGTGGAATGGGGTCAACACAAACATGATGGGGCAATTTACCAAATATCTGCCCAATGAATATGTGCCTTACCAGACTGAAAACACACAATATCCGTGGTTAAAAGACTACCGGATTACTTTTGACTTGCGCCTTTCGCGAAACGAGCGGTATATGGACGAGTTTTTCCATCGCGTATTTTTGAAAAATAATTTGCCGGTAATACACTTTGTAGCTGAAGGAGGACGGTATTTTCTCACCGACCAGTCCAATTATTACCTCAAATTGCATTTGATGGAAAAACAAACCATTTTGTTGGGGAATGTCGGTAAATTAAATTATTCGCTACAGGCAGGATATATTTTTGGAAAAGTACCTTTTCCGTTGCTCGAAATATACAGTGGGATAGAAAATTACGGATTTGAAAAGCTGAACCTCTTTTTGCTTTCGTTCGAGCAATATGCTTCTGATGCTTATGCAGGAGTCGAAACCCAGTTTGTTACCAACGGATTTATTTTCAACAAAATACCTGTTGTAAAATGGCTAAACTTGCGCGAGATAGTCTCTCTGAAAATAGCTACCGGACGCCTGAGCGACCGCAATTCTTCTATTATGCAATTTCCATCGTTTATCAAACCGATGGAAGAACCTTACATGATGGTCGGCGTCGGCATTACCAACCTGTTTAAAATCATTGCGCTCGAATACATTATGGAAATGCCGCGTATGAGCCGTCCAAACGAACTTACCTGGAATTTCCGCGCACGGATGTTCTTCGACATGTAATCTTAAATAGATAAAAACTCAAAGCGGGCTAACTTTTTTACAAGTTGCCCGCCTTGATAACCTTAAAATCTAATACTATGAAAAACACAGTGCAAAGATAAAGCAAAAATATGTTTTACAACATGTTTTCGAGTTAAAAAAGGTTAAATATATGTTTTATAACATGTTTTTGGTGGTTTTCGAGGCAAAATCAGTCTTTTTTAATGTTCAAGTGTTCATTCGAATCTATTTCTATTATTCTATTATCTTGCAGAAACCGGATTACTTGCATAACTTTTTCTTCATTTCGATTAAATAGCTGCAAAAGTTCATTCATTGTATATGATTTTGAGTTTAAAAGGCTTTCTATCCTGTTTTTTATTCCTTCAAATTCTTCTTCACCCAAATTTTCTTTCTTTTGCCGCAAGCAAACATCACATTGTCCGCAAGGTTTCACACGCTTTTCGCCAAAATAGCGTAACAGCAAAACGCTCCGGCACACATTTTCTTCAATCGCATAATGAAGCATAGCCGTTGTACGCTGTTCATATCGCTCTTGCCGGTCGTCGTAGGCCGATTTCGGTAAATCTACATAGCGTTTCTCCACCCGGTTGGTAAGGTAAACAATAAAAGGCGTTTTCTTAGCCGGAATATAACTTACAATACCCAATTTGGATAATTGGATAAGCTGTTCGTAAACCGTTTGCCGGTCAGTGTTTAATCGTTTTCCAATCGTTTCTTCATTAATATGTGCATATTCGGTAAAAAGCCCTGTGTACGACCGTAAAACGACTTGTATCAATTTATCGAGTGTTTGGTTTTCTATTTTCAACGAATATAATTCGTCCCTTTTTACCAAAAATAAAAGGCGCGAAGGGTTGTCCAATTCCTCAGTAAGTTCAATGTATCCGGCAGTTTCTAATATCTTCAAAGCATTGTAAGTAGGTAAAAGAGGCAATTTATATTGTCCGCAGAAATCATTTAAATTAAACGGATACACCTGCTCTTTCCCAAAACCAACCGCTAATTGAAAATAACTGCCCAAATTGTCGTAAGTGTCTACAATCCGTTTTCTGTCGGGAAAAGTATCCGACAAGCGTTTTTTCATTTTAGTAGTGTCGCTCCGGTTGTAAATAAGCACAGCAAACGCCTTTTTCTCATCGCGTCCGGCGCGTCCGGCTTCTTGGAAATATGCTTCAATCGAATCGGGCAAGTCCAAATGGACAACAACCCTCACATCGGGCTTGTCGATGCCCATGCCAAATGCATTGGTCGAAACCATAATGCGGGTTTCGCCTGTTTTCCAGCGGTTTTGCCGCGCATCTTTCGTTTCGGCAGTCAGCCCGGCATGAAAATGTTCGGCAACAATATTATTTTCATTCAAAAAATCGGCAATTTCTTTTGTTTTTTGCCGGTTGCGCACATATACAATTCCCGAGCCCGGCACATTATTCAAAATATTGAGGAGTTGAGACGATTTGTCCTCCGCGTGGCGAACAACATACGCCAGATTAGTGCGTTCAAAACTTTTGCGGAAAACATTTTGTTGCGCGAATTTCAGTTGCGCCTGAATATCACTAACCGTTTCGGGCGTGGCGGTAGCCGTAAGTGCCAACACAGGCACATCGGGCAGGTACTCGCGAATTTCCGAAATACGAAGGTACGAAGGACGGAAATCATATCCCCACTGCGAAATACAATGCGATTCGTCCACAGCCAACAAGCATACATTCATTAATGGCAGTCGTGATAAGAAAAGTTCGGTACCAAGTCTTTCGGGCGAAATATACAAGAACTTGTACCCGCCAAAGGCGCAGTTTTCAAGCGTGACCATTATTTCTTCACGAGTCATGCCAGAATAGACGGCAGCGGCTTTTATTCGCCGTTTGCGCAGGTTGTCCACCTGATCTTTCATCAGTGCAATGAGTGGGGTTATAACCAAACAAATTCCGTCCATCGTCATTGTTGGCACCTGAAAGGTGAGCGATTTTCCGCCACCAGTAGGCATCAGCCCGAGTGTATCGCGCCCTGCTGCGACTGACAATATAATATCGCCCTGCAATGCGCGAAACTCGCTGTAGCCCCAATATTGACGGAGGATGTCGATGTATTTGGTCATGGGAATTAGCAAATTAGCAGATTAGCAAATTAGCAAATGAATGAATATTTTACAAAGCAAAATAATTCTATTTGCTAATTATCAAATTTGCTAATCTGCTAATTTAATGATTATTTGTTGTTAATAATCTTCATCAATTCATCCAATTTTGGCGAAAGGATGATTTCGGTACGGCGGTTTTTAGCGCGTCCTTCGGCAGTATCGTTGCTTGCTTTTGGGAAATACTCGCCGCGACCCGAAGCGGTTAAGCGTGTAGGAACAAGATTGTAATCGTCTGTGAGGATGCGCACGATAGAGGTGGCACGCGCCACACTCAAATCCCAGTTGTCTTTGAAAATGGCTGTTTTAATAGGCACATTGTCGGTATGTCCTTCCACTAAAATATCGACATCCGGATTTTTCTTCAATACATCGGCAAGCACTTTGAGTGCATCTTTCCCTTTGTCTTCGACGGCTGCACTGCCCGATTTGAAAAGCAGCTTGTCGGTCATCGATACATACACTTTGCCATTTTTCATTTCGACCGAAAGTTCGTCGGATTTAAATCCGGTTAATGCGTTGCGCAAAATATCGTTCAATCGCTTCGATGCCGAGTCTTGACGGGCAATAACTTGCTGCAGGTCTCTCAAATTCTTTTGCAGTTCCTGCAGGTTTTTTTCGCGTTCGGCAATTAGTTTTTCCTTTTGATTGAGTTCGTCCGATTTTTGTTGCAAGGCTTTGTTGAATTTTTCGGCTTCGGACAGCTTTTCGTTTTGCAAATCTTCATAGTTCGATTGCAAACGGTTGTGTTTGGCAGTTATGTTTTGAATGGTCGATTTCAGGTTGTCGATGCTGTCGTGCAATGCAACAGTATCGGTTTGCAAGCTGGCAACCATTCGTTCGGTTTGGTCGAGCAGCGAGCAAAGCGTGTCGCGTTCGGCAATCACGGCTTTCATTCGTTTGGACTGAAGGATATTTTTCTTCGCAGGTTTGGCTTCTCCACAACGATAAACAGGCGCACAAGCCGTATTTAGAACAACCAACGCAAGGATTGCTAAAATGAGATTTTTCTTCATAATTTTATTTGCTATAATTTTTTGCAATACAAAGATAAGAATTTTGGATGTTTAATTTTTTGTTGTAAATGAAATTTCTGTTTTCTTTTAGAGGTTGTTTAAAAAGTCAGGGCTTCACTCTCGGAGTGAAACCCTGACTTCATTTTGTTACGCTAACATTGGAATATTATTCCTTTGCAATTTCCTTTATAACAGCTCCTTACGCAATTTTAATCCGTACAGAATAAGCTCCTTCGGGCAATGTAATGTGTGTAGCCCTAAGGGCTTTTCAATTATTTGTCGCAATCACATTTTTCCACCAAAAGCTAAATCGCCGGCATCGCCCAGCCCAGGTACGATGTACGAATGTTCATTCAAAACAGGGTCAATAGCGCCTGTCCAAATAGTAGTTTTTTCTTTCGGGAAATGATCTTTTACATATTTAACGCCCGTTTTGCTTGCAATGATAGAAGCTACATGCACATGTGCCGGTTCGCCACGCTGTTGCAGGGCTTTAAAAGCCAATTCCATCGAACTGCCGCTTGCCAGCATCGGGTCAACAATAATCAGTGTTTTACCTTCAATTGAAGGTGAAGCAATGTATTCGATCATCACTTCAAATTTTAATGCATCTTTATATTTGCGATATGCCGACACAAATGCATTTTCGGCATTATCAAAGAAATTCAGGAAACCTTGATGAAAAGGTAACCCGGCGCGGAAAACGGTCGAAAGTACAATGTTATCGATAATTGTGTTTGTGGGAGCAATACCAAGGGGGGTTTGGACTTGCTTGGCACTGAAATTTAGCGTTTTGCTAATCTCGTAAGCCATTATTTCACCCACGCGTTCCATATTTTTCCGGAAACGGAGAGGGTCTTTTTGAATGTCTACATCGCGTATTTCGCGTAAAAAATTCCCAAGAACGGAATTATTTTCAGATAGATTGTGTACTTTCATAAAGATGTAAAAGAAAATATTTTAGCAAAAATACAAAATTACTCAGAAATTTTTGTCCAAAATTTTGGTTCGTGGCGTATTTTTTCCAAAGCTGCTTTAGCGGCTATCTGTTGCGATTCACGCTTGGAAAAACCACTGCCAGAGCCTGCAATATGCCCTTTGACAAGCGCTTGTGTCTGAAATACATGTTTGCGATGTACATTTTTAGTCGTTCCTATCAAGGCAAAAGTAATGTCCAATTTATGCCGTTGCCCCCATTCCAACAAGCGCGATTTGAAATTGATTTCTTCTTCCAGCAATTTATCAATATCAATCAAAGACCCAAAAATTCTGTTTTCCACAAAACGGAAACATCCTTTATAGCCTTTATCCAAATAAATTGCTCCAATCAACGCCTCTAAAGCATTGCCGAAAATATTATTTTTTTTATCCGTCTTGTAGCGAAGCACAATGAGTGCATCTAATCCAAGTTCCAGTGCAATGCGATTGAGAGATTCGCGCTGTACGATGCGCGATCGGATAGTTGTTAAGAAACCTTCGGATTTATGAGCAAACCGTTTGTAAAGAATATCGCTTACGATGGTTCCAAGCACCGAATCGCCCAGATATTCCAACCGCTCATTACTCATTGTATGCCCATTTTTATCTTTTATCCGGGAAGATTTGTGCAGCAATGCTAATTCGTATAACCGAATGTTCTTCGGCACGAATCCAAGTATTTTGTAATATAAAAAATAAGACTCCCGACAAGAATTTGTCAAGAGTCTTAATCTCAATATTTTATATATAAACGGTATTTGCATATTTACTATCAGACAATTTACTATTTATCACTTTTAAGTATTGAACATTCATTTTTATTCAATAATAAATTGTAAATAGTTAATATAGTAAATCATTTATGATATTTCTTCACAATCAAGCTGGCGTTGTGTCCGCCAAAGCCAAATGTGTTTGACAGGGCAGCGCGTATAGTGCGTTTTTGAGCTTTATTGAAAGTGAAGTTCAGGTTGTAATCAATATTTTCGTCGTTGTCGCCCTCTTCATGGTTGATGGTTGGAGGCACAATATCGTTCACTACCGAAAGCACTGCTGCAATGGCTTCGGCTGCACCGGCTGCACCAAGCAAGTGTCCGGTCATCGATTTAGTCGAACTGATATTTAATTTATAAGCATCTTCTCCAAATACCTCTTTGATGGCTTTCGATTCCGAAATATCACCCACAGGGGTCGAAGTCCCATGTACATTGATATAATCAATGTCTTCGGGCTTCAATCCGGCGTCTTTCAATGCGCGTTGCATCACCAGCTTAGCGCCCAATCCTTCGGGATGAGTGGCTGTGAGGTGATATGCATCGGCAGACATGCCTCCGCCTACTACTTCGCAGTAAATGTGTGCTCCGCGAGCTATCGCGTGTTCCAGTTCCTCCAGCACCAAACAGGCGGCTCCTTCGCCCATCACAAACCCATCGCGACTTTTGCTGAATGGACGCGATGCTTTGGTTGGCTCGTCGTTGCGTGTAGAAAGCGCCATCATGGCATTGAAACCTCCAACACCGGCTTCGGTAATGGCTGCTTCAGCGCCTCCAGCAATAATTGCGTTTGCTTTGCCTAAGCGGATGTAATTGAAAGCGTCAATTAACGCATTGGTCGATGAAGCACAAGCTGAAGCAGTCGAATAATTTGGCCCGCGAAATCCGTATATGATTGAGATTTGCCCTGCGGCAATATCCGAAATCATTTTTGGGATGAAAAACGGATTGAATTTCGGTCCGGCTTCTTTGTTGGCATAATATCCGCCCACTTCTTGCTCGAAAGTTTGGATGCCGCCAATACCGGCAGCTACAATTACACCTATTTCATTTTTATCGACCTTTTCCAAATCCATTCCCGAATTTTCGATGGCTTCTTTCGCAGCAGCGATAGCAAGCTGAGTATAACGGTCAAGTTTCCGGGCTTCTTTGCGGTCGAAATATTCGTTTGGATCGAAGTTTTTTACTTCGCATGCAAACTTGGTTTTGAATTGTGTAGTGTCAAATTGAGTAATAGGTCCGGCTCCACTAACTCCGTTGACAAGATTGTTCCAGTAATCCGGAACATTGTTGCCAAGCGGGGTTAGTGCACCCAAACCTGTTACCACTACTCTTTTTAATTCCATAAAATATAGAATAGAAAGAATTTTTATTATTTAATGGCGGCTTCGATATGAGCGATAGCCTCACCTACAGTGCTGATTTTTTCAGCTTGATCGTCTGGAATAGAGATACCGAATTCTTTTTCGAATTCCATGATTAATTCCACTGTGTCAAGTGAATCAGCGCCTAAATCATTAGTAAAGCTAGCAGTTGGAGTTACTTCTGATTCTTCAACTCCAAGTTTATCAACAATGATAGCTGTTACTTTTGATGCAATTTCTGACATGATTTTTAGTTTTAGTTAATAATAAATTATTATTTAAATTTGCGGCTGCAAAGGTGCGCATTTTTTTTACAACACGCAATAGTTTTTTCAACAAAAGCACTTTTTAAAGATTTAATATATTGACAATCAAAATAATATAAAATGCTAAATATTGCTATATTTGCTTCAGGTTCGGGTAGTAATGCCGAAAATATTGCTCTTTATTTCAAAGACAATAAGAATGTTTCTATTAAATTGATAATGAGTAATAAAAAAGACGCCTTTGTGCTCGAACGCGCTAAAAGGTTGGGAATTCCGGCGTATTCTTTTACTAGAAAAGAAATGGACGAAACGGATAAAATTCAAGTTATCCTGGAAAAAAATGCGATTGATTTCATTGTTTTAGCCGGATTTTTGCTCAAAGTGCCCCATTATTTAGTGGCGGCTTATCCGAACAGGATAATAAATATTCATCCGGCACTGTTGCCTAAGTATGGCGGTAAAGGCATGTACGGACATCATGTGCACGAAGCGGTGGTAGAGGCAAAAGAAAAAGAAAGCGGTATCACCATACATTATGTAAACGAGCATTACGACGAAGGAAATATTATTTTTCAGGCAAAGTGCCCTGTATTACCAACCGACACGCCCAATGAGGTGGCCGAAAAGGTGCATGAGTTGGAATATGAATACTTCCCAAAAACAATTGAAAAAGTGCTGAATGAAATTTAGGCAAGTTTTAAAAATTACTATTTAATGTGGTATTTCAAAAGCGATTTCTTTTGTGTATTTTTGTATTTGTTTTGATAATTTCCATATTATTAAGATGGCAACTTATATTTGCAAACCAAAACATTATACACAGATGAAAAAATTACGACTTTTAGTATTATTGACAATCCCCTTGTTTTTCACTTCTTTTTCGTCCTCAAGCTATCGTGAATGGGAGCCTGTGTTTATGAAACGGGTAGACTTAGAACAATCGGTGAAATATTCACAAGAAAAACATGTTTTGAAAAATCCAGGCAAAATATATACCAAAGGCGATTATATATATGTCAACGAATTGTATGCGGGGGTACATATTTTTAATAATGCCAATCCTTCGCAGCCCGTTCAGGAAGGTTTTATTATTGCGCCCGGTTGTGTGGATATGGCAATCAAAGGCAATATTTTATACATAGATAATGCGGTAGATTTGGTGGCTTTCGATTTAGTAAACAAACAAGTTACCCAGCGGATTAGAAACATATTGCCCGAACCCTCAGCACCAGCTAATTCATATTATTACAACCGGCATAATCGTCCGGATGATATGGTTTTGGTCAGATGGCAAGTAAAATAATCTTTTTAATAAGCCAGACTGTTATGAAACTAAAATACATAGCCTTCCCCATTTGGTTTAGCTGTATCCTTTTGGTGGCAGCTTGTTCGGACGATAGTAGCAATGGAGCCTCAGAAGTTTCGGGACAAGGAGGTTCGATGGCGCGCTTTGCTATCAAAGACGATGTTTTGTATGTGGTGGATAATTCTACCTTAAAGCTGTTTGACATACAAAATGAAGCCCAACCGCGTTATCTTCAAGTAAAAGAGCAGAAATTAGATTTCGGTATTGAAACCATTTTTATACGGGACAGCTTATTATTTATCGGTTCCGAAACGGGCATGTACATATACAATGTTAAGCGCCCCGATTTCCCCCAATATTTGTCTTCCGTATCCCACATTCGCAGTTGCGACCCTGTGGTAGCCAATGGAAATTATGCTTATGTAACTTTAAACACTGCAAGCACCCGCTGCAACAGGGGAACGAATGAGCTGCAGGTTTACGATATTTCCAATCCGCGTTCTCCTGTTCTTAGAACAACAATTCCGATGAATTCTCCTAAAGGGTTGGGCGTAGGAGGTAATAAACTTTTTGTTTGCGATCGAGGTTTAAAAGTTTACGATATATCCAATCCTGTTAACCCTGACTATGTGGACGATAATTCCTCTATCCCTGAAATAGGAAATATTGACGCCTACGATGTCATTCCCCGTAATGGAGTTTTGTTGCTGACAGGCAGAAACGGCTTGTATCAGATTGATTACACCGGAGAGAAGTTGAAATTTTTAAGTAAAATTGAAGTTGAAAGCCATGAATAAGATTATACTGCGGGTATTAATATCAGTTCTTCTGATAATTCCCTTCTCATCGCTTTTTTCGCAGGAAGAACAAGAGACGACACAATATCCCAAGCATATTTTAACTATGCATCCGTTGGCAATAATCTGGGGCGGCATGAAATTCGATTACAGCATGAGGATAAAAGAAAGGCAGTGGGTTGGTGTCATGCCAACGGTTTATCTTTTCCAAGGGCTAAATTCTTTGGGGCAGAATTGGGGGGAAGATTATGAGTATTATTACGCAGATTATGATGCTACTGACTCGCAAGGTTTTGGACTCGATTTGTATTACAAATATTACTTAAACAAAAGAGAATCTTTTTATTTGCTCGGATGTGTGGGTAATCACTTCTTTCATGTGAATTATATTTATAACGACTTTATTCCTTTCTCCGACAAAGATGGATTGCCATTTTACCGGTTTGGCGAAGTTTCGGAAACCGAAAATTTCAACAAATTGGGAGGAGCACTAAGTATTGGGGTAAGCGCGCCCATAGAACATGGGTTTTACTTGGATTTCAGTATCGGGATAGGGTATCAATACTCTTTTTACGACGAGGATAAATTTCTTTTTGCAGATGATTATGGAGCGTCCGATTTTCGTTATCGCGGCTTTTATCCTGCCTTCGGTTTTTCTTTCGGATATGTGTGGTAAAAACACTATTCCTATTCCTTCATAATTTTCACTTCCGTACGGCGATTCTTTTGCCGTCCATCAGGGTTATCCGAGCCGTCGGCATTCTCATTCAAAGCAATCGGCATAGTTTCACCATAGCCCACAGCAACCATACGGTTGGCTGCAATTCCTTTGGAAATCAAGTAATTGCGGACGCTTTCGGCGCGGGCTTGCGAAAGTTTCAGGTTTGCATCGTCCGAACCTTTATTATCCGTGTGTCCGGACACCTCTATTTCTACTTGCTCTTTATATTTCATGTATTCGACCAAATCATTCAGCGTTTTGTACGAACTTGGACGCAAAGAAGCCTTGCCAAAATCATACTCCACATTTTCCAACACCACAACCTTGCCCGGCTCAAACATCAATCTCATCTCAATGGTGAGTTCCCCATTCTCGTTTGGTACAGTCATGTTTTTATACTTCACATCTTTCGTGATATTTCTGTAAACCACCTCGTAAGTATCCCCTTTAGGAATTAAAAGCGACAATTTCCCCATTTTATCTGTATGCCCTTGGTACACTTTTTTATCCTTTTGCGCTGTCAGCAAAACAATCTCGCCTGCAAGCGGTTTTTCCTTTTTATTTGTTACGGCAATATTTACCAATGCCTTATCCTCAGTCGGTTCGAGCATTTGTGCACAAAGCGAGACAGAAAATACGGCAAGTAGTAAACCTGTTATTAATGTTGTTTTCATCTTTAAAAATTTTTTCTGCAAATATTTTTAGTACATGACAAAAAATAAAAGAACAATACAAAAGCAATAGAACTGTCGTCATGCGTTGCGGTGAGCGTAGTCGAACTGTCGAGCTTAGAGACATCGCAAAGGATTGATTAGTACTGTTTTTGCGATGTCTCCACGATACTCCTCGTGCCACTTCGACTACGCTTGGTTGCTGAACGAAGTCGAAGTACAGTGACCACTCGTCGTTTTGGTCGACATGACGATACTTTTATTGATTTAAACATTAAAATTTATTTTTGTCATATACTAAAGCAAATATTAATTCTATTAATCTTTATGTAAAATAAAAATTTACAGGCTAAAGTTACAAATAAAACAAAAAATCCCGACCAAAGTCAGGATTTTTTTAATTGAAAACAGACATTTTTAGAATTCTAATCCTTGATGCAATTTATTGAAAAAAAGCATATTATCTATGGGATGCTGTTTTCAATGCATCAAAGATACATTTTGAAAGTAATTCACAACTGGAGTCCCCGCAGGAGAGAAGCGTAGGAAGCTGTTTTCAATGCGTCAAAGATACATTTTGAAAGTAATTCACAACAGTCGTTGTTGAAGTTTGTTTGTTGAACTTTATCCATTCAACCTTAAAATAAATCCAATTCTAATTGTTGGGATTCATGAAATATTTCATCCGCAGCATTGCTAACTCCCAAACCCAATAATCTGACTTTTTTCTGCGATAAATCCACCTGTGCTAATAATTTTTTAGCTTCGCTTAATATCATTTCAAAATCAACCAATTTTTGAGGGAAAGTCTTGCTGCGGCTGATTATTTTGAAATCTTCATATTTCACTTTCAAAGTCAATGTCCGCCCTTGAAATTTTTCGTCTTGCATTCGCTCCATCATTTCTTTGGCAACATGATATAATTCGATGATAAGCTGTAACGGTTCATTCAGGTCTTTATGAAAAGTAGTTTCGGCACTTACAGATTTAGTGATGCGGTTGGGTTCTACTTGGCGCAAATCAATGCCGCGAGCATTGTCATAAAACATATATCCAGCCTTTCCAAAATGCTGGATAAGAAATTCTTTTGACTTATTTTTCAAGTCCAATCCGGTAAAAATTCCCAATTCGTGCATCTTTTGAGCTGTTACCTTACCCACACCGAAAAACTGTTCCACTTTCAATCCTTCCACAAATTTTTCTCCATCCTGAGGAAGCACCACAAAAAGCCCATCCGGTTTTTTATAATCCGAAGCAATTTTTGCCAGAAATTTATTGTACGAGACTCCTGCCGAAGCAGTTAATCCGGTTACTTCTCGTATTTTTTGCTTTATCTCCTTGGCAATTTGAATGGCTGACGAAATATTTTTGTGATTGTGCGTAACATCCAAAAACGCCTCATCGAGCGAAAGCGGTTCGACCAAATCGGTATATTCCAAGAAAATATTCCGGATTTGCTGCGAAACTGCAATATATACATCAAACCGGGCAGGAGTGAAAATCAATTCCGGACATCTCCTTTTAGCGGTTACCGAAGGCATTGCCGAGCGAACACCGAAGACCCTCGCCTCATAACTTGCCGCTGCCACCACACCTCGCACACCATCATATCCCACTGCCAATGGTTTACCCCGAAAGACTTCATTGTCTCGCTGCTCAATGGAAGCATAAAAAGCATCCATATCAACATGTATGATTTTTCGGATAGATGGTGGCATCTGATATTATATAAAAAATAAGCTCGAATTATTATTGTAAAAATAACAATTCGAGCTTTAAAATAGTTTATAAGCGATAACTTTTTACATTTCCCAATATTCGCAGGATTCTATTAATTCGTCAAAAGTTTTGATTTTGGAAGCCTCGCGCAAAGTATTGAGCTGGTTGTGCACCGCGTCGTTGTAGGATTCTTCTTCCACCGCACGAATAATACCCAGTGCAATCGGCATATCAGGTCCTTCCATATTTACCAATAAATTGTGCAGCGTACTGTCTTTTGCCTTTGCATCGTGCACCAGAATGTCTTTTTCGGAAATGCCGTTTTTGCCGATTGTAACCGCTTTCAGTGTAAAACCGTCGAGTACTAAACCTTTCTTGTTGTCTTTGCCAAAAAGCATTGGTTTGCCGTGTTCGAGCAGGATCGTACGCTCGGCACGGTCGTCTTTCGAAGCAATCCATGCATGAGCGCCATCGTTGAAGATAACACAGTTGACCAACATTTCGATAACCGAAGCGCCTTTGTGCTTAACCGCTTCGGTCATTGTTTTTACCGAGTTGGCAGCATCCACATCCAAGCAGCGGGCAAAGAATGTTCCGCGCGAGCCGAGTGTCAGTTCTCCTGGTCGGAATGGGCGCTCTACCGTGCCGAAAGGCGACGATTTGGTTTGCAAACCTTTTTTCGAAGTTGGCGAATATTGTCCTTTGGTCAACCCATAAATTTGATTGTTGAATAACAAGATATTCATATCAATATTACGGCGAACGCTGTGGATAAAGTGATTTCCACCGATAGCCAAGCAATCGCCGTCGCCGGTAATTTGCCAAACGCACAAATCGGGGTTTGCCACTTTTACACCTGTAGCAATCGCTGCTCCACGCCCATGAATAGTGTGAAATCCATACGAATTGACATAATAAGGCAAGCGCGACGAACAGCCGATACCTGAAATAACGGCTACATTTTCGGGCGCAATACCCACTTCCGCCATAGCGCGTTGCAACGAGTTGAGTGCAGCATAATCGCCACAACCCGGACACCAACGAACATATTGGTCACTTTTAAAATCTTTTGCGGTATATATTGTATTTTCTGACATAACCTAATTAGGGTTGATGAATAAAATGAAAATAGTAAAAAATACTTTTTATATAAATGCAGTTGTATTCTTTATGTCCTCCCCTATTCAATTTAAACTTTTGTTAATAAGATCTTTTCCACTACTTGCTTGAAATATTTTGCCTTTTGCAACTTCTTTCATGGATCTTTCAATAGCTGATAATTTTTTATATTGAAACATTGTTCTATGTATTTAAAAGCAATTAATGAACTATTTTGCAAACATAAATTCTATTAGTCAGAGATTGCTTCGTACCTCGCAATGACACTTTGTTTAACCATCGTCATTGCGAGGTACGAAGCAATCTGAACTAACAAAAACAGATCAATAATTTGTTGTGTAAACTTAATAAAAAGCAAAGATTTTTATCCATTACTCTTTCTGTTTTTACACAACACTACAGCATTTCCAAAAATTTCTTTTTCAGTTCTGAAATGACAAATGGCTGTCCTTCTATTTTATTGAAAGTTTCAAATTGAATGTGGCTGAAACGCGAACGAAGATGCAAGGCAAACTGTTTTCCGTTCAATTCGCAAACAATAATTTTTTTATATTTCTTGAAAACCTCTTCGGTATTTTTCGGCAACGGATAAATATAGTTGAAGTGAGCCATTGCCACCTTGTTGCCGGCGCGGTTCAACGCATTGACGGCAGTAATCAGGTGTCCGTGTGTGCCACCCCACCCTACCACCAACAAATCGGCATCGGCACAACCTTTTACCTCCAAATCGGGGATGAAGTTGGCAATATATTCGATTTTGGCTTGGCGGATATCCGTCATTTTTTGATGATTCTTGGGGTCGGTCGATATAGAACCTTTGTCGTAATCTTTCTCCAAACCACCGTTGTGGTGTTCAAAGCCTTTCATACCGGGTACAGACCAGTAGCGCACATTCGATTCTTCGTCGCGAGTGGTTACTTTCGCCATTCCTGCCATTTCGGGTTTCACACAGTTTAGCTTGATTTCCGGCATTTCGGCAAGCGTTGGCAATTTCCACAATGACGAACCGTTTCCTATAAAGGCGTCGGTGAGCAGGATAACCGGAGTCATGTGTTCCAAGGCAATTTTGGCAGCAGCATAAGCCATGCGGTAACAATCGGCAGGCGTGCTGGCAGCCAACACTACAACGGGGCTTTCGCCATTTCGTCCGTAAAGTGCTTGCAGTAAGTCGGTTTGTTCGGTTTTGGTAGGCATGCCGGTCGAAGGACCACTGCGCATTACATCAATCACCACCAACGGGAGTTCTGCCATCACAGCCAACCCGATAGCTTCGGATTTCAGTGCCAAACCGGGACCCGAAGTGCTTGTTGCAGCCAAATTGCCGGCAAACGAAGCCCCGATTGCCGTACAAATACCTGCAATTTCGTCTTCTGCCTGCACGGTGATTACGCCCATATCTTTGCGTTCCGACAGTTCGTGCAAAATATCCGTAGCCGGCGTAATCGGGTAACTACCTAAAAACAATTGCAAACCGGCTTTGTGTGCCGCAGCAATCAGTCCCCAGGCAGTGGCTTTATTACCGCTGATAAGGGTATATTTTCCTTTTTCGATACAGTGCGATTTGGTTACATGTATGTGTGTAACTTGCGAAATAGTTGTATCTGTATTTTGTCCGTAATTGAATCCATCTACCAACACTTTGGCATTGGCTTCAAGTATGGCTGGCTTTTTCTTAAATTTATTTTCGAGGAAATGAATGGCTTGATCAACCGGACGATCGAACAAAAAGCAAATCAATCCTAATGCAAACATATTTTTGCATCGCTCCTTTGATTTGTTATCCAAGTCAAAATCTTTCAAACTCTCTTTGGTCATGAAGGTTAAAGGAGTTGGGACTAATTGAACAGTGTCGGGGATATTTAGTTCGGCAAAAGGATTATCGGTAGTAAATCCAGCTTTTTCGAGGTCGGATTTCTCGAACGAATCGACATCAAAAATAATGACGGAAGTTTTCTTAATACTGCCCACATTTACTTTCAGTGCGGCAGGGTTCATCACCACCAATACATCAGCGCCTTCGCCGGGCGTGTGTATGCGGCATGAGCCAATGTGCATCTGGAAACCGGACACACCACCAAGCGTACCTTGTGGCGCGCGAATTTCGGAAGGGAAATCGGGGAAAGTCGAAATCTCGTTCCCCAAAATAGCCGATAAATTAGAGAAAAGTGTTCCCGTAAGCTGCATTCCATCGCCGGAATCGCCCGAGAACTTAATCACAAATTCTTCTCTTTCCTCTGCTTTATAATTATTCATCATGTTCATTTTTCTTTTACAGGATTGCAAAAATAATAAAAATTCAGTCAAAAATCTACATTTTGTATTATTTATCATAAAATTTCTATGAAAATGAATAAATATACAGGTGATTTGCTAACTTTTGAATTGTTGTTGACCAAAGTCAGGGTTTCACTCAAAAAGTGAAGCCCTGACTCTTTTATAGTGCAGTGCCGAATGCCAATGCCGTCCGTAGGGGCGTTGCATGTGGTCATTGAGCTTGTCGAAATGCAACGCCCCTACGGACGGCATACCTTTTTTTGCATTTCCCAAAAATATCTCTACTTTTGTATTTATAACCGACAACGGTCGGACCAATTTTATTAAAAACAAAAAGCGTTTGCTTTTATTCTGGTTCTAGAAAATTAGGAACTTTCAAGATAAACCAAGAGTAAGTAGTTAGCGTTCACTTCGTATATACGGCGTGGGCTTTACTTATTTGGTTTATCGGGTTTCCTAATACCTCTAGAACAAAATAAGCCATAGTTCCACGCTTTTCAATTCTATAAACCTGCCAACGGGGACTTGAGGCAAACAAAAACTTTATTTACAATGAAAAAGATTTTTCTTTCGCTGTCCTTGTTGGCAGCCGTGCTTTTACAAAGTGTAAATGCACAAATGAGTGTGGGAACAAGTGCTGCGCCGAATGCCAATGCGGTGCTCGATTTGGTGAGTGGTGGAAACAGAGGGTTGTTGCTGCCACGGGTGGCATTGACTTCAACGACAGCGTATGCGCCGCTTACGGCATGGGTGGCAGGTATGGAAGTGTACAACACCGCTACGGCAGGCGATGTTACTCCCGGAATTTATTATTGTGATGGTAACAGGTGGATACGCACCGGCACTTCTTCCATTACCAGATGGAGGCTCTCTTCTAATTCGTATAATTTTACAGAAACAGATAGCCAATTAACCGGTACTTCATCATTGCCAATAAATGAATTGGGGTGTACAACAGGCACTAATACAGTAACAATTCCTGCCGGAAGATATTTAATTTTTATCAATGGGGATATTCCGGTTGCTGAATATGTGAGATTGACTTTACAAAGCAGTACAGGAACAATCTTTATGAGATTTTATTACATCGAAGGATTGTCAGGGACTTCTGTTGTTGCTGACTTTACAACCGCAACAACACTGCAATTAAATTGCAAAGCATATAAAGGAGCGGGATATGACGCCTCCACTGGCACTCCTTTACCAGGAATTGCTCAGCCTCCATATACTGCTAATTATGCTTATGAGGTATCCTTTTTGAAGTTAAAATAATTTTCCATAAAACCCTAAATAATGAACTTTATCCGAAAATTATTTATTGTATTAAGTTTTCTAATAATAGGACTTAATACCCCTGCTACAGCACAAGTCCCGAGCAACTTGCACGGCAGGGCAACCATCGGCGCCCATCCAACCTTAGCCAACGGTAGCCTTACCAACAGGAGCACGGGCGAGCTATACATGGGCGCAGGCACCACAGGGCAGCAGAAAAACCAGTTTACCCTTACAGGCAACTATGCAGGTGAAAGCGGTTCGAGGCTTTATACTTCGATTACTGCCAATACCAATGCTTCCGGCACAAAAGGCTATTTGTCCATATCCAACACAGCTAAGAAAAGCGGCGGTTCGACATTGATAGTACTTGATTTGCTTTCCTCTTGGGACGGTAGTCGCATCGACTTAGCTGAAGCGCTGAGCTCAGGTTCAGATATCGACGCTTTCACCATGAATGCGACCACAGCCAGTACTTCGGGCAGGACGGCAAAACTGTTTAACGAACAGTCCGGCACCAAACGGATTTGGTATATCGGCGAAGAACCGATTATCGTTTCTTCGTGCGAAAGCATTTGCGAAGGAGCGGGCAGTTTTACAGTTACTTTAAGCCGATACACAGGCGCGATTAGTAAATGGCAATATTCGTTCAGTCCATATTCTACTTGGACGGATATAAACCAAACGACTGAAAATTTGGTGATTGAGAACCTGCCGCAAGCGGCTCGCTTCCGCGCTGTGGTAAACGGAGGAAACATAACCGATTATGTCGCTGTGAGTACA
>JAVBLE010000050.1:0-63478 GCA_031553685.1 Paludibacteraceae bacterium | reverse complement strand
ATCCATGCACAGCAACTCATGGTAAGTTTTACCGCCCATGATAATTGTGTCTACTGAAGCCAACAGGTCTTTGTAGCCGTAATCTGTTTTTTCAGGATTTGGAAATTCGGTAAGCCAATCCAGCCCGCCGTCCGGTTCCGCGATACGCTGATCGAGAGATGCAGCGATGTAAAGGATAATCTTTTTCATTTTTTTGGATCTTTAAACGTTCAACAATCTTTTGTCGTCCGCTAATATCCACGAAAAAGCGTGGAACTTACACTGCTCCGTCACGAGGCACTGGTATGCCCAAAGAAGAAAACAGGCAAGCCCACGCCATACTTTCGTATAGCATGAACATTGCGCGTCTGTCTCACTTCTTTTTTGAAAATTACCAGATTTCATAAGCAAATTACAATAAATTACCAATTATTACTATATAGTTGATTAACAGATAGTAATATGAAATTAAAAGTGTAAATATTTACCGATATTTCATTGTTTTTACCAATAAATACCATATCTTTGCAAGAGAATTGCAAGAGTAAAAACGATGAAAACGCCTACCTTTAAAACAAAATGCACTGTCAGATTACAAAAATCATTGACCAACGAAAACGAATATTATTTGTTTGTTGAAGCTTATCCTGTTTTTGAATATGAACATGCCAAACCTAAGCGAAAAGCAACATTTCTAAATCGGAGTATTAGTACAATCGTTTGGGATGCCAAAAAATCTACACGCGGCGGCAATTATCAGCCAAAACGCAATGTTGAGGGTGTAATCCAATGCAGGAGCAAACACGACCAGCAAAGTGCGTTGTTTGCCGCCCAAGTTTGTGCGGTAATGCAAGACGAATACAACAAAAAAGCACTGTTTCCCGAGCAATACAAGGAGCAACAAGAACAATATGCTCGCGAGCAAATAGAAGTATTACCTTACATCCAGGAAGTAATTAAAAAAAGAACAGCCAAATTAACGACTGGCACAATGCGCGTATGGGCTAATTTCGTGAATAAATATCAAGAGTTTGAAGGCAAAGACAAGTTGAACTTCGGGCAAATGAACAGGGCTAAAATCGAAGAATTTACAGCATTCATCGCCGACTACAAAAGTAAAAAGGCTGCCAAACTTGCCGCTAACTCTCAAAAATCAATGATCAGATGCTTGCAGGCGGTATTGAATGAGGCGTACAAAGACGAAATTATTACATTCAATCCAAATCACGCAATAGAGCTTCCCAAAGGAGAGCAAAAGCAAAAACAGTTTCTCACATTACCCGAGTTGCAAACCCTCAATAACACAGCCTGTACTAGCGATATAGTAAAAAGAATATCGCTATTTTCCGCACTTACAGGCTTGCGACATTCTGACTGCATCAATTTGCGTTGGGAAAATATTACAGGCGGCAAAAACCCAAGCATAAAATTTGCCCAACAAAAAACAAAAGCTCTTGTATATATGCCCATCTCGGCAGATGCTTTGGTATTTTGCGGACAACGGAGAAATGAAAAAGACAAGGTTTTTGAGGGAGCAGATAGTTCGCAGTTCTGCAATACGGTTATTTCCGAATGGGTAAAAAAAGCAGGTATTACAAAAGACATTACCTTTCATTGCTTCCGCCACACATTCGCTACCTTACAATTAACACATGGCACAGATATTTACACTGTTAGCAAAATGCTAGGACATGCAGATGTAAAAACAACTCAAATCTATGCCCAAATTGTCGATGAGAAAAAACAAGCAGCTGCAAACGCAATCAAACTAAATATCAATAATAATTAACATTTTCAAAAATGAAACAGAAAAAAACGAAAAGAGCACCTCAATCATTGATGTGAATGACATTTTAGAAGTATTGGGGCAAAACAACTTTTCAAGTCAAAAGCAAATTGAATTACTCCAAATTATCAATTACACCCTGTACAAAAAGCAATATCCACAAGACACCTGTGGCGTTGTAGAGAGAAAAATAAAGCTCCTCCAACAATCCGAACAGGAAACCGCACCTAGCAACAGCAATCTTCAACTCTCAACCAGGAAAGGCGTTAAAGTTAATTTCATCAGAGTGATAAACAGCCTTTACGAGCTCTCATTTTTCAGGGATCGAAAAGGCAATGACCTCACTAAAAAGGAAGTTTTCGATATTTTCGGAAAAACAATCAATCAAGACCTTTCTACCTTCCACAACGATTTATCGGTTACCAAATCTACGGCTAACAGGGATATGAAAAGTACACTTGTAATCTTCGAGCAAATGTACGCTAAACAGCAGGAAATCAACCAAAAGTAAAACAATCTTTTTATAGTGAACATTCACTATAAAACCTGCTTACTATCCCTTACCGACCTTTGCCGCTACAAACCTCACACGAGGAATTTGTAGCGGTTTTTCTTTTTGCAGGTACCCAAAAAGCAAATCCAAAACGAATTTCTATTGTGAATAAAATAAACTTTATGAGCATTACAGATAATTCAAAATTGTTACAAGCAATTTCTTTTGACACGCTGCCGGAAGCGGTACAAACAATCTTGGAACAAGTCCAAGAAATAAATCAAAAAATCGACAATCTACCCGCCACAGCCCAAGAGCCTGACGACAACAGATTTGTTGATATTAACGAAATCCGGCAAACAGTTTTCCCACAGTGGAAAAGGCAGACCCTTTACAACAAATGCTGTTTGGGCGAATTGCCCCACAGCCGCATAGGCTCACGCCTGTTATTCAACCTCAAAGAGTGCCGAGAGTGGCGTGATAGCCAACTAAAGAAAGGCAAAATCAAATCAAATTCTGAAATCGAAAACGAGGCACAAGCCTTTCTTGAAGCGAAAGGAGGTATAAAATGAGTAAGCCAAAACACATTAGTGAAATTTTGCACGAAATCGCTCAAAACCCACAATCAGACTTTGAAAAAGCCTTGACACAACTGCCTTGCATGCAGGAACTTCTTAAAAGCCTCCCCTCTGGGGAGGTTGGAGGGGCTTCTCTTGAAGAATGGATTGACGGACAAGAGGTAATGCTAGCATTACACATTAGCCCTCGCACCCTGCAAACCTTGCGTTCAAACGGAATTCTGCCATATTCGCGTATCGGTAACAAAATTTATTACTTGCAGCGGGACATTCTCAAAATTCTTTCAGACAACTACACAATGCGTAAAATTAAAGGCTATGAAAGCGAATAACACCGTAGGGGCAGACTTATGTGTCTGCCCAATTACAAAAGAAAGTATTTTGAACAAAACGCATTACGGATTAACCATTTACAGCCATATTTTACGGCAGTATTATTCCGACAAAGTTGTATTACAATTAACAGAAAGAGGTTGCGGCATAAGCCGCAATCCTTTCAATTCCAATAAGCAAACATTGCATATTTTCATCCATAAAGAAAATGTTTTAGGCAATTCTCTTGATAGAGAATTTGCCCGCCACGAGGACAGCTCAAATGCTATCCCTGCGGGCAATGCCTTCGACTTTGCCGAATTGCATTACAAACAAAGTGGTGAAGAATTATTAAAAACCCTCAACAAAGAACTAAATTTAAGGATCGGCAAAGAACAAAATTTTTACACCAATAATCCTTATAATTCAAATCTTGAAAATCGTGTAAATCACGGTTCAGACAATTTATTTTCCTTTTTCAAATCCCCAATAACCAATACCAAACCCCACAAAACAGTCAATCTCTTACAAATCTACAACGCCATCAAAGGCGATTATTACAAAGCCCGCACTGAGAAATTACGGGCACTTCTTTCTCCCCTCTCCTGTGGAGAGGGGTCGGGGGTGAGGTCATTCAAAGCTGCAAACTTCGATTATTGCACCTTTTCAGGCACATTCACAACCCGAAGCGACAAAGCCCTCATAAAACACTCCGGCTTGCTATGCATAGACTTCGACCACCTGCAAAACCCCAATAAACTGAAAAGTCAGTTACTTGCAGATGATTATTTCGACACACAGTTGCTATTTACAAGCCCTTCCGGCGATGGTTTAAAATGGATTATCTCAATCGACATTACCCAAGCCATGCACAATGAATATTTTTTATCCATATCCAACTATTTAAAAGCGACCTACAATATTGAGGCAGACAAATCAGGCAAAGACATCTCCCGCGCCTGCTTTCTGCCCCACGACCCACAGGCATATATTAATCCTCTTTATTTGAAATAGCTATGAGCAAAAAGAAATTCAATCCTGTCGATTGGCAAAAAGAAAATCCAGTCAATCCCCAAAATCTTGATAAAACTTGTGCTGAGCGTAGTCGAAGTATCACGGTTCAGACAAGTAGTTCAGACATCGAAACAATAACCCAAAGAATAGAATCCACCACCACCGACATCGCTCCCAACTACGCCGATTGGCGCGATGTAGGCTTTGCCCTCGCTGATGCTTTGGGCGAAATCGGGCGGAACTACTACCACCGATTAAGTCGTTTTTATTCCGGTTACACCGAAAAAGAAACCAACAAGCAGTATGATAATTGCTTGAAAGCACACGGGCATGGCATAACCATCAAAACCCTCTACCATTTAGCAAAAAAAGCTGGTATTGATATCGTTATTCAAAATCAGTGTTCAGACAATATTGCCAAATCTCCAAATTGCCATTTTGGCAATATGGATAAAGTGGCAATTTCTCCCCTCTCTTGCGGAGAGGGGGCAGGGGGAGAGGTAGAACATCAAACAGAGGTTTTACCAACAATCCCCGAAAATATCTACCCTCTTTTACCCGATTTCCTGCGACAAATAACCGAATACGCCAATTCTCGCGAAGATGCTGACTTGCTTTTGCTTGGCTCGTTGGTAGTTACTTCGGCATGTATTCCAAATGTTTATGGAATTTACGGTGGGGTTACAGTTTTCCCAAACTTATTTTTGTTCGTTTCCGCCCAAGCTTCAGCAGGCAAAGGTCGTTTATCGTTGTGCCGCAGATTGGTTGAGCCAATCCACAGGCAATTAAGAGAATTGAATAAACTCGAACTTGATGAGTATAAACGCCAACAAGTCGAATATAACGCCAATAAGAAAAATCCTGACTTTGAACAACCACAAGAACCGCCTTTACGGGTTTTGTTTGTCCCTGCTAATAGCAGCGCAACAGCAGTATTTCAAATTCTGAATGACAATCAGGGCGTTGGCTTAATGTTTGAAACAGAGGGCGACACACTTTCGCAAACATTCAAATCTGAACACGGAAACTACTCCGATGGCTTCCGTAAAGCCTTCCACCACGAAAAAATATCATACCTACGCCGAAAAGACAGGGAATATATTACGCTCGAAAATCCTAAACTTTCAGTTTTGTTGTCGGGAACACCCCGCCAAGTACAAAGCCTCATCCCCGATGCCGAAAACGGACTTTTCAGCCGCTTTATGTTCTATTGTATGAGTATCCGGTTGCAATGGATTGATGTGTTCGCTTGCAACGAAAGCGAATCATTAGACCAACGATTTAACCGTTTTGGTGATGTTTTTTTTGATTTTTACCGCACTCTAAAAAGATACGAAAATATTCGCTTTTCGTTGTCAAACAGCCAACAAACAGAGTTTAACCATTACTTTGAACAAATACAACAGCAATATTGGGAACTCTTGGGCAATGACTACATCGGGACCATTCGCCGTTTAGGATTGATTACTTTTCGCATAGCAATGGTACTTACCATCTTACGAATGATGGGTGCTAACTCCCTCCCCTTTGGGGAGGGCTGGGGTGGGGCTGTATGCTCCAATACCGATTTTCAAATAGCCATGGAAATTGTAAAAGTGCTTTTGCAACATGCCGCTTTTGTTTTCAAGCAATTACCACAAGCAACCTTAACAACAAACCACAATAGCAATCCAAAAATGGTATTATTCCAAGCCCTACCTACCCAATTCGACAGAGCAAAATACATAGAAGTTGCTACGCAACTTCAAATTCCAGAAAGTACTGCCGATAAGCAAATAGCGAGATTTCTAAACGCTGGCCTGCTCGTAAGACAAACACATGGTAGTTATGTGAAGAAGACAGAATAAGTGGTAATATATTTTCAAAATTGCCAAATCATTCGTTACTCAAAAAAGCGTTCTATGATTTTCGAATATTTTACATAGAAATCTTCCCTGCTTATACTGTAATAGATGGTATCCCAATACTTGCCATCAAAATATCTGTAGTCTTTAAGCCGGCACTCTTCGATAAGTCCGAAATGTAGATGGTATTTTATGCTATTTTGATTGTAAGCATATACCTCTGAATAAATTTTGTGTATGTTATAATATTGGAACAGCGCATTAAAAAACTCTATTGTAGATAACCTCGCTATACCTTTTTGCCTAAATTCTTTTTCGATATATATCATAAACTTTATGTGTCCATCGTTCTTTTTAAAGTCGTATGAGACAATGAATCCGGCAAACTTTTTTTCAACATCTTCAATGATTAAAAAATCAGTATAATTTTTTGAGAGTTTTTGTTTAAAAATTCTGGGGAAATCTTCTTCCGAATTCAAATTGGTGATTATCGAAAACAGATTGTATTGTTCGGTATAACTGCTATAAACGCGATATATATCGGGCATATCTGTGTTTTCGTTAAACCTGCGTAAATTATAATTTTTTATCATGGCATTCTATTAGTTAGTGGGTTCCTGAAAATTTTTCTATCCGGCTTAAATCCAACCAATTTCCTACGGTTACACCATATTTACAAGGTTCAAATTCATCATAGCCTGCGGCTGGAAAAAAAGTAAATTCACCAAATTTTATTACACCGGTTTTTGGATTATACAAGTCAATTCTTACATGTGGGAAAGGTTTAGATAATTTTTCCGCATATTCTACCATTTTGTCGAAGTCAGTTGATTTTGGAACAATAAGTGAATTGGGAAAATTGTACGAAAAGTCCATTCGTTTAAAGGTTTTATCAACGATAAGAGTAGCAGGCTCATTTTTATAAACCCAATCGGCAGCCGTCAAGATTTGTACAAATTTCACTTCACCATGAAAGCAATAAAATTTGTAATCAAGGGGTATGCCTGCGTCTATTTGGAAAAGACTTTCACAAATAATCTTTGGCTCTATATGCTCATAGCACCACTCAAACTTGGCGGCATAATAATGTATCTTTAGAATTTTTTCAAACACATTTTTTACCCGTACAATATCCAGTTTATTTTTATTTTGCACAAATAGATTAAATCCACTACTGTGAGTTGCTTTCAAAACAAAACTTTCGGGAAGTGCTGAAAAATCAATATCGTTTGCTGATTTGTAAATGAACAACGGTTTATGAGCAATCTCTGGACAACCCATTTCGGCAACCACCCAGTGTGCTTCACATTTGTCGACACAACGATAAGCGAGCTTATCACGCCAATAATA
The DNA here is from genome assembly GCA_031553685.1 of Paludibacteraceae bacterium. GTDB lineage: Bacteria > Bacteroidota > Bacteroidia > Bacteroidales > Paludibacteraceae > JAFGVL01. The sequence goes on along the minus strand of JAVBLE010000050.1, from coordinate 56,122 downwards.
TTTAAGCCATTGGAGTTTTTCGTTATATGTTACAGGACAGTCAAGATTCAAATCACTTCCGGTTCGTAACTTATAATATTCCATTATAAGCTCTTTTCTATCATGAGTTAAATATTTCTGCCAGCTTTCTTCATAATCCCCAAATTTCTTCTTTTCCAACCGTTTAAGTGAATCTTCATCATAAAGCATAATTACCCCCTTTCTTTTGTTTGAAGATTCGCTTTTTCCAATAAGCTTTTCAGCAAAATAATTTGCTCGTCTTTGCTGGCAATAAGTTTCTCGTATATTTCCTTATTATCTTGATATAAACTTGTCATTTTTTGTTGATAATCTATAGCATTTTCATTATGAGTTTGCTCAATTATATTTTCCATTTCCAACAAATCAGACAATGGTACTTTCAAAATACCAGCAATACAAAACAACCGCTCAATGGTTAGTTTTGTATCCCCTGTTTCTATTTTACGATACGCCGCTGGAGTAATATCAAGTTCGTTAGCCATATTTTCCAAAGTATAACCGCTTTTGTTACGAAAAAATATGATTCTACGAATGATTTGTTTTATTTTCATATTGCTTTATAAACAGTTTTTTGTTGTAAAAGTAAATAAAATTAACCAAAAGTAAATATTTTTACTTTAAAAGTAATTTCGTCAATAAAAAATTATTCATTATTTTGTTAAAGTTATTTTGTGCAAGTAATAACCATTTGCTAAAACTATGGGGCAATGGACAATAAATACAGGTGCCATTTATTGTAAAGAATACTATAGTGATTTATTATTTAATTTTAATTTTAAAAAGTATGAAAAAGTTAGCAAAATTAGAGCTATTTGCTTTAACAGAAAAAGAAACTGCTTTGAAGATTGTGGGTGGTACACCAGAGGCCCCAGTAGGTATGAATTGCAACACAGAAGATGGACAAGATGCTATTAATGACTGGTGTAGTTTTTGGGAAGGTATGGGCTGCGACCCCTCACTCAGTTACGATGATGATGGGACGGTAACAGATTTTGATCATGGTTGCGATGACAATGACGACGATGACAATGATGATACTTAAGTATTGGTATTTGATTTACTTTGTCAAAGAGTATTGTAATATGTATTAAACAAATTTCGATACTCTTTGATTTTTTTACAAAGGTTCTGGATTAATTAGGAAATGATTATTTTTTTCAACTAATTAGAGATTATATCGAATAAGCGATTATGAAGTTTAAAATCAGTTCTTTATTACCCCTAAATCCCCTGAAGGGGGGGACTTTAGCTTAATTCGAACTATTTGCATCTGTCTGAAGCCCCTTTAGGGGTTTGGGGTGATAATATAAGTTTCATAATCCGTTGAACGACATTTACATATAATCTTATTCGATATAATCTCTATTATAACAGAGCGCAAAACGAAGTTCAGCACAACTGTTTTAGATGCAATTTGAAGTAAAATATTTCTTAACCTTACACGAAAATCTTAAAACATAAAGTCATCTTGAACCAAAATCAATTATATACCGATGAAAAAATCACTTGTTCTTTCATTCATTTTGCTGATTGTCCACATATTTAATATTTCAGCGCAAGACAAAATGATTCCGCTCGACCTGAATGTCCGTTTCGGAAAACTCGAAAATGGCTTAACCTATTATATAAGACACAATGAATCGCCCGCTGAACGCGCCGATTTCTACCTCGTTATGCGTGTAGGTTCAACTGTTGAAGAAGAAAACGAGCGCGGGTTAGCGCATTTTCTCGAGCATACGGCTTTCAACGGCACAACGAATTTTCCTAACAATTCTGTGCGCAATTATTTGGAAACTATTGGTGTAAAAGATGCAAATGCCTCTACTTCGCTCGACCAAACGGTTTATAAAATTCCCAATGCACCGACAATTCGCAAGGGAATTATTGATAGTTGCCTATTGATTTTGCACGATTGGTCGAGCCAAATTTCACTTATTGACAAAGATATTGAAAAAGAGCGCAGCATCATACGCGAAGAATGGCGCACACGACGCGATGCCTCTCGCCGTATGAATGAAAAGCTATATCCGATAGTTTTTGCAGGCAGCGGCTATGCTAATGCTTTTCCGCCACTTGGTACAATTGAAGTCATTGACAATTTCAAACCCGCCGAACTTCGCGATTTTTACCATCGTTGGTATCGTCCCGATTTGCAAGCAATTATCATTGTCGGCGCGGTTGATGTGGACAAAATAGAGGCGAAAATCAAGAAACTTTTTGCCGATATTCCTGCATCTGCACCAGATGCGCCCAAACGCATTTATCCCTCCGTGCCAGACAACAAAGAACCGATTATTGCTATTGTAACCGATCCCGAATCTACCGGCAGAAAAGTTAGTATATCATTCAAACACGATCCTATATCCGACAGTTTGAAAAAATACGAACCTTACTATCGTATTGTTTATCTGCGATATATGGCAATGTTAATGATGAATACTCGCTTAAATGACATAGCGAAAAGTCCATCACCGCCATTTGGTAAAGTCTCGGCTCGTGATGACAAATTTCTTGTTGCCAAAACCAAAGACGCTTGGCAAATGTCTTCTACATCGCGCAGTGGAGTTGATATTGCATTTGAGGCTCTTTTGGAAGAAATGGAGCGCGTGTTGCGTTTCGGTTTTACCCCTACCGAATACGAGCGAGCCAAAGTCGCATATATCAGTTGGTTAGAAACGAAATATAATGAACGCAACAATACCAAAAACAACAGCTTTGTGAACAAATACATTTCGCATTTTACTGATAACGAGCCCTTTTCAAGCATTGAATTTGATTTTGCGCTTATACAGAAAATGGCGAATATTTTGACTGTTCAAGAATTAAATGATTATATGAAAAATATCATTTCGGACAGCAATCGCGTAGTAATGATTTCGGGACCTGAAAACAAAAAATATCCCACAGAAACAGAAATTCTTGCAACAATGGCACGAATAAAAGAAAAAACGCTCACAGCTTATGAAGAAAATTTGAGTGACGAGCCGCTCGTGCCAACAATTCCGCAAAAAGGAAAAATTACATCAATCAACGAAAATACTATTTTGGGCACAAAAGAATTGCTTTTATCAAACGGCACGCGTGTGTCGCTAAAAAAGACAGATTTTAAGGAAGACCAGATTTTGTTTTCAGCCGCTGCCAAAGGTGGTTTGTCGATGGTCAATGTAGAAAATTTGCCTTCTGTTAGACTTATAAATGATGTACTTCCGCTTGGCGGGTTGGGTAATTTCAATGCCATAAATTTACGCAAAAAATTAGCGGGCGAAAGAGTAACGATGAAATTTACTGCCAATCTTTATAACCAATCTTTCACAGGAAACGCTACCGTTAATGATACTGAAACACTTTTGCAGTTGTTTTATCTTACCTTTACCGCACCACGCCAAGACGAAGATGCTTTTTTGGATTTTTTGAAGAAAAGAAAAAATCAAATCAACAATCGCAAAAAAAATATAGAAAATACTTTCAACGATTCCATCGAAAAAGTTCGCTACGGCGATAATCCTTACTCAAAGCCTTATACACTTAACGACTTAAAGCAGGCTGATTATAACCGAATTATCCAACTATATCGAGAGAATTTCGCATCTGATGTTGCGGCTTATCATTTTACTTTTGTGGGAAATATTGACGAAGAAGTTTTATTGCCTTTGATAGAGCAGTACATTGCTTCGTTGCCAGTTCAAAAAATACACAAGTCATGGCGCGATGTCGGGCGAAAAACCCGCACAGGCAAACACAGCGTGGAATTTAAACAAGAGTTGCAAACTCCAAAAGCCACCATTTACAGTCTTTGGAGTGGCGATGTGGATTATACTTCGCGTAATATCACTTTGCACAGCACGGTGGTGGACATTATGAGACTTGCCTATAATGAAAAAATTCGAGAGGAACAAGGGGGCACTTATGGCATAACTGTAAATGGCGGGTTGTATGAAATTCCGAAAAGTAGTTTTTATTTTTCGTTTAGATTCGATACCGATACGACTTTAGCTGAGCCATTGTTGGAGATTGCCAATGCGGAACTAGACCGCTTGCAAACAGAAGGACCGAGCGAAGAAAATTGGCAAAAAGTGCGCGAATCTATGCTCAAAAAACACAATGAAAATTTGGCGGAAAATAATTTCTGGTTGGGTGCACTTCAACAATATCAAACCACAGGCTTGGATAAAGTGACTGATTATGTGAACATTGTCAATTCTATTACTACAAATGAAATTCGCGATTATGCTCGCAATCTTTTTTCACAGAAAAATAACATTAAAGTGATACGGTTGCCAGAATGAAATACTGTTATAAAACAGTCAAAAATTGAATCAGAAAAATTGAAAAGAAAAAAGGAGAAGAAAAAGACTAATTTATGTTCAATTTCCGTCAATACGACACCCAAGATTGTGGTCCCGCCTGCATTCAAATTATAGCTGCTCTCTATAATAAAGATATAGAGTTGGAACAAATCCGTAAATTGTGCGATTTTACGGCACAGGGTACTTCTATCTACGACCTTAGTAAAGCTGCCGAAGCATTTGAGTTTAATTCTATTATTACACAAATTCCTTTTGAAGCTTTGTATGAAGCACCGCTACCAGCTATTGTGTGGTGGAATCAAAAACATTTTATTGTAGTGGAGCGCGTAAAAGGCGATACCGTCTATGTAATAGACCCTTCTGTTGGCAGGTTACGCTACACGCGCCAAGAGTTTGAGGGAAAATGGACAGTTTTCGGAGACAAAAAAGGTTACGCCCTGCTCCTCGAACCAACTTTCGAAAAACCGAAGAAAAGCTCCAACAATAAAGAAAGCAACTATAATACAAAATATTATTTGGCGTATTTCCGCACTTTCAAAAAATATTATGCTCTTGTCGGATTAATTCTTGTTATCGGCGTAGTATTACAGTTTTTGCTTCCCTTTCTATCGCAAATCATGATAGACCAGGGCATCAATCTGCAAAATATCCAATTGATTAATATTATTCTCATCGCTCAGTTAGTTATTCAATCAAGTACGCTCATAAATACATTTATACGAAGTTGGTTATATATGCATATTGGTATTCGAGCCAGTTTACGCACCGTATCCAATTATTTACTCAAATTACTCCGTCTGCCCATTTCATTTTTCAGCACTCGCCGTGTGGGTGATATTTTGCAGCGCATTGACGACAACAAACGGATTGAATCTTTTATTACAGGCATACTTACCGAAACTCTTTTTGGTTTTATTACCATATTTGTCTTTGGTATAGTGCTTTTTATCTACAATTGGAAGTTATTTGTAGTTTTCTTTGTCGGTAGCATTATTTACATCATTTATATTCTTTTTTTTCAACAACAGCGGAAAAAATTAGATATGGCTATGTTCGAGAAACTTGGTGAAAGCCGTAGCCGCTTGATAGAAATAATAGAAAGTGCTCAGGAAATAAAACTGAATAATTTAACTCAAAAAAAGCGTTGGGAGTGGGAAAAAGTACAGGTCGATATTTTCAAATCTCAGAGAAAAATGTTGGCTTTTACACAAACACAATCCGGAGGCGCATTTTTTATCAACGAAATCAAAAATATTATTCTGTCTTATATAGCAGCAGTATCGGTTGTGAGCGGTCAAATTACATTTGGCGAAATGGTTGCTGTGCAATACATTATTGGACAACTTAATGTGCCGGTATCTCGCTTGGTCGTTTTTTTTCAACAATTCCAGCTGTCCAATTTGAGTTTAAGCCGCTTGCTGCAAATATTTCAGTTAGACGATGAGCAGTTGATTGAAACTATGTTACCTGTAATGCCTGAAGAAAAAACCATTGAGATTTCCAATCTTAATTTTTCTTACGCATCTAAAAATAACAAGGAACTTGTTATCAAAAATGTGACTATGCAGATCAAAGCCAATCAGGTAACGGCTATAGTAGGAGAAAGCGGTAGCGGAAAATCAACCCTCCTTAAATTGATGCTTAAATTATATAGTGAATATAGTGGACAAATAAAAGTAGGCGGTTTTATGCTTAATCAACTGAATGACGATTGGTGGCACAATCAATGCAGCGCAGTATTGCAAGACAGTTATGTTTTTTCCGAAACCATACTGTATAATATCTGCCTTACTGATAAACCGGATTACTCGCGTCTAATAAATGCAGTTGAAAAAGCCTGTATTCGTAGTTTTATCGAATCATTGCCAGCTGGTTACAATACAAAAATCGGGAAAGAAGGAACAGGATTAAGCCAAGGGCAAAAGCAACGCATATTGATGGCTCGCGCCATGTATAAAAATGCACCTGTACTTTTTCTTGATGAGGCAACCAACGCATTGGATTCTCAAAACGAAAAAAAAATATTAAATAATCTCTATGAATTCTGTCAGGGAAAAACGGTTGTGGTCGTTGCCCATCGCTTAAGTACAGTACGCCATGCCGATATGATATATGTATTGAAGAAAGGGAAAATTGTTGAATCAGGCAACCACGAGGAGTTGGTTGGTTGCAAAGGAGCGTATTATAATTTGGTGAAAAACCAGTTGGAATTATCTAAAGAATAATGTACAAAGTTGTTGGTACATATTTGTTTTTCTTGTTTGCTTTGTCTATGCAGGCGCAAACGATTTATTCTATTGACGAATTACTCAATTTATATACTCGCAATGGATATGATATAAGAAATAATTATGCACAATATCAAATAGACTCATTAATACAAGTGAACAACCAAAATAAATATAAAATACAATCCGACCTTTCGTTTTCATTACCTTATACCAAATCTATCGAACCCATTATACAACCGGATGGCTCCAACAAGTTGGTAGAAACAAATTATATCAGTCCGGTAGCTCGCTTATCGTTACGCAAGAAAGTAGCATTTCTTGGAGGCGAATTAGCTTTGTTTTCTAGCATGAATAACTACACTGATTTTATTACCGGCTCAAAACAATATGGGTTAAATTGGTTCAATCTTCAATATGCTCAAAATATTTTCGACTTTAACGAATATAAATACGAATTACAAAAAATAAAATTACAACAAAAACAAAGTAAGCAAGCGTTACTCCAATTCAATTCGGAAGACATAACAAATTTTGTTGATCTTCTTTTTCAATATTACATTAATCAGCAACTACTTATAGAAAGCAATAAAAACATTGAAAAAAACCAAGAACTATTAAAACAAAAACGCGCATTATTAAGATATGGTAAGGCTTTAACTACCGATACCTTAAATATCTATTTACTTTTAAATAAACTGCAAATAAAAAGTAAAGAATGTGAGACAAGAAAACAATGGTTTGAAAGTCAAATAAAATACAAGACTGTAACTAATAATGAGTTTGACATTAATATAAAGAACAATCCTATTTTTCTAAATTTAGATCAAAACACACTATATGAAAGGTATTTAAAATATACACTTCAAAAAAATGCAGACCTAGAATTATTTGAGTTGGATAGTGAAATTGCACGAAGTCGGAAAAGTACTGGAGTTAGAGCAGCTGTTAACTTAGGAGGAGGACTTAATAGTAAAGCAGACGATTACATATACAATTTAACTGAAGGTCGTCCTACTGATAAAGAGAATGTATCCTTAACCCTAACTGTACCTATTAGTGGATGGAACTCTTTAAAAAACAGAAAAAAAATAGCCTCAATAAGTAAAGAAATATATCTGCGCGAGCAAGAAAACAATAAACAGGAAGCTAATCTTTGGGCACAAGATATAATTGCAAAGTACAAGCAGTCAGTGTCCCTCATCAAGTTAGCTGACAAAAATATTGAAGCCTCGCATGAATTAGAACGCATTTTAATTAAAAACATAGAAAATGGGAAAAGCGATTATATTGCTCTATATCAACTTTATGTAGACAATCAAACCATATTATTGGAAAAATATAATGCCATACGAGACATCTATATTCTAAAATACGATTTAATGAAAAAAACATTTTTCGATTTTGAAAGTAATACACCATTAGATAATTATATTAAATGATAGTTTTGTTAATCAAAATATATAAAGAGTACTTATGGAAAATTATTTAGAAAACGAAGATATGTTTTCTAATAATTATATCGAAAACATACCTTCAAAACGAATACGCACTCTCTCTTGGGGCATTTTTCTTTCTTTATGTGTGGTGTTGTTATTAGCAGGCATTGTACAATACCCTGATACCGAAACTGTGAGTGTAACGCTAACCACCAAAGTACAGCGTGGGCATCTTATTGCACGCACAGCTGGAAATATACATTTTCTTCAACCGGAAGGTGTAGAAACCCAGCCCAATACTCCAATTGCAGTTATCGAAAGTACCGCCGATTATAAAGATATTATCAGCATTGATAGTATAGTCAAATTACAATTAAGAATTTTGGATTCCACATTAGTTGATACTACAAATTTTAAAATCACTTTCCGTTTAGGTGAACTCAAAGACTATTTTTTAGATTTTTACAATGCAAAGAAAAATCTTGAAATGGCTGTACACAATGGAGTTACAGCAAAAACAATAGAAGGATTAAAAAAACAGAAACAATTCGCTATCGATTTGCTTAGTATCTCAAATAAGCAATTGGGTATTGAACAATCCATTACCCAAACACGAGAAGAATTATACAAGAATACACAAAATTCATACAGCGATAATGCCAGCACTCAAGAAGAATATTTACAAGATAAACTCCTTTTTTTAAATCAACTTCGTAGCGAACAAAATGCAAATCTTAATATTAAGAATATTGCTGAACAACTTTCAAATATCAGTACCACACTTAATAAAGAAGAACTTGATTACAACCGGAAAATTCTCCTTTATCGTTACGAATTTGTATCAAGTGCCTATCAACTATTGAACAAGATTGAAGAATGGAAAGCCCGCTATCTATTGACTTCAAATATAGCCGGAAGATTAATCTTTTTAAAAGAATGGCGCAACAACCAATTTGTAAATACCGGCGACGAAGTCGCAACGATCATTCCCGACAACGAAGAATATTTCTGTTACGGTTTCGTACACCCCAAAAGCTTGTCAAAAATGGAAAACGGACAAAAAGTAAATATCAATTTTGATGGATACACAACTTTTGAGCATGGGACAATAGATGGACGATTAGAACATTTTAATAAAGTAAACAACGATTCTATTATCAGGGTTTTTATTGCTTTACCTAACGGTTTGAGTACGACACAGGGCAATACAATAAAATTCGTACACGAATTGAAAGGTATGGGACAAATTATTACCAAAGAAAAATCAATTTTATATCGCTTGTTTGAAAAAATTGCCAAAGCATTTGAACGAAAATAACATTATATCAATCACTAAATTATTATGCAAATTTTAAATCATAACAGAAACGAATTTTGTGTAGCGCATTTTCAAGGAAAATCTCGAACTCTTTATCCTCAAATTATGGAAGAAATCAACAAACAAGAGATTCGGATACCGGACAATGTAGAAATAGTTACCGCAACCAATCAGCCTACAGCAATGTTGATAGAACAATTAAATAAACACAACATTGATTTTATCAATAAAGTACCATTGAATTGTTATTGGACAAATCTAAAAAAACTCGGCTATATCATAGAAGGATTACAAGCTGTTAAAAGCAAATATGTTTTAATAGTAGACGCTTCGGATGTGCTCTTAACAAAGGACATTATCAATATAGTGGATAAATTTACTTCATTTCAGAAAAAAGTAATGTTTGGAGCTACCAAAAACAACTACCCAGATTTGTTGATAGATAAAATACCTGACCGTGATTTTCGCGGGGATTTCAGATACTTGAATGCAGGCACTTGCTTTGGAACGGTAGAAGATTGTTTGATTTTTTATTCGCGGGCAAATAAAATTTTACAAAGCGACAATATTTATAATCCATCTAAAAGCGAACAATTGATTATTCGCCAAGCATTCAAAGATACGACCAAATATGTTGATTTTGACTATCAATGCATGTTATTTCAAACATTCGGCTATACTTATATAAGGGAGATAAATGGAGATTCATTTACAATAATATAATGGAAAAAAATAAGACTCACTTTAAACTTAAAACGATTGCACAGATATTACTTCGCCAAGAAATGGGTATTGGCTTAATTTCAGGTAAGATGAGTGCTGTGATTTTTTACTTTCATTATGCGCGTTTTACGAGAGATAATAGTTATAATGAGGTTGCAATGGCATTGTTAGATGAAATACAAAGCCAATTAACTAATTATACAGACAAAAGCTATCGTAGTGGACTTGCCGGAATAGGAATCGCCTTTGATTATTTGATAGAAAATGATTTTATTGAAGCAGAAGACGATTTTTTAGATGATATTGATAAAGCCTTGTATTATGCCTTTATTAAAGAACCAAATACAGGTTTTAGTCTGTATGATGGTTTAACAGGGCACGCTTGGTATTGGTTATGTCGTACAAACAAAAAGTATAGTGAGAAGTTATTATTAGAAATATTCTTCGTAATCAAAAAGAATTTACCTGAAATGTCTCAAACAGAGCTTTTTGATGTACACAATTTGTTATTTGAGTTAAATTGTCTGTCTATTTTCGAGAAAGAAAAATCTAACTTTTTGAAAGCCTTTCGCAGAAAATACCTTCTCGACCATAATGAATCTTATCCTCGCTTAACAAATTCTCCTGCAGACGAACTGGCTCGTGTACATTTATTAAAAAAATATTGGCAATTTGATTGGTACACGCCAATTATTAACGAGGGAAAACTGGAAGGATCAACTAATCTTGCTTGGGATGGATTATATTTATTATCTGTCTTGTCTCCAAATGAAAAATCTTGGATTGGGTTGTTATAAGTATAATCTACTCATCATTCTTTATTTTAATTAGGACACACTTATGAAAATTTTAATAACGGGAACTGCTGGATTTATTGGTGCACGATTAGCCGAAGTGCTTGCCATGCGTGGTGATGAAATAATCGGGCTAGACAATATCAACGATTATTATGATATCCGTCTAAAACATGGTCGCTTGCGTGAGGCTGGCATCGAAGTGCTCAACAATTACTGTCCATTTGATACTTTTATACAAAGCAAGAAATATTCTAACTACAAATTTATTCGTTTGTATTTGGAAGACCGAGAAGGTTTGCAACAACTTTTCGCAAATGAAAAATTTGACAAAGTAGTCAATTTAGCTGCACAAGCAGGGGTGCGTTATTCCATCACTAATCCTCATGCTTATGTGGATAGTAATATAATCGGCTTTCTCAATATTTTGGAATGTTGCCGGAACTACCCTGTGAAGTCTTTAGTATATGCCTCATCAAGTTCTGTATATGGTTCGAACTCTAAGATGCCTTTTTGCGAAGATGACAATGTAGATAATCCCATGAGTTTATATGCTGCTAGCAAAAAAGCAAACGAATTAATGGCGCATTGTTACAGCAAGTCATATAATATTCCAACATCCGGATTGCGCTTTTTTACGGTATATGGACCTTGGGGAAGACCCGATATGGCGCCAATGCTTTTTGCGTCTTCAATCTTAAAAGGCGAAGCTATCAAAGTGTTTAATAACGGCGATTTGATACGCGATTTTACTTATATAGACGATGTCATTGAGGGAACTATCCGTGTGATTGACAATATTCTCATAGCCGCAAAATGTGCGAATGATGTACCGTATAAAGTCTATAACATTGGCTGTTCCAATCCTGTAAAATTGATGGATTTTATCTGCGAAATAGAAACAGCGATCGGTAAACCGGCCAAAAAAATATACCTCCCAATGCAACAAGGTGATGTATATCAAACTTATGCCGACACCACCAAGTTGGAAACCGAACTTGGTTATAAGCCTCATATCATGCTACAAGAAGGGATTACACGATTCATTGAATGGTATAAATCCGACAAAAATCCATTGAAATAATGAAATAAATACTTAGCACATTGATAAAGATAATTTCTCCAAATCTCCATAATGGAGATTTGGAGATTTTCTTTTCTCAAACAAACCCAATCAAAAATAATTATCGTTTACATTTCATTTCAGCAATAAACATTTTTGATAAAACAAGGTACTTGCCCTTTGTCTTTTCATTCCGTTATCACTCCATCAAAAAGCCAAACAGCAAGAGATTAGATAAATTAAAAATAGCAGGTAATAAGGTATTCGTCAATCGCTTCCTTTGTTCCACAAAAACATACTTGCAAGGGTAAAACAAGCAGCTAAAAAAAATCTCCACACCGCTCGCTCGCTGAGGCTCTCGAAGCAGGTAGTATTTTTTCGCCGCCCTTGCAAGCACCGCCGCCACACTCCAACCTGCGTTCCGGTAGGTACTCGATACGGGCGTGTCGGCTTGTTTTGCTTCACACGGTCGCTCATTCCTCATTCGCCCCTTTCTTTTGCCCCCAAAACCCCAATAAGGAGCGGGCAAACCCCGCCCATTTTCAATTGGGGGCAATCGGGGCTATATGTTTTGCTCGCCTGCGGGGGCGTGGCTACCCTCGTTCTCCCTACGGTCGAAACTTCGGGCTAAGTGCTGCTTGCGCCTTGCGGAGTACCGCTGCGCCGAACTCCACGCAGCACAGCCCCGCCCCACTCGCAGACGGCTCGCGCCTCTCCACTCCGTTCCGCTTAAATCACCTGCTATTTTTAATCCCACCAACATCCCCGACCACCACCCCTAAAGAAATATCCAAATTGCCAAAATGGAGAAATGGCAACAAAAAAAATGCTCACAAAAATAGCATGTCGCCAAAAGTCAGTAAAGGTCAAGCCCTATGGGTTTTTGAAAAAATCTCCATCCTACGGATAGTATTTTTCCAAAAAACCTTGACAGCCTTTTGTCGCCATAGCAATATAGCGTTTACATTTTCTTTTCTTCCGCCTGTTTTCTCGCGACACAAAAGCAAAGTATAGCAACCCACCGCAAAGCTTAACAATAAAGGATAATACAGTATTATCCGCCTTTATATTTGCACCCGACACGCAACCGATTTGTCGGACAAACTCAAAAAGCAAACATAAACCAATCCGTTCTAACTCCGTTGCAAGTCCAAAGTAATTCTTATTCATCAATCAACTTAAAACTTTACAATTATGGCAGTAATTAGTTCGGTTGCCGTAGGAGCAGCCAAAGGAAAAGTAGGTAATCTTGTCTATTCAAGAAATGCGGGAAGAACCATTGCCCGCGAGTATCAACCCAATGTGAAAAATCCCAATACGCCCGACCAACAGGCACAACGAACAAGAATGTCCGCAATTGTGGGTTTGTGGAGTGTTTTCAGTAGCCCAATGGCAAAAGCCTTTAGAAACCGAAAACGCACAACATCGGCATACAACGCCTTTGTTTCTGCCAATGTGGCAAAAATGCCAAGCACAGGCGATACCGATTTGGCTACCATTATCGGAAGCAAACCCGAAATTGAAATCACATTTGGCTCTTTGGGAAATGTGGTTACTACCCGCCAATCAACAACCGTAATAAAAGCCGATATATCAACTTGTAGAAACCGCCTACGCGTTGGCGATAAACTTGTAGTATTTAGCGGGAACGCAACCGGCGGCGGAATCACAATCGCAGAACAAACCCTAACCCAAGCCGACATCACAGCCGGAACGGTAAGTATAAACCACAGCACAGGAAGTGCGGGTTTTGTTTGTGTTTACGCTTACTCCGCAAAAGGCAACAACAGTTCAAACGGGAAATTACTCTATTGGTAATTTCCAAAAATTCTTACAATTCAGCCGAAAACCCACCACAAGCGTGGGTTTTCTTTTAACCATTAAAAATAGAACAGTATGGAAACTCTAAATCAAATCCTGCCTTTTGCCGTTTCGGTAATCACTTTAATTGTTGGCTGGTTGGGTGGCAGGCGCAAATCAACCGCCGAGGTAGAAGTAATAAAATCCGATCACGCCGAAAAATTATTAAAACTCAATGACGAATACCTGATAGAACCACTTACTAAAAGGATTGATATTTTGAGCCAAAAAATACAACTATTGGAGCAGGCATTGAGCCGAATATCAGAATGTAGCAATGAGAAAAATTGCCCTGTTAAAAACGAACTAAAAAAACAAAACAAATGACACCAAGAGGATATAGAAACAACAATCCGCTGAATTTACGGCACAGTCCCGACACATTCAAAGGCGAAATCAAAAGCACTGATAAGCATTTTGAACAATACCAATCAATCGAATATGGCTATCGTGCGGCATTTGTAACCCTGCACACTTATCTGACCAAATATGGCTGTAATACAATCGAAAAAATCATTACACGCTTTGCACCATCTTGCGAAAACGATACACAGGTATATATTACCAATGTTGCAAAATGGTCAGGAGTTCCAAAGGATAGGGTATTGACCGCTTCCGATGGAGCAGACTACATTTTAATTGTTGCAGCAATGTCGGCGGTCGAAAATAGCATAAATGCAGATATTAACCAAGTCAAAGCAGGTTTTGCCCTGCAAAATAAAATCACAATGAAATGAGAAAAATAATTTTAGTTGCAGGAGTAGCAATGGTATTGTATTCCTGCAAAACGCCGCGATACATTCCAATAGAAGCAACAAGAATTGAATACAGGGATAACTTTGTCCATGATTCAACTTTTAGATATGATTCGATATTTGTGAAGGAAAAAGGCGACACACTTATTTTGGAACGATACCGGTATTTATTCAGAAATAAAGTTGTTCGGGATTCTATTTCTATGCAGGATACTATCCGAGTACCTTATCCAGTCGAAGTGGTTAAGCAAGTCAAAAAGCCACTATCCTGTTGGCAGAATTTTCAAATGTGGTGTGGGAGGATTGCTCTTATTTTCGCTTTAATTATTCTGATGTACTTTGTATCAAAATTGAGAAAAAATGGCTAAAATAGCAGTTTCCTTTCCATTTCCTTAAGAATAAAACGAGCAGTAAATTATATTTACCGCTCGTTTATTTTTTATGTCTTTCTTCCTCATTTATACTTCCCAACTATCTAAAAACCTTACCGTATTATTGCAAGATATTTGCTTGAAAATCGCGTAACTGACTGATTTACAGTGCGCGATAAGAACTTACCAGTTTTCGTGACGAGACGTTCAGCGAACGTTATGTCTATATATCAACGGGACTAAGCCCGTTATATTCTATTTTATCAATTGCAAAGGTAGGAATTGTTTTCTGAAGATACCGAATAAGAAGGCTTAAATTTGAATTGTCGGAAGCCATCGGCACTATGCAAATGAATGAAAATCTGCCAAAATGTGGAAAGAAAAATAGAATGAAAATATTTAGATTCAGATACATTTTTGTATCTTTGCATTTGAAAGGCGTTCTTTTTGTGTGTTGTGAAAAATGATACAAATAAACGAGGTTAGCTCGTTTCTAAATCGTTACCTGCCAAGAAAAACAACCTTGCAATCTGCTTGTTTTCAGCCGAAAAGACAAAATACTATGTCTTAAGCAGTGCGTTGTTAAATTTTTACTTATCCCACATACATCGGCAATCTCTTTCAAATAAGCATTCATCTTTACATTACTCGGTACTGGTAACAATTGGTTATCCGGCAATGGTTTATTTTCATACTTAGTTAGTATTTGTTTAGCTATCGGTAGCAGTGGAATATTAGACCATACTCCGGTTTTTTGCCTTTGTTTGCGAATTACCATTTCTCCGGTAGATGTAGTGACTAAATCTTCATTACGAAGTCCTTTTACATCAATAAAAGCCAATCCCGTAAAACAACAGAATGCAAACACATCTCTAATATTAGTGAGTCTATCCGAAACAAATTCTTTTTGTAGTAGCGTTTCCAGTTCTTGTTCAGATAGAAATTCCTTGTTTACTTCCTGAATACTAAATTTTAGGTTGCTAATAGGATTTTTTTTGATTATTTCTTTTTGAATAGCAAGCCGTAAAATCTTACCCATATTCCGAATATATTTTACAGTAGTGTTATGAGCACAATTCTTTACCGTTTTGAGGAAATGCTCATACTCCTTGATAAAGTCAGGGGTAATTTCTCTCAAAAAAATATCATTTTTCCGATATTTGAGTTGCATAAACTCAACAACATGTTTCAATGAGGTTTCGTGTCTTTCAATAGTGGCGGCTGTAAAATCTTTACCTTCTAGCTCTTTTAGCTTTTTATTATGTTCGGTATAAAGCTCAACAAATGTTACATTAGCTTCGTTGATTCCCATATACCGATTTTTCAATAATTCGGCAGTAACTATTTTGTTTTCATCTTCCAACTCTTTTTGGATGCTATATAATTTATGCCGGATGTGCTCTAAATAATGATTCAGCTCTTTGTTTTTAGCTGTAGTGGCTCTTGCACAACCTTTCTTGTCGATCCACTCTGTAAGGATAATACTCCTGTTAATGCTCATTTCAGCCCTGATACCATCAACTGTAATACGCATAAAGATGGGAGCCTCACCGTTTCTCAATAATTTTGTCCGTTTTACATAGAACAAAATTGTAAATGTTTTTTTCTTCATAAAAACTCTCTCCGTTTCCGTTAATTTTAATGATACAAAATTACTTTAAGGTGGAGTTCTTTTAAAGTGCAAAATATTGAATAACAGAGAAATACAATGAGGTAGGTGGAGCGTATTTTTATTTTAGAAAGTCCACCTATTAAGCAGACAGACAAATGCAATTTAAGGGTATGAAATGCACATTTCCTAAAATAAAAAAATCCCGTAAATCAGTGATTTACAGGATTCTTCTTCAATTTTCATTCTTACATTGCGGAGAGAGAGGGATTCGAACCCCCGGTACCTCTCAGTACAACGGTTTTCAAGACCGCCGCGATCGACCACTCTGCCACCTCTCCTAATGCCATTCTTGCGAAAAGCGTTGCAAAGATACGCCTCTTTTCGGTTTCTGCAAACGCTTTGGGAAATTTTTTTTACAAAATATTTATTTCTTTCTGATTACAAAGACTTTAAATATTCCAAAATATTTTTCTCAATCCGCGCTGTAATTGATGAAGTATCGGCTTTCACAAACTTCTCACCCACAATATTTTCATACAACTCAATATATCGTTCGCTGATACTTGCCACAATTTCCTCCGTCATCTCCGGTACTTGTTGTCCTTCTTTTCCTTGGAAACCATTGTCCATCAACCATTCGCGTACAAACTCTTTCGAAAGTTGCTTTTGCACCTCGCCTTTCTCGAAACGCTCAGCATAACCTTCGGCATAAAAATAACGCGAACTGTCGGGTGTATGAATTTCATCAATCAGATATATTTTACCTTCGCGTTTTCCGAACTCGTATTTGGTATCTACCAGAATCAAACCGCGTTCTTTTGCAATTTTACTACCTCTTTCGAAAAGTGCCAATGTGTATTTTTCCAACATTTCGTAATCTTCTTTCGATACTAATCCTTGTGCAAGGATTTCTTCGCGAGAAATATCTTCATCGTGCAAGCCCAATTCGGCTTTGGTTGTTGGTGTAATAATTGGTGTTGGGAAAGCCTGATTTTCGCGCATTCCGTCAGGAATCTTTACGCCGCAAATTTCGCGCACACCGCTTTTGTATGCTCGCCACGCACTGCCACAAAGGTAACCGCGCACAATCATTTCTACAGGAAAACCTTGGCAACGAAGTCCGACTGTTACCATAGGGTCGGGCGAAGCTAATTTCCAATTCGGCACAATATCTGCCGTAGCGTCCAAAAATTTGGCGGCAATTTGGTTCAGCATCTGTCCTTTGTAAGGAATGCCTTTGGGCAGCACCACATCGAATGCCGAAATGCGGTCGGTAGCCACCATCACCAGCAAATCGTTGTTAATCGAGTACACATCGCGTACTTTTCCGTGATACACCGCCGTTTGCCCCGGAAAATTAAAATCAGTTTTTGTTAATGCGTTCATTTTTATTTTCTTATAAAATTATTCCAAATATAAAACATTGATATTAAAAAGAATATAGCATACAAGATAAAAAAATATTTCATCTTGATTATGCTTTGATCTTGAAAAAATACTTGAATTTTAGTTGTGAAATTTTCTTTTTGTCCATAATTTATGACAACAACATCATTACATAATAAACAACCCCACATTCACTAATATTATTTTTACTTTTCGATATTTTCAATCCAATAGATAAACTCATTCATAGCATCTTTCCAATACATTTTGTCCCAATTAGACTTTCCTTCTGGAGTAATTTCTTCGAAATTATGTCCGCAACCAACAAATGGTCGCATTTTATAATTTGTCTTGCCTTCCATTTCAAAATAAACCGGCATAATATCGCATATTTGAGCACCAGCATCTTTTGTGCCGTATGCTATAAACACAGGTGTATTTAAAGAAGCTAACTGTTCGAAAGCCGGTTGGCTGAAACTTTTCCAAGTTCGTTTAGCATCGCTTTTTTCGTTCGAAAATTCAGTTGTATCCCGACAAACTGTTCGCCAATAGTCGTATTTTTCGTCAATGTTTGCTTGCGTTTCGTTTTGTGATATTATCCCCGAATTTGCAGCACTCCTTTCTTTGAGAATAGTTGCAGCAAACCGACCAACCACATTTCCTCCAAAATATCCGAGCGCATAAATATCTGGATTTTGTTTGGCTAAATTTAGTGCTTCATGCGCGCCTTGCGAATGCCCTAACAAAATAATTTTATTCTTGTCCACCCAAGTTTGCTTCCGCAAAAAGTCGAGGACGGCATTGCCTCTTTCTACATATTTTTCCAAATAATTATTTTCCCAATATTGAGAGTCAAAAATGCGAGGTTTTAATGTATCCGGCACATAAGCAGATTGATCATTTAAATTTCCCCTACGCGCAACTACCGGCGTGTTTGGTTTAGAAATAATAATGATATTATATTTCTCTGAAATTTTCTTATAATCAAAAATATTGACAGCAACAATAGAAAAAGTGCCGTCTTTTTTCTCCCTAATTAAAGGTATTGGTAAAGAACCCTGACAAAACAGGATGGTTGGTTTCCTTTGGGTTATATCTGCACCTATTTTGATAAACTGAATAGTGTCATTTTTATTTATGATACTAAATAATTTTACATTATCTACCGGTAATTGGGCATTTACACAAACCGGAAATAACAATAAAGAAAAAATCAGCATTGCTATTTTCTTCATAATATATTGATTTATAGATTTTAGCATTACAACAATATTTTTCTCAATTATTCTGATTAATCAAATTCACCAGCACTTTTACCATCATATCTTTTTCTTCGGTGCGACTTTCGGCTATCATCAGCGTAAGGGCAACCAGCGTGTTGTTTCCTATGCGCATAGAGCCGTCGGCGTGATATAGAATACCGTTTTTATCCAAGAACCACAAAAACAAAAGCGCAGCAATGCGTTTATTGCCATCGCTAAACGAGTGGTTTTTCGTAACCAAATACAGCAGCATTGCCGCTTTCTCTTCTATGCTTGGGTAGAGTTCTTTTCCGTCGAAAGTCTGGTAAATAGTAGCTATCGAACTTTGGAACGATTTGTCCTTTTCGTTGCCAAACAGTGCACTATTGCCAAATTTGCTTTTCAGGCTCGCGATCGTTTCCATCGCATTTTCGTAAGTTGCACGGAATTTTTCTTCCGTTGTTATATTCTCAATATCAAGCGTTTGGAAATCATATTTGTCCAACACATCCAATCCGTAGGTATAATCTGTTACTACTTGCAGTAATCCGGTCGCTTCGTCGGCAGTCAGTTCCTTGCTTTGAATTACATTCGACAAGAGTTTTATTGTTTGTTTCAGGTCTTCGTATTGCTCAATTTTCAGTTTATCTTTAATGGCATAACCTTTCACCAAAAAATCTTTCAAAATACGATTTGCCCAAATACGGAATTGGGTGCCTCTCTGCGATTTCACCCGATAACCAATCGAAATGATAACATCAAGATTATAATGTTCCACTTGATAAGTTTTCCCATCAGTTGCAGTTGTCGCAAATTTTGCGACAACTGGAAATTCAGCTAATTCTTCCTTTAGCGCATTGCCAATATGTTTCCCGATTGTCTTGACATCACGATCAAACAATTCTGCCATTTGCTGTCTGTTCAGCCAAACGGTTTCCTTGTCCAATCTTACATCCAGATCAGTTTTCCCGTCCTGTGTTTGGTATATAATTATTTGGCTATTGCCAATTTTAAAATCTTTTGTCTTCATAATTTATTCAATAAATCCTCTTTCCCGCCTCATTTCCTCATCAGGAAACAAAGCCATTCCGGTAAGCATCCGGCTAAAACCCAATTTGCGGTAAAAATCTTCTTTTCCGGGTGCGGCATACAATATAATATTGAAGCCTGACAATTTCTCTTTCAGTTTTTCAATCAGCGTTTTGCCAATTCCTTTACCTTGAAAATCAGGGTGTACAGCTACATCGTACACCGTCGCCTGGCAAACGCCATCGCTGATAGCGCGCGCAAAGGCAATCAAACGGTCATCATCAAACACAAAAACAACATGAGTGCTGTTACGAAATTTCTTTTCTGTAAGTATTTCCGTATTATAATTCATTCCAACCACAGCAAGTATATTGGCAACAGTTGAGAACGAAATGCCCTCACAATCATATTTATAAGTAAGATTCAACATCTTTTATCATTTGCACATAATCAAGCATTTGGTAGCCTTGCTTTTTGTATAAATCAATGGCTCGCAGATTATCTTTGGTAACTTCCAGCCTGAAACGCTTAAAGGTAGGATATTCTTTTTCTACAAAAGTTAATAATTTTGTCCCTATTCCTTTGCTTCTGTGTGCTTTATCTACATATACTTCTTCAATAAGCACAACCATTCCTCCAGCTTCGTTTGAATAAGTGAATGACAAAACTGCATATCCAATAACATGATTTTCAGACTCAATCATTAACACACGAAAATATGGATTCTTATTTATCGCAGCATCAAAGGTTGTAACAAAATGATTGGGATCAATTTTGTGCATCACGGCAGGAGAAGCATAAAACTCTTGCGCCATGGTAAGGAAAACCTCTTTGTCTGATTGAGTTATATTGCGAAACATGCTGTTATTCTTTGAACTGTTCCGATTTTGCAATCTTTTCCTCTTTCCGTCTTTTGTCGAATTTATCGTACGCCTCCACAATTTTTTGCACCAATTTATGGCGTACAATATCATTTACATCGAATTCAATTTTAGAAATGCCTTTGATTCCTTTCAGAACAGAAAGCGATTCGATCAATCCGGATTTTTGTGAAATGGGCAAATCAATTTGTGTAATATCGCCTGTAATAATCATCTTGGCATTGATTCCGAGGCGAGTAAGAAACATTTTTATTTGCTGCGTGGTAGTATTTTGCGCTTCGTCTAAAATAACAACCGCATCACTCAATGTGCGTCCACGCATAAAGGCAAGCGGCGCAATCTGTACGGTTCCCTGTTCCAAATATTCTTTCAGCTTAGCAGCCGGAATCATATCTTGCAGCGCATCATAAAGAGGTTGCAAGTATGGGTCTATTTTTTCCTTCATATCGCCGGGCAGGAAACCGAGTTTTTCGCCCGCTTCCACCGCCGGACGCGAAAGGATAATTTTTTTTATCTGTTTGTTTTTCAGTGCACGAACGGCTAATGCAATTGCTGTATAAGTTTTTCCCGAACCTGCGGGACCAATGGCGAAAAGCAAATCGTTTTTGGTAAATTCATCCACCAATCGTTGTTGGTTGGGTGTGCGGGCAACAATCGGTTTACCATTGATTCCATGTAAGATCAAATTATCAACTTTTGCTTCTTTGGGAGCTTTGCCTTTGATAATATCTATAATTATCGGCTCAGTAAGTTGGTTAAATTCAATGCAATAACTTTCGAGCGTACTAAAAGCTTCTTCAAAACGAAGCACATCTTCGGCATCGCCCAGCACTTTAATAATATTACCTCGTGCCATGATTTTGAGTTTCGGACACAGGGTTTTAATCAGTTGCATATTGGCATTATTAATGCCGTAAAACACAACCGGATCGATTAGTTCGTTTAGTTCGAGGATTTTTTCTATCATATTTTATGAACACAGAAAACGCAGATTACACAGAGTTTCACAGATTTCTATTCTATTAAAAATCTGTGACTTCTGTGTAATCCGTGTTCTATTTCCTACCAAGCAAAAAGCGGATAACTCTTCATCGTTTCATTCACTTTAGCGCGAACCGAAGCGATTACCTTTTCGTCTTCATAATTTGAAAGCACAGTGTCAATCATGTCAACGATTTCGACCATCAAATTTTCTTTCGCGCCACGCGTAGTGATAGCCGGCGTACCAAAGCGAAGTCCCGAAGTCAGGAATGGCGAACGGCTGTCAAACGGCACCATGTTTTTATTAGTGGTGATATCGGCAGCAACAAGAGCTTTTTCAGCCGCTTTTCCTGTTAAATCAGGGAATTTGGTGCGAAGGTCAACTAACATCGAGTGGTTGTCCGTTCCGCCCGAAATAATTTTGTATCCTTTATCCATAAATGCTTTTGCCATCGCTGCCGCATTCTTTTGCACTTGCGTTTGATATTCTTTGTATTCCGGTTGCAATGCTTCGCCAAACGAAACGGCTTTGGCTGCAATCACATGTTCCAACGGTCCGCCTTGTACACCCGGAAACACAGCCGAATCCAACAACGCCGACATCATGCGGATTTCGCCTTTCGGAGTAGTTTTCCCCCAAGGGTTCGGGAAATCTTTGCTCATCAAAATAATACCACCACGAGGACCGCGAAGTGTTTTGTGAGTTGTAGAAGTTACAATATGTGCATGTTTTACAGGATTTTCCAACAATCCGGCAGCGATTAATCCGGCTGGGTGCGCCATATCGACCATAAAAATAGCTCCGATTTTATCAGCCAACGCACGCATACGGGCATAATCCCACTCGCGCGAATACGCCGACGCTCCGGCAACAATCAATTTTGGTTTTTCCGCCAACGCCACCGCTTCCATTTGGTCATAATCCACACGACCGCTTTCTTCGCTCACATTGTATTCCAAAGCCTTGTAAACCAAGCCAGAGAAGTTTACCGGCGAACCGTGCGAAAGGTGTCCGCCATGCGAAAGGTTCAACCCAAGAAATTTATCGCCCGGATTAAGGCACGCCAAAAACACAGCCATATTAGCCTGTGCGCCCGAGTGTGGTTGCACATTTGCCCACTCGGCATCAAAGATTTTGCACAAGCGGTCGATAGCCAGTTGCTCGCTTTGGTCAACCACTTCGCAACCGCCGTAGTAGCGCTTGCCCGGATAACCTTCGGCATATTTATTGGTAAGCACCGAGCCCATAGCTTCCATTACTTGCTCGCTTACAAAGTTTTCTGACGCAATTAATTCAATGCCATGCAGCTGGCGTTGTTTTTCTTTTTCGATGATTTCGAAAATTTGATTGTCTCGTTTCATTTGTTTTTATGAATTTATTTTTGAAATTTTATTTATCAGATACAATTCTTAACTGTCTCCATTTATTTGTCGCCGGATCAAAAACCATTTCTTCTCGCAATATTTTTTTGTTGCCAGCCGAAGGAGTTCGTGTTAATGCACGACTGCCTGTTTCCAATTCATAGCCATTTTTTTCTGCCCAAAGTTCTGCTTTTTGCTGTTGTTCTTCGGCTAACTTTTCTCTTTCTTTAGAACGCTTGCTTTGATGTATCTTTTTTTCTCCTTGCGTTTCCCATTCATTTGTAGCAAGGTTAAGTTTAAATTGCTGCGAAGCTGTATAACCCGATGGGTCGTCGTGATAATAAACTGTTTTAGATTGACTTTTTATTGATAAATCCGAATTATATGCAGTTCTTTTTTCTTCTTTCTTTCGTCCGTTTTCATAAGTTATTTCTTTCGTGCCTTTCAACACAAAATTACTTCCATCATATTTGAATGTGGCTACAGATTGAGCTGTATCTTTGACCGCAGGGTAGGAACTAATGCGTCGTTCTTTTGCTGTCCAAGTCGAATTTTCCGCACTCCATCTATATTCCGTGTCTGTTTTTGAGTTAGCTATTGTATCAATTTGATACTCGTGCTTCGTTTGTGGCAGCCATTTGCTTTGCTTCCACACATAATAAATCGATTGCGATGGTTGATGTTCGTTTTTTAATCCAAAACGATTAGAAGTAACCACCAACTCATTGTTCAAAAGAGTATCTTTTACAATTGCTGTTGAATTCGGTAAAAAATCTACCGATTCATAATTCGGCATGTTGGTATAAAGAATATTTTTTTTCTTCACTTTTGTGTAAAAGTCATACTTCGAGTACATAGAAGAAATATTGTTTGAATCATAGAAATATTCTGTCTTTGAAATATTCATTGCTTGTTTATTAGCCGTCTTTTCAATATTTCTTGATTCTTGCATATAGCCATTCCAAATAAAAGAATATGTTTCAGGTTGAGCAAAACAAACGGCAACTGAATGCATAGAAATGATACTTACACTTATTTTTAGTAATATATTCTTCATAATATGAAATTGACAGGTTGAATATGAGTTTTGTTGTTCTTTACTTTTTGGGGGATTAGTAATTATAGATAGATTTTGAGATTTTCGTCATGCTGAATTTATTTCAGCATCTACCTAAAACAATAGAGATTACAGGGGCAAGCCTGCAATAACGAATACACATAAATCGATACTTTTTTAGCAAATCCAAATAATTTAATCTCATCAAACAAAAATGTTTCAAACAAAAATGTTTAATTTTCTTCTTTCCGCTCAAATGCCTTTACAAATTCTTTCCCATTAAACTTAAAAATAGTTCTAATTTCACCTCCATCAGCTCCTTGAAATATCTGCAATTTTTGTGCGCTTTCGTCAAATTCCCACCAAAAACTATCTCGATGATCGACATAAAATGAATTACTGTATCCTTTCGCTGTCTTGAATGCAGGATAATTGGGATTGATCCCCTTATCGGTTAACTCCACAACGGCAACATTTTCGACATCTCGCCGTATTAAATACAAATTTTTCTTACTACGCAATTTTGTTTGAATATATGTTCCATAACCCAAAGCTCCATTATCTTCGTCAAAATAAGTCAAATAACCTTGTGGTTTATTGTTTTTATCGCGCCAGCAAAGGAAACTTATTACATTAAATCCAGTAATTGCACAATCGCAACTCCAAGTGAAAGCCCACAAACGATTATCTTCGGAATGTGTTATTTCAAAATTATTATTCGTAAAAATTTTAGATAAATCATATTTTACAATATCCGGACTCATCACTAACGAAGAAAGCGCAACAGTTAGCAATGAATCTCTATCTATATCATAAGATTCCCAACAAGTAGATACAGTGAAAAATCCATCCAATGCTTTGGCTCTTTCAGGTATGCTCAATCTTTCGGAGTTTCGTACAGCAATGCACACACTGTCAATTCTTTTCTGCAAAATCTTTTCTTGTGCAATTTCTTCTGGTGCTTTTTCTTTTTCGGAATAATCATAATTCCGGGCAACAGCAGTAGAATCTACTGTTTCAACAGTTTGAGATTTAGTCGCTTGTGTTTTTGCACAAGAAACTAAAAACAAGAAAAACAATCCTATGTAAATGTAAAATAGACGAAACATAAAATCATTAACAGCTATTATTTTGGTCTTAAAATCATCTTTTTGCATATAAGTGCAAGGCTGAAATTAGTTTATATTATTCAAGTAAGATTGAACCCGGCGGGTTCAAATGTTTATAGTTAATATAATTGTGATAAGAAGTTCAACTCCGTAGGAGTCGTAGCCGTTTGTTTGTATGCATTTCTATAAATGTTCAATTAGTTCCCTTCGGTCACTAACCTTTGGTTCCTATGGATTTGTCTTTTAATATAAACTAATTTCAGTCATGTACTTAAAAGCTATTATTTTATCTTTTATTTCAAAGATAATCTTTTTGTTTTTATTCCTCAATTTTCAGCATATTGCTTAGTTGCCCAACATAATAAAACGGAATATTATAGAGCGAAAACTCTTTACCGTTTTGTGTGGTTACTTTATCGACCGAAAACGGCTTCGACCATACCCGAACTGCCGTTCGATGATTTGTGTTTTCCATAAAAAGATGAAGCGATTTCAGTTTGGCGTTATGTCCCGATTTTACTTCGATGGGCACAAGGCGGCTTTCGTGGTGTAATATAAAATCGACTTCGGCTTCAGAGCCTTTTTTGTTGCGTACCCAGAAATTGCGTTTGTTCGACACACGATAGTCCATTGCCAGCAGTTCTTGTGCCACAATTTGTTCGGCCGTGCAACCACGCCAAGAGTCTGTAATGTCTTTTGCATCAAATACTTCTCTTTGTATTTTAGAGGCATAATTTACCAATCCTGTGTCACTCCAAATTAACTTTGGCGCCCGGTTTTGGTCTGCTGCGGCAGGTAGGGCGTAATCGGTTGTGGGATACACCAGCTCCAGCAACATGGTTTTTTCGAGTGTCCGAAAAGCTTCGCCCATCTCGCGAGCCTTGTACGATGAGCCGGCAAAACTGCCCAATGAAATACGCTGCGCCGCAAATTGCCAGCCTTCTTGTAAAATATAGCGTATCACATTTTTCATCGACTCATTGCGGGCATATTTCTCTACATCATCGCGATAACCGGCAAGAAGTGTTTCATAGATGTCATTTATAGAAACTAAATCTTTGTGCTCAGCATAATGTGCTACCACTTCGGGCATACCGCCTATCAGTGTATAGGTATTGAATAACGACATCGTTTTGTCATGAATTACTGTTGGTATTGCATTGTTTTTCAGAACTTTTTCAAGTTCTGTTTCGCCAATTGCTCCCAAAAATTCAGAAAACGAACAGGGTCGGACTGCCATATATTCTACTCGCCCCACAGGAAACGAAATGTGTATATCAATCAAACTTTCGAGCAACGAACCTGCCGCTATTACATAAATATCAGGCATTTCTTCGAAAAAATAACGCAATCGCGCCACTGCCGCCGGCGAGTTTTGAATTTCGTCGATAAAAAGCAAAGTTCGGTTTGGCACACGAGGTTTGTTACAATACAACGAAATGGCTGTAAGCAATTCGTCCATCGTATAGTTACTGTCGAACAACTGTTTAGCTCGATTGTTTTCAAGATTTAAATAGAGATAACTCTCAAATTGGCGGGCAAAAATCTCTACAAGTGTCGTTTTGCCCACTTGCCTCATTCCGCGTAAAATGAGCGGTTTTCGGTTGGTCTTTTTCGACCATTTGTCTAAGTTCTCTAAAACGCTTCGTTGAAACATAATTGAAAATTTATTGATTTTCAGTGCAAATGTAATGTTTTCGTTTTAAAGTAACGGTATAATTTGCTATTTTTTGTTTCAAAGCGACGGTATAATTCATTGTTTTTTGTTCCAAAGTAACGGTAAATTATTTCTTTTTCTTCTGTACCGTCCAGCCAAATTTACCGATTTCTTCGCCCAGCTTGTAATAATGTCCGTGCGAATAGGCTATTAGTTTTGCCTCTTCCAGTTTAAAGCGATCGGTTGCCGGGTCGATAAATCGTTCGTCGGCTTGGATATTCACTACTTCGGCGATGAACATATCGTGTGTGCCGAGTTCCAATACTTGCGTTACTCTGCATTCAATACTCAAAGGCGATTCGGCAATGATTGGCGCTTTTACGATTGTTGCCGGTTGAGGAGTGAGTTTCATTTCCTCAAACTTATTTACATTCTTGCCACTTTTCACGCCGCACCAATCGGTGGCATATGCTAACTCTTCATTGGTAAGATTGATAACAAACTCACGGTTTTTCATCAGAATTTCGTGCGAATGACGGCTTTTTCGCACCGAAATGTAGCACATTGCCGGATCAGAACAAACAGTTCCTACCCAGGCGATGGTGATTATATTGTATTCGTCGGGAGTAGCTCCTACCGTAACCATTACTGCGGGAACGGGATAAACTAATGTGCCGGGTTTCCAGTTTATTTTAGCCCCCCAACCCCCAAAAGGGGGGCTTTGAATAGCTGTATTTTTTATTTCTTTATTTTTCTTTTGCTCAGACATTTATTATACTGATTTTCTTTTAAGCACCAGTCCCCCTTTGGGGGATTAGGGGGCTTTACTGTATTTTTATATCCTCCTGCTTAATCACCCGTTCGCAGTAATGGCACTTAATCGCCACATCATATTTATCTGTCACATGAAAGCGCGTTTTGACAGGTTCGTTGTTAGTTACACATTTAGGATTGATACATTTTACTATTTCGGTAATTTCGTCAGGCAATTCGAGCGATTTTTTCTCAATTACTTCGTAGTTTTTTACAATATTCAATTTGGCATACGGAGCAATCAAAGCGATTTTATTAATTTCTTTAAGATCAAAAAACTTATCAGTGATTTTCAGAATACCTTTTTTGCCCAGTTTGCTGCTATATAAATTATTACCAATGGTAAGCTGGCTATCAATTGCATCTAACTTCAAGATAGAAACTACCTGAAACAGTTTGTCGGTTGGGATATGGTCAATCACCGTACCGTTTTCGAGCGCAACCACTACGAGTTCTTTTTTTTGTTCGTCCATAAGTGTTTTAGTTTATATTGTGGTGTGCGTTCAACGCATCGCAAATAATTGCCTGACGGGCATATACTCCATTGCGGGCTTGTTGAAAATAATAGGCTTTTTCGTTGTCGTCCACATCGGCATCTATCTCATTTACACGAGGTAGCGGGTGCAGGACACGAAGGTTTGGTTTGGTGCCCTCCAACAGTTTATTTTTCAATGTATATACATTTTTTACTTTTTCGTATTCGACCAAATCGAGGAAACGCTCTCGTTGCACGCGGGTCATATACAAAATGTCGGCATCCGAAATATCGCTCAATTCGGATAGTTCGCGGTATTTAATGCCTTTCTCGTAACAAAGCTGTTTGTACTCGTCGGGCATTTTAAGCTCGTCGGGAGCGATGAAAGTGAATGTAGGATTAAAATGCGACATTGCCATCAACAATGAATGCACGGTGCGCCCATATTTCAAATCGCCCACCATGCAAATGTGCAGATTTTCGAGCGTTCCTTGCGTTTTCATAATCGAATACAAATCGAGCATGGTTTGCGTGGGATGTTGATTAGAGCCATCGCCAGCATTGATTACGGGCACTGCCGAAACTTCGGATGCATAACGGGCTGCCCCGTCGAGCGGGTGGCGCATAATTATCAAATCGGCATAATTGCTCACCATGGTGATGGTGTCTTTGAGCGTTTCGCCTTTGGACGAACTTGTGGTAGAAGCGTCGGAAAAACCGATAATGCGTCCGCCAAGCCGGTTAACGGCTGTTTCGAAACTCAAACGGGTGCGGGTAGAGGGTTCGAAAAAAAGTGTTGCTACCACCTTTCCGGTAAGCACACATTGATCCGGATTGGCTTCAAACTGCGCGGCAAGATCAAGTATTTGCAGGATTTTTTCTTTTGAATAATCGGAGATGGAAACGAGGCTTTTTGTATTCATGGGCAATGAATTAGCAGAAATGATAAGCTGTTTATATTTATTGGCAAATTTATAAATATATCGTGGTGTTTGAAAATATATTTTTCAACAAAATAAATCTTCTCAATCCTTTTACAATCAGTGTTAGCTGAAAAATGTTTAAAAGGGTATGAAAAGTTATAAACATTTTTCATGTTATTTTACATTATCATGTATATTTGCAACCGTTATTTCAGAAATTAATCAACTAAAAAAATAAAAATGTCTAACCGTCTTTGCAAACAAGCAAAGAAAAAATCATGAAAAACTATGAAGAAAAGTCTTTTAATTCTTACATTGATTGGTCTTTCGCTAAGTATCTCACAGGCTCAGAAAGTTGAAAAAGTCGTAAGTGTTGTTCCTGACGGGCTTTTTAAAGCTTTGGCTTATCCTGAGCGTCAAAGCACTACTCACTTAACTTTAACCGGTTCGATTGATGCCCGCGACTTTAAAACTATGCGCGATGCGATGCCTCAACTGCAAGTTGTTGATTTGAGCAAAGTTTCTATCGTTGAATTTTCGGGTCAGAAAGGGACAGAGGAAGGCTCTGGCAAGTACAAAGCTAATTACATTCCTCAAAATGCTTTTTCCAGTACCAAAAACAGCTTTGGCAAACGCTCTATCGTTGAAATAATCCTTCCATCTAACCTCGAAGGAATTGGCGACCAAGCGTTTCTTGCCTGCTATGGTCTTGAGAAAGTAGTTATTCCTGCGAGCGTTAAAGAAATCGGTATGGAAGCGTTTTCCAGATGTCAAAAACTAACTTCGGTAACAGCTGTAAGTCCTAAACCTATCACCGATATGGGCAAAGGAGTTTTTTTGGCAGTAAACATGAACGCTTGTACACTTTATGTGCCGAAAGGATCAGCAGACGCTTACAAAGCAGCTAAACAATGGAAAGAATTTTTCAATGTAGAAGAAGTTCAAATTGGTCCTGTAACTGCGCTTGTGGATAGCGATGGCGACGGTATTCCTGACGACATGGACAAATGTAATAATACACCGGCAGCAGCTATGGGAAAAGTGGATGCGAATGGTTGTCCGCTCGACAGTGACGGCGATGGTATTCCTGACTACCTTGACCAATGTAATAACACACCGGCAGCAGCCATGGGTAAGACTGACGGAAGAGGTTGTCCGATTGACAGTGATGGAGACGGTGTTCCTGATTATTTAGATCAATGCAATAACACACCAATTGCTGCGATGGGTAAAGTGGATGCGAAAGGTTGTCCGCTCGACAGCGATGGCGATGGTATTCCAGACTATGCCGATAATTGCCCTGATGTTGCAGGAGTTCCATCTAATGGCGGTTGCCCTGAAGTAAAAGCTGAAGTAAAACAAGTTTTTGAGAAAGCACTTACCGGTATCGAATTTGAAACCGGAAAAGATGTTATCAAAGCAAGCTCAAACGGGATTTTGGACGAAATTGCCAGTATTATGAAGGAAAATCCCACTTACACGCTTCTTATCAACGGGCATACTGACAATGTAGGCGACCGTAATGCGAATCTTATTTTATCAGAAAAACGCGCTAATGCAGTGAAATTTTACTTGCTTGGTAAGGGAATAGACTCACACCGCATGATTGCTTCAGGATATGGCGACACAAGACCTGTTGCCGATAACACTACCGAAGCCGGGCGCGCAAAAAACCGCCGCGTAGAATTTGTTGCAAAGATTTCTAAATAATATTTGGTAAAGACCAATAAACAAAAAGGAGTAGCTCGGGTTACTCCTTTTTTTTGTTTTTCTAATCTTCAAATACCAACCCTTCCACCTTTTCCAACCGACCAACGACTTGCGCGTAGGCAGCTTTTCGTACTCTGAAATGAATCCGGCAGGTCATCTCAAATTGTTGTTCAATCAGTTCACAGTTTTCTTCTTTCATAACACGCATCACTTCGTTGATCATAGGATATTCAAACGAAATACAATAATCCACATCCACTGTTTTTTCAATAATTTCGGCATTGGTTATAGCATCAGCAGCCGCTTCGCGATAAGCGGTAATCAATCCCGAAGTGCCCAATTTTACCCCACCAAAATATCGCACAACGGCTATCAGCACATAAGTCAATTTGCTGGAAAGGAGAACGCCCTGGATGGGTTTTCCGGCTGTACCCGAAGGTTCACCGTCGTCGTTTGAGCGGGTTTCGGAGGCATCGGCTTTGAGGCTGTAAGCATAGCAAATATGACGAGCATCGTGATATTGCTTGCGTAACTGAAGTAATACGGTTTTCGCTTCTTCGGCTGTTTGCACAGGATAGGCAAAAGCAATAAAGCGGCTGCCTTTTTCTTTGTAGAGCCCTTCGGAAGTATTTTTTATGGTAAGGTAAGTGTCCAAAATATTTTTATGTGATGCAAAAATAGAAATTTACTATCAGAAAAAATTATCTCATGGATTATATTTTCTATACACAGCTTTTCTTTTATTAACCAATACTCTGTCAAAAATACTTGTTAATCAATGTTATACAAATAATTTTCAAGTTGTTTCAAGTATTAAAAACAGGAATAAAGCCATGAATTATATTCTGTTTTTCAATTTGAAACCAATATATTTTCGAATAAATATAATCTAATGTATTACAGCTGGTTACAAAAGTCATCTTTGGGTTTTACATTTTTACACAATGTTAATTTCAATCTTCAAAAACTACCTGAAAGTATTTTAATGTAAAAGGATTTCAACTTAACATTTACATTATTATACAAAACAATTTTCTCTTGCTAAATCATTCTTAACCTTCCATTTTTATTTTTTAACCACTAATAATCAATGCATTAGGTAATTTTACGCCGTGATTAAAATCAAACTAATACTCTTATGAAAAATATTCTACTCTCAGTTTTCAGTGGGATTTTATTTTTATGTGGATTTTTTGTAAGTCCAAAAGTATGGGGTGCTGAAGCTAATACGAATCCTCCCATAATCTTCTACACCGATTTTTCGGGCACAACAGCCAGCAGTGTTACGGCTAATGTGGCAACCTGCAATATAATGCCTGAAAATGAGTATGTAAACATTGCTAATCCTTCTTCTTCGCAATTTACTTGTATTTCTGCCGGTGGCAATAGTTCTTCGGGTAGAATAGATATAAGTTCTTCAGGGTTCGTTACAACTGCCGGCAGTAATTCTAATTTTCGTTTTGCCGCAACCCGCAATGCAAATCTATTACAAGTAGCACCTAAGGCTGTAAAAGTCGAATTTACAGCTTTAATTTCTATTGGAGGCTCATCAAGCTCTCCTAAATTCTTTTTCCAGGTAGGCAATGGGTTTAGTAACGAATCGGCAACATCGCCTGCCATACCATCCAAACCTGCTGATGCTATTGTACATTCAGGATTTGGCGTGCGATATCAAAGTTCGTCCAATATTCACCTGTATCAGAATAATGGAACTTCTGTTATTCACAACTCCGGCATTGATCCTAGAGCAACTGCTTATGGGAACAAAGTTTGGACAATGGTAATAAACAATACTGGCGATATTTTAAGTTATACGGCTCCTGACGGCTCGACGGAAACTTTGGCTAATGACTGCTTTGATTTATGGATACACCAAACGAAATTTGGCAACGATATTCCTGCAACAACTTCTACCCAGGAGATAAATCAGTTCAGATTTGGCGAATATTCTACCAATGGGCGTGCCAATTGGAGAATTACTAATTTGAGTATCTCGGATATTTCGCCGGTACAAACTCAAACTTCAAAATATTTTCGCTCTATAAATGATGGTGTTTTTAGTGATGCATCTCATTGGGAATTCAGCAGCGATTACGGTATTAGTTGGGTGGATGCTCCAACAGGCATTCCACAAGAAACTTTGGTAGATAGTGTGATCATTAGTTCGGGGAATGCCATTCGTGTTGAAGAAGGTAACTACATGATACAAAATCTGGTTGTAGAACCGGAAGCTAAATTATACACTGCTACAGGAACGGTACAAGTAACGGATGCTATAGCCCTGCACGACGAAGATGAATATGTAGCGGGGCAAATAATTAATACGGATTTTGGAGCACCTGCTTTGAGCGATTTAACCACAGACAGCATTGTAAAAGTGCACAAATATTTCAATAAAGGTATATGGTATCAAATCAGTTTGCCTTTCGAAGTAGATAAAATTACAGACACCGACGGAAATGAATTGACAGGTAGCGTGAATGGTAACACGGCTAATTACTACCTGAAATATTTTGATGGTCAGCAGCGTGCGATCAGCAGGCAATCGAATATTGGAGCTTCGGGAACAAATTGGAAATACCTGGCAGATGGTTATCCCTACAGCAATATGCAAGCAAACACAGGATACATTTTTGCCGTAGGAACAAGTCGTGAAGTGATATTTACTTCCAAACCCAATGCTACAACAACTGGAAATCCGGCAGATATAGCCAAAGTTGAAGAAAAAGTCCTTTCTGCCACGCCATTTAACAGCGACGACATTAACCACGCAGGGTGGAATCTTATTGGAAATCCATATTCATCAGTTTTTAATCTAAATATGATAAGTCCCAAGCATGTTTGTTATGTATTCAATCCTGCTAATAATAATTATGAAACATATTTAGAAACAAATTACTATATAGATCCATTCAAAGCCTTTTTTGTGCAAGCTTCAGATAATTTACTCACCTGTCAAACGGATGGTGTCGGTTTACGGAATTTAAATCTCGAACCGGTTCTTTTAGAAGTAGTATTGCAGTTGTCAGACAGTTCATATACCGACAACTTTCGCATACATCTACGCGAGGATGCCACAGTAGGCTATGATTTAAATAAAGATGGACAAAAAATATTTGACACAAACACAAAAGTTCCACAACTATATAGCTTACAAAATGGAATAAACCTTGCGATTAATGCTTTGCCACTAAATTATAATGAGACAATTCTTGTTCCATTAGCTTACTTTTCCACAAAAGCCAATACATATACAATTTCGTTATCGCCCAATAATCAACTTGAAAATATTACTAAAATCATATTGCGTGATAAAATTGCTAATATCGAAACTGATTTACTGTCAAGTTCATATACATTCTCAAGTACAAAAAAAGAAATTGTTACCAACCGGTTTGAGATTGAAATAGGTACTTCGGAAAATAATATACATACCTCCATAACAACCAGTACTGTAACCAACATCGAGATAAAAACCATTGGAAAACAAATCATATTGCATGGTTTGGAATCGTCTGCAGAAGTTTCTTTGTATGATTTGACAGGTAGAAAAATTATTCTTTATCAAAATATAAATAATAATCAACCTATTGACAGCCATTTGTGGGGAACTTACATTGTAAAAGTGAGAAATAAAACTCAAACGGCTGTTGCTAAAATAGTATTGCGATAAGCTTCAGCAAGAGTCTAAAATCAAATAACTAAGAAAAACGATGAAATTAATCGAGAAAACCGGTTTTACATTTTTATTGCTGATAACAAGCAGTACATTGTTTGCTGTGCAGTTCCCTAATTATGAATGCATAAGTGAAGAATATATTTTGATAGAAAATCCTTTTCCTCCAGTCTCAGAATTTGCAAATTATGAAATACTATTAATAGAACTTTTGGGTCAAGACGAGGGACCTCCGGTCGATCCGCTTGAACCCGACCCTTCAGTACTTCTGGGAAGCGCATTTATACCCTTTACATTGTGTATATTGCTTTACCTCAATTATAAAATGAGAAAATGGAAAAAACGAAAAATGGAAAAATGAGATATGGAAATGAGATATAAATTAAAACCAATGAATAGTTACAGATAAATAAATTGACTGATAGAAACTAAAATTTCGATATAAGCAAAATGAAATATAACAGAATTTCTATTTATCCTAATTTCTTAACCTTTAAAATTTTTATGCCATGAAAAAGAAAATCATTCTTATTGTTGTAGCAACATTTGCAACAATTGTAAGTGTAAGTGCCACCGAGTGGAACTTTACAAATCTAATCACTGCTTCGACAACTTACTCAACAACAGGCGAAGTACAAACACCTACCGGAGTAACCGACCTATGCATCATTTCGTTAAAAATGGCTGCCGATGTTGGTCAAACAGCCAAAAAATGGACTACCGGCAGCTATACTGCACGACTTAAAACCGGTGGCGGTGGTGGTGTCGGTCAAGCAAACGCCATTGTAATTAAGGTAACCGGAAACTCTACAATTCAAATTTGTGCCGTCTCATCCAACAGCGGAGAATCACGCAAGTTAGAGATTAAAACGCAAGATGGAACACTTGTGGGTTCAGTTCTTGTTTCAGGTGCCAATCCAACAACTTCGACTCCACCCGAATCATTTACCTACACAGGTGGCGAAACGCAACTGTTTTTCTATTCTGCTCCACAAGAAACAGATCCTGCAACTGACGGATATACTGCCGGCGGATTGAATTTTTATATGATCAATGCCACCAACACAACCACACTTACTCCAAGCGAAGTGTATCTCAACGCAACGGGGCTGAAAGCAGCCATTTCGACTGATTTACTAAACAAAGCAGGCTGCAAATTGCAAAATCCAACCAATTTACCGGTTGAAATTTATTCTGCCGAAGGAAAAAAAGTGATAACTTCCACAGCTTCGACTATTTGTGTAAAATACTTATCATCAGGAGTATATATTGCAAAAACTCCGAAAGGAAATTTGAAATTTATCAAGTAAAATAAATACACAAAAACAAAGGGAATGTAATTGATGCATTCCCTTTGTTTTTGTATAAAGCTAAAAAAAAATCACTTAATACCAATCTTATCCATTTCTCCACGATAACGATTGGCATTTTGCACATGCTCGCCAAAAGTTACCGTAAAATCATGCCCTGCTCCACCATTGCCCTTGGCACACATAAATAAATAAGGGTGTGTGGTATAATTCAACACAGCATCAATGCTTTCAATACTCGGCACACGCACAGGTCCGGGAGGTAAACCTTCATGTTTGTAAGTATTGTAAGGTGAAGCAGCCGATTCGTCGATGTGTTCAAACAATATCCGCTTTATTGTAAAATCACCTACAGCAAATTTTACTGTTGGGTCGGCTTGCAGCTTCATCCCTGTGCGTAAACGGTTGATATACAAGCCTGCCACTATCGGTTTTTCGTTTTTCAGATTGGTTTCTTCTTCTACAATAGAAGCCAATGTGCTTACTTCGGTAATGGTAAGGCCTTCTTTTCGGGCTTTTTCGCGTCGTTCGGTTGTCCAAAAATCGAGGTATGATTTATAAATTTTATCCATCAGTTTTTCAGGCGTTATTGTCCAATACACTTCGTATGTATCTGGAATAAAAATGCTTACAGCCGTGTATGTATCCACATCATATTTTGAAAGGAAGCCATTGTCGTTCAGTAGATTATAAATCTCATTATACGAAAACATAAGTTGGTCGGACAATCTCCGGCAGAGGTCTTCTTTGGTGCGGATATTATTAAATGTAATGCGGATAGGAGTTTGCCGTCCTTGACGAATTTTTTTTATCAATTCAAAATTACTCATTCCACCTTTCAATTCGTAGCGTCCGGTTTTAAACTTGCCGGTTGAGAGCGTTAGCATGGCGTCCAGACGAAAAGTAAGCGTACTGAAAACAGATTGTTTGACACCGAGCGAGTCCATTACATCGGCAAACGAGGCTCTTTCGGCAATAAGCAAATATTCAGTTTTACCGCTTTTGCTCACATTGGGAATAAAAAGGGTAGCAACAACGATTACTCCTAACATCAAAATAACAAGAATCGTTCTTTTCAATAGTTTATTCATAAATATGTAATAATCAAAGATTTAAAATTTAATATTCAAAGATTTACTATTGAATTTTTGAATGTTGAATCTTTAAATTTATAATGTTACAAAACTACAAAAAAACGCCGAATGTAATATTCGGCGTTCATAAAT
Organism: Paludibacteraceae bacterium; assembly: GCA_031553685.1. Taxonomy (GTDB): domain Bacteria; phylum Bacteroidota; class Bacteroidia; order Bacteroidales; family Paludibacteraceae; genus JAFGVL01. Next base: position 18,795 of record JAVBLE010000050.1, on the reverse strand, counting down.
TTTAGTATGCATAGTCTTTGAGTGTTTCCTGCAATCGGTGTCTGGCAAAGAAAATCCGACTTTTCACTGTACCCACCGGAATTTGTATCTTTTCGGCAATTTCATGGTATTTAAACCCTTGCACAAACATTGCAAACGGCAATCGGTATTCGTCAGAAAAACTATTGATACATTTTTTTATTTCATTCACTGCATACGCTCCGTCGGGCGTATCAAAACCTGATGACTTGGCAGGCGATTGAAGTAAATACGAATTATCAGTTTGGTCGTTTACAGTCTGGTTTCGAGACTCCTTTCGATAATTGTTAATGAAAATATTTTTCATTATAGTGAGCACCCAGCCTTTAAAATTGGTATCATCAGTAAATTTTTCCTTATTTGTAAGAACTTTTAATGTGGTTTCTTGTAGTAAATCGAGGCTTTCGTCGCGGTCAGCCGTCAGTGTACGAGCAAAACGAAGCATATTATCCTGCAAGTCCAACAACTTTTTTTCTACATTTTGATTTTTCATATGCTGTCAAATTTAGTTTAACACTTATTTTAGTACTATATTGCTTAAAATAAAATATAAAAAAGCGATAAAATCAATGTTTCAAGCAATTGTAATACCATATACTAATATACAACATTTTTAGCTGAAAGTCAAGAGATTTTGTAATAAAATTTATTGCAAATTGTCCAAAAGAATTTTAAAATCAGAATTTACGCCCCAAAAGAAACGCACTAAAAGTTTCAAACTTTAGTGCGTTTCTTTTGTATGATCTATTTTTCTTAAAATAAATCAATTCCTAACGATTTACATTCGGTACGCATATCGTCGGGCCAGATGCTGGCTTGCACTTCGCCAATATGCGCTTTTTGAAGCAAAAGCATACAGAGGCGCGATTGCCCGATACCGCCACCAATACATAACGGAAGAGAACCGTCCAACATGCGTTTGTGAAAATAAAGATTTAAGCGGTCTTCGCTATTTGTAAGTTGTAGTTGGCGAAGCAATGCTTCCTTATCTACACGGATACCCATGGATGAAATTTCAAATGCCAACTTCAAAATAGGGTTCCAAAGTAAAATATCGCCATTTAACCCAACAAATCCGTCGCTATTTGGTGTTGACCAATCATCATAATCGGGAGCACGGCCATCGTGTTTTTCACCATTACTCAAAACCCCTCCAATGCCTATAATAAAAACGGCTTTATATTTTTCGGTGATAGCATTTTCGCGTTCTTTTGAAGTCATGTCCGGATACATTTGCAGCAATTCTTCCGAATGAATGAATTTAATTTCGTTAGGAAGCGATGGCTCTAATCCCGGAAAAACTTCGGACACATAAAATTCGGTACGCAAAATAGCTTCGTAGATGCGGCGAACGGTCTTTTTAAGATATTCGATATTGCGCTCTTCGACAGTCATTGTGCGTTCCCAATCCCATTGATCGACATATAATGAATGAAGATTGCCAAGGCTTTCGTCCGAACGGATGGCGTTCATATCGGTATAAATACCTTTGCCTTGCTCGATTTCGAGGTCGGCAAGCGTGAGGCGTTTCCATTTAGCTAATGAGTGTACTACTTCGGCTTTTTGGTCGTTCAAATCCATGATCGGAAAGGTTACGGCGCGTTCGGTGCCATTGAGGTCGTCGTTGATACCAGTACCTTTGAGTACAAAAAGTGGTGCTGTAACGCGCGACAATTTAAGTTCCGAAGATAATTGTTGCTGGAAAAAATCCTTTGTGAGTTTAATGGCTCGCTCGGTTTGTTTTAAATCGAGAATAGCTTTATATCCTTTAGGTTTTAATAGATAACTCATAAGTATTTATAATCGGTCTAAAATTTTACAAAATGATATTTATAGAAAGAATTTTAGTGCAAAAGTAAACAAAAAATCTGAAATTAATTGCTTTTTGATATATTTTATTGTAAAGATAAAATTTCATGCAAAGTTAATGAAAGTTTGAAAATACGGTGAATAATGTTGAAATTTTTTTACCTTTGCAGTCCGTAAAATTTCACGGACCCGTAGTTCAATGGATAGAATTTCAGATTCCGGTTCTGACGATGGGAGTTCGAATCTCCCCGGGTTCACAAAATATGCTTTATTAGGTAATTGCAATAGTTTGTGATTACCTGTTTTTGTTTATAGTGGAAAAGATGTACCTTTGTATATCTAAAAAGATATGATTATGATTACTGTTCAAATAAATCCACAAACACAAGCCGGAAAGCGTATTTTGAAAGAAATAGCAGCGAATCCGAAAATAGGCAGTATCAAAAATCCTCTTGTTCCTCGCGATGAGAATGGAAATGTGATAGGATGCTCTGTTGACTATTATTGTGATCAACTTGAAAAAATGGTCATGGCAAAATTCGATGCATTAGATGAAAAAGCATAATATTCAAGTTAGTTTAGAAGCCCTTAACGACTTGAATTATATTTCAGATTGTGTCCTTTATACCTCTAAATCAAAAATTATTGCGAAAAATTATATTGCTGGCATACGATTGACTATGAATAATTTAGCCAATTATGGTGATTCTATTGCATTCTGTCAAAATAAAACAATAATTGACAAACATGGACCATTTGTTCATCGGGTAAATTATAAAAAAGTTGCTATTATATATACCATTGAGGGGAATGATATTTTTATCCTTGAGTTGCGTTTTCAGTATTCCATAACAGATTTATAAAATAAGAATCCATTTTTAGATGTTTTGTTTCGAGATATTTTCAAGCAGTTTTTACTACATATTTTTTGCGGTGTGCACGCTGTGTTCGTTGCCCATGTTGGGTGAAATAGATTTGAACCGCGTTGTGCCAGCCGAACAAAACATCATCTTGCATACGGCTTCAATCTCTCGAAACGAAACAAATCTTGCTTATTTTTACCATCAAAAAAAATCGTTAGAAAAGCCTGTTGAAAAGGGTTATATCTTTCCTGAAAAATTAAAAAAAATCTTTTCCTGTTATTTTTCTTTATTACCTGACAAAATTTTCTCTTTTAATTTATTTTCGCGCCCACCGCCAATAGGATAGCTATTTTTGTTTCAGATTTTCTATTTTCAGGTTTCAAGATTTTTAGAGTCTTGGACTTATCCTTTTTTACCTTTTATTTTAAAATTTATAATGAAAAAATATATACTTACCGCTTTATTCTCTGCGGTATCTCTTTTATTATTTTCGCAAGTACAAGATTCTACGGTAATGCTCGAATCTTTTACTGTGATGGCTGCAAAGGAGCAATCGCCTTGGCACGATTTGCCTGTAACTTCATATTCTTTGAATGAAAAAAATATTGAAAAAGAACAAATCAACTCGTTGAAAGATGCTTCGGCAGTGTTGCCCAATTTTTATATTCCGGATTATGGTTCTAAAATTACTTCGTCAGTATATGTGCGTGGTATCAGTTCGCGGATGAACGAGCCTTCGGTGGGCTTGTATGTGGATGGCATTCCATATTTGGACAAAAGTTGTTTCGATTTTGATTTTTACGACATTGCCTCATTAACCTTATTACAAGGTCCACAAGGAACATTGTATGGGCGAAATTCAATTGGCGGATTACTGAAAATCAACACATTATCTCCACTCGATTATCAAGGAACAAAATGGATGCTTTCGTACGGTAATTACAACGATATCAAAGCAAAAGGTGCTTATTATGGTAAGTTGAATGATAAAATCGGGATTTCGGCAGCAGGCTATTATAATAGTAACGACGGCTATTTTACCAATATTTATGATGGAGAAAAAAATAACAGTCAGGATTTTGGCGGGCGAGCTAAGTTGGATTGGAAATTGCCTGCCCAATGGCGTGCCAACCTCAACCTTGCTTTTGACCATACGAGCCAAAATGCTTATCCATACGCTGCTTACGATACAATTACACAAAAAACAGGTGATATAAATTACAACGAAGATGGCTCGTATTGGCGCAATATGGCAACAGCCGGATTGAACCTGCAACGGATTGGAGATAAAGTGCTTTTTACTTCGTCCACCGGCTTTCAGTATTTGAATGACGAGATGAGGATTGACCAGGATTTTACGGCTACACCTGTTTTGGCGCTTTTGCAACATCAGAACGAGCAAATTGTTACGCAAGAATTTGTGTTTCGCTCAAATGACCATAAACGCTATGAATGGGTTACAGGCGCTTTCGGATTTTATAAAGGATTGAATGTAGATGCACCCATCACCTTCAGGTCGGGTGGAATTGCCATGATACAAACTTTTTTGGATAAGGCTAAACAAGAAAACCCTCGCATGCCGAAGATTACAATTACTAATCCTGAAATGGTTATTTCGGGTGATTTTAAAACGCCAAGTTATGGCGTTGCTTTGTACCATCAATCTACCTATAATTTTAACGATAAACTCTCGGTTACAGCTGGTTTGCGTTTAGATTACGAAAAATCTGAAATCGATTATTATTCATCGGGAACCCTTAATACAACCGTCACAATAGCTCTTCCTCCGCCACGACCTTCAATTATTACGCCTAAAGATTCGACTTATATTCTTGAAGGAAATACAAGTCAGGATTTTTTGCAATTACTTCCTAAATTAGCTGTGAAATATAAATTTAACGAGCAAAATAACATATACGCTTCAGTTGCAAAGGGATATAAAGCGGGTGGATATAACTATTCGATGTTTTCGGATATTGTAAGAGAACAAATGCAGAACAAAAAAACATCTGATATTGAAAATAAAATTGCTTACCAACCCGAATATTCGTGGAATTACGAAATCGGCGTACATACCGAACCAGTCCAAAAGCGTTTGTTTGTTGATGCGGCTGTGTTTTTTATCGACGATTATAACCAGCAAATGGCGACTTCGTCCAGCAGTGGTAGCCGTATGATAACCAATGCCGACAAGGTGCGCAGCTATGGCGTAGATTTAAATGCATCTTACAAAATAATCGACGAATTTTCGGTAAATGCTGCTTATGGCTATACACATTCATCGTTTGCATCGTATGTCGATACGCTCAATCATGTGGATTATTCGGGAAAATATGTGCCGTTTGTTCCACAAAACACCTTGAGCATAGGTGCAGCTTATGATTTGAAAATTAATAAAAAATGGTTGGATAAAATTGGATTTTCGGCACAATATGTGGCTGTTGGAAAAATTTATTGGAATGAAGATAATTCGTTATACCAGGATTTTTACGGTTTGCTGAACGGTGAAATTTCTTTTACCAAAAAGAATTTTGAACTGACCGGCTGGATTAAAAATGCACTAAATCAAGAATATAATACTTTTTATTTCGAGTCGCTCGGTAATTCGTTTGTTCAACAAGGTAAGCCGGTTGCTTTCGGGGGTATGATCCGCTATAGCTTTTAGTCAATAAGATGTAAAAAAAAACGGGCTCAATTCAGATTTGAGTCCGTTTTTCTTTTTTATATAAAAATATTTTACATCAATATTTTTACTGCTTTGCCGTCTATTTTTATAATATAAATTTGATTTTTAGATAATTGCATTGTATTTGTTCCTTTCACTCCGGCTTGTTTTTTGATCAATTGTCCTACCGAATTAAATACTTCGATGTTGTTTATCGTTGTTTCAGACTCAATATAAAGTGTGTTCCCATTTTTATAAATATTTAAAGTCAAATTATCAATCAATTTAGATTGTGTGGATGCATCTTTTAAATTGACAGTTATTTCGTTTGAATTGTTTGAAACAATGTTACCGTCGGTTGCCCGTACTACATAATAATAGAGTTGGTCGGGGTTGGGCAGGTTTATTACAGATGCTGCATTTGTGTTTCCTGCATTCAGATTTTGATAGCCGGGCAGATATGTTTTCACTTCAGGAGTACCCGAAATAATAACGATTTTGTTTATAAACGCCCGTCCACCGCTAATTTCGATTTTAATTTTAGAAGCGTTTGTTCCGCCTGTTATATCAAAACTTTTTTCTCCATAAAAATTATAATTTAACGCACTGCTTGTTCCTACGGTTTGAAAATTAGTTCCTCCAGCAGGGTCGTGCAATACTTTATATATTCCGCCTTCGCCTGCCGAATTGCTTTCCCAATCTTTGGCACTAATGGCTATGGTTGCATTTCCACTTAAAGAAACAGGAAAAATAATATTGCCGGATTTTGTTTTGCTCGACCCGAATTTCAATCCATTGATTATATCATTCGAGTTTCCTGTGCCCGAGCATCCGGCAAAGGTATTCGTTCCAGTCCAACCGTTTAATCCGTTTTGAACAAAAGTGGTCGATGTCAACGCTGTGGTATTTACTTTAGTTATGCCTGCAAATGTTTCATTCTTAACAGTTGCCTGATTGCCAGCTGTTTTGGTATAAACATCGATGTAATAGTTTTGTGCATCATCAACCTGATTCCAATTTGCCATAAATGAAGTAGGAGAGAGGTTGCTGGCTGTTGTGGCTATAGGTGTGGCAAAACGAGGTTCTTCTATAAATGTGAAAGTAATTGTTCCATTTGCTTCACTGATATTAAAAACAGGTTTGTTTAAGCTGGAGCCATTCCAAAGTTTAGAGTTTGCGGGTGAAGATGAATCATCAAATCTGGTTTTGTTTTTTGCACCCGGAAAAGGATCACTTTCCGAAGATATGTAGTAGGCTTCCGATCCACTGCCTTTTCTTTGCGCTCCGTTGGCTTCTTTCAGGTCGACACATTCGTGATTGGCACGGTTGTTCAGCGTATTATCGTCCATTCGGGAAAAGTCTGTCATATCTACATGTGTAATAAGCATCCCATGCCCCGGTAAATATTTATCCCAGCCTGTCTGTTGTCTGTTTTCGAGTAAAAAATATTCGTTATTAACAGATGAATTGATACGATACGCTTGCCCTTGTTTAATGTGGGCGAGGTTGTAAACGCCTGCGTTATTCAAAACGGTAATATCTGCCCAGCCCAAAATTTCGCGTTCGAAAGCTGTAAAATATGGTGGAGTTTTCCCCTCATTCAAGTAGCTTCCGCCGTCCATTGTACTCCAATCGCCCATGCCGGGAGCCTGTCCGTTGTCATCATAATCCGTGTCATAGATATCGGGTAATCCGAGTACATGCCCGAATTCATGGCAAATGGTGCCTATGCCAGCCACATTTGTCCCGACATCTCCTGACAGTTCTGATGTACAGGCGTAATCCTCAATCTTTACGCCATCGATTGTAACCGGGTAGGAAAAAGATTCATAAGAGCCCTCCTTGGCTTCGGTTAAATTCCAGGCATGAGGCCAAATACTGTTTTCAGGTCCATATTCGGCTTCGTTGTATCCGGCATAGATAACAATCAGGTTATCCACTTTTCCATCTCCATCTAAATCATATTGCGAAAAGTCGGCTAAATTGGCTGCCAGGCGGGCAGCTTCGGCAATCATGCTTCCGGGTCTTTTGTCATAGTCTTCAGCATCATTTTCACCATAATATTTCATGGTGTTTGATAATGTGACCGGACCAACCACATCAAACTGAGGGATAAAGGTGTTGTTGGAATTTTCCATGTAAAAATCGCGAGCGCTTCCGGTAGCTCCGTTTCCTGTGTATCCGGCTGTATTTAGTTGTGCCGAGACTGTCTGTTGCGGGTTGGATATTTTAAACCTGACATCGGTGTATTGTGCTAAAATAATCAGGATTTTAGCTGATGTCGGGGTAGAAGCAAGTTGCTTTACTCTTTTCCCTGCAATTGTTTGTTTTACTTTGCTTGTTGTTTTTTTTCGGACAACATTTTTTTTAGTATAATCAGTTTTGTTTATCCGGTTTAGGAAAGAGATTTCCTGTGTGCTTCTTTCATCAGGGTTGTGAGCTAAAAAAGTACTTACTGTCCATTCATCCGAATCATTCTGAAAAAGATATACCCAATCGTTTGCATCATTTTTAGTTATTCGAAATCCGTCTGTAGTTTCTTGATAGTGCGAATTTTCATCTCCTTTGAGAATGTATGTCAGGCTTTTACCATCCGATTGGATAACTGTTCTGGGAGTTTTCTTTGCGGGTATAGCCAGAATATTTACTATTGAAAACAAAGAAAGAACTATTATTAATATGTTTCTTCTCATAATTTATATTTTAAATGTTTATCAAAAATAACTATTTTCCGTCATATTTTGTGCTCTTTTTCTTCATTTAATGTATAAAAAATAAAAAAACACAGAGATGGTTTTCCCTGTGTTTTTTGCTTATGATAAAAATATTTTACATCAATATTTTCACTGCCTTGCCATCTATTTTTACAATATAAATTTGATTTTTAGATAATTGCATTGTATTTGTACCTTTCACTCCGGCTTGTTTTTTGATCAATTGTCCTACAGAATTAAATACTTCGATGTTGTTTATTCCGGTCTCCGATTCGATATAAAGAGTGTTGTCGTTATGGCGTATTTTCACTTGCGAACTGTTTGCCACATTAATGCCTGATGATCCGAGGAATAAATTTACTGTTATTTCATTTGAATTGGCAGAAGTATTTGTGCCGTCCGAAGCCCGTACAACATAATAATAATTCTGCGAAGGATCCGGCAAATTGTCAACTGTGTATGCGTTAGCGTTTCCTATATTCAGGTTTTTGTATCCCGGCACATACGCTACAATACCTACAGATCCCGATTCGATTGAAATTCGCTCAATCAATGCTCGCCCGCCCGTAACTTCAAGTTTTATTCTGGATGCGCTCGTGCCGTCGGGAATTTCAAAGCTATTACTGCAAAAAACACGACAATCAAGAGAACAATTATTACTTACTTCCTCGAAATTACTATCGCCATTCGGATCGTGATATATTGTATAAATAGCCCCTTCGCCACCGGTTTCGGTCTCAAAATCTTTACTGCGGATAGTTATTTTACTATCGCCATCCAATGCTACAGGAAAAATAACATACCCCGTTTTGACATCTTCCGTACCAAATTTAAGCGCATTCAGTTTATTGTTCGATTTTATAGAACCTGAACATCCTGCGAAAACATCATTTCCTGTCCAACCATCCAATCCGATTTCTGCAAAATAAGACGGAGAATGCAAGTTGTTGGTTGACACTTCTCCGATACCCGAAAAAGTTTCGTCCATTACAGTTGTGCGTACGCCCGGCGTTTTGGTATATACATCAATAAAATAATTTTGGGCATTGCTTACACTATTCCAGCGAGCAAGAAATGAACTGGTAGTAAAATTAGTGGCTGTTGTTGCCAACGGTGGATTAATATTGGGTTGCGCAATAAAAGTAAACGAAATAATTCCATTCGATTCGGCAATATTGTAAATCGGTTTATTCAGCCCTGTATTGTTCCAAAGTATCGAATTGGCAGGCGATGTACTATCATCGAAAGAAGTTTTGCCCGAAAGACCGGGAAAAGGATCTCTTGCTGTAGAAATATAGTATAACCCTGATTTTTGGGCACCGCCGGCTTCTTTCAAGTCCACCCGTTCATGATTCGAAAAATTATTTAAAGTATTGTTTTTTAAATAAATAGGATTAGTCATATCTACATGTGTGATGAGCATTCCATGTCCGGGCAAATAAGTATCCCAGCCGGTTTTTTGCCTGTTTTCGAGTAGAAAGTATTCATTGGTTACCGATGAGTTGATACGATATACTTGTCCCGATTTTACATGCGTCAGACTGTAAATTCCGGCATTTTCTAAAACAGTGATGTCTGCCCAGCCCATCATTTCGCGCTCAAAAGCGGTAAGGTAAGGCGGTGTTTTTCCATTGTTCAAATATCCGCCACTGTCCATCAGGCTCCAGCTCCCCATGGCAGGAGATTGTCCATTAAGCGAATAATCGGTGTCATACACATCGGGAAGCCCGAGCACATGACCAAATTCGTGGCAAATTGTTCCGATGCCAGCCATATTTGTCCCCGTATAGCCTGCCAATTCGGATGTACAAGCATAATCGTCGATTGTAACCCCATCAATTTGAGGAATTGTAAATCCTTCAAAAACACTTGCATCAGTCAAGTTCCAAGCATGAGGCCAGATAGAATTTACAGGTCCGCCTTCGGCTTCGTTATATCCGGCATAAATCACGATAATCTTATCTACTTTTCCATCCTGGTTAAGATCGTATTGCGAAAAATCGGTTAAATTAGCAGCCAATTGTGCCGCTTGTGTTACCATAGTGCCCGGACGCAAATCATACCCCGAAGCGTCATTTGCCCCATAATATGCCATCGTTTCGGGTAAGCTTACCGGGCCAATCACATCAAATTGAGGGATAAAAGTATTGTCCGAATTTTCGATGTAATAATCGCGGGCGCTGCCTGTGGCACTGTTTCCTGTGTAATTGGCTTGGTTCAGCTGAGCTGATATTGAAGTTAGAGGGGCTGATATTTTGAATTTCACATCACTAAATTCGGCTAATACAATTAATATCTTAGCTTCGGTTGGGTTAGGAGCTAATTGTTTGCTTCGCATCATTGCTTTGGTTTGCTTTACGGCATTTGTCATAAGCAATTTTGTTTTTTGAGGAAAATTATTCCGGTTTATGTTTATTTGTTGCAAAAAAGCAATCTCATCACTCGTCCTGTTTTCGGCATTGTGGGCTAAATATGTACTTGCCGACAATTGTCCTGCTTCATTTTGGATTGCATAAACCCAATTGCCTGCCTCATTTTGAATAATCCAAAATCCATCTGTTGTTTCACGATGATGCGAATTTTCATCACCAATTAAAACAAAAGTCAAACTTTTGCCATCCGTTTGAATTACGGTCATCGGGGTCATTAATGCCGGAATGGCAAATAAATTTGTAATTGATGATACAAGAAAAATAGCGATTAGTGTAAGATTTCTCATGATTTATAAAATTAAAATTTCGACAAATGTAGTAAATATTTACTTAAATACTCACTTGCTTCAATTAATTACAAATCATTATTATTTTTTAACAAACATGAGAGTGTGGGTTCGTTTTCATATGAAGTGCACCCCAAAAGTTGGACAAAAAACTTTTGGGGTGCACTTCATGGATGGGCTGTGGCAGGTTTTTTATATAATCGATTTATGTTTTAAAAACTCGATCGCAGCATTATAGGATTTAAATTACAATAATCTTAAAAAAAACATTATTTCAACTTGTTTATTTGTTCAACAGTAAGTCCGGTACATTCGGCAATGGTCTTAATATCAATGTCTTTTTTCTTCATTTTAGCCGCAATTTGTACATTTTCCGGTTCCAACAACCCGAAGAATACAGAACATAACTTTTCTACAATTGCGATCAAACGATTTTCACCCTCTTTGGTGTTAAAATCAATAGCTGCAAAAGTAGAAGTTTCTTTATGCAATATCAAATAATAGATGCCCGAAACAATGATTGCTGAAAAAGCATTGAAATCTTCGCCACATTTCTCGCGAAAATGATCTCCCAAAGTTTTGGAAATCAGATATGAATTCGATTCGCGAACTACAGCCGAATTTCCGGTAATATGATTCAACTCTTGCACTTCCCATGCCAACAATTGCTGCATTACACGGTCTTTGTACAGTTTCTTGGCAATATTGACAAAAAGCTTACTGATAAATACTTCATAGTTCCCCTTGTTATAATCAGACAAAATCTTGTCGAAAATATCATTGAGCCAGTATTCATACCTTTTTGCAAAAGCCTCGAGCAAGCCCTCCAATCCACCATATTTATTGTAAATAACCGGAGGCTCTACCTTTGCCTCTTGAGCTACAGCAGCCAAAGTCAATTTAGAAAAACCGCGTTCGGCAACTAACTTTTCCATGGCGGCAGTAATGTTTTTGTCAATTTCGTAATTTGTCCGACGAATTCTTTTGACTTTTTTATCTTTTTCCATGTTCATAATAAAATTCTCCATAAAATATATCCAACAAAATTAAGAAAACCCTTTGTATTTATGTGTTAAAAGACTTTTTGTTATGTGTAAAATGCTATAATACGGGATTATATTTATGATAAAATATTTTTATGTTTTTTCTATTACTTAATTGTACAAATATAAACAAATAATTTTAGATATACATTTATATGTAAATTAATTGTTCATTAAATCATGTCATATAATGAAAAAATAATACCGGCTCAAGTTTTTTTATAAAATACATTTCCAACCATGTAATAGCTTTTAATTATCTTTGTCCTTTCAAAAAAATATATGCAATTAAAAACATTACACATAAAAATAATTTTCATTGTAATCTTTACTTTGTTGATTGGCAGCATGATATTTTGGCTTGCAAAAAACAAAGGATTGCGCGACTACCAGGCAATTGCATCTAACGGAGAATTGCGTGTAGAAACCAATTTAAACACAATAGATTATTTTATAAAAAATGATACGGTACAAGGCTTTCAATACGAATTGGTTAAAGCATTCTGCGATAGTTTCCATTTAAAACCCGTTTGGTCGGTCGAAAACAGTCTTCAAAAAAGCATCGAAAACCTGCAGGAAGGAAAAATAGACTTGATTGCGCGCAATATTCCCATTACTTCCGAAATGCGTGAAGATTTGGCTTTTTCCATTCCAATATTGCAGGTTCCACAGGTTTTAGTGCAACGAAAAGCAAAATATAACGACAGTATTGAACCTATTCGCAGTCAACTCATGCTGGCCGGAAAAACGATATGTGTGCCCGAAAGTTCGCCTAATATATTAAGGTTGAAAAATCTGTCAAATGAAATAGCCGATACGATTTATATTCGCGAAATGCCCCGTTACGAGGCAGAACAATTAATGATGATGGTTGCCAAGAGAGACATAGATTACACTGTGTGCGACCTTCAAACAGCCAAAAAAAATGCGGCGCTAATGCCCGAGTTGGATATTGAGACAGCTATCAGTTTTACACAGATGCAGGCATGGGCAATGCGTCCTGCTTCGCCTGAATTGAAACAAAAAGTAGATTCATTTTTGGTGAATTTTTTACAAACAAAACAATACAGGGATATTTATCGTAAATATTACAAGTAATATATTACCGGAATTATGTATCTTTGTAAAATAATTTTTAAAAAAAATTAATATGAAAACTGCAGTAAAGAAACAGCCAGAAAAAAAGAAAATTTCAAAATTGATGAAATTTGCTTTAAAATACAAAGGTTCTATTGAGATTTTAGATGTTGATTTGATTATGAACCCATACAAATACGACATTGCAGAATGAGGTATTTGATTGATACTAATATCTTGTTTTTCTTACTCGATGATGTAGAAAATCTGGACAGGAATGTTAGAGTGATACTTAATGACTACGAAAACATGTTTTATATAAGTGCCGAAAGTGTTAAAGAAGCAATCCATATCTATCAAACAAAAAGAATGGGATTAAAACGCTGGAAGACTGCGCATGATTTTTTCTCTGCAATAGAAAAAGAAGCCGGTTTAATCATTCTCCCTATTAAAAAAGAACATTTAGCAGTATTGTCAAAACTCGAAAAAGTAGATAATCATAATGATCCGAATGACCGGCTAATAATAGCACAAGCTATTACAGAACAAATACCCTTAATCAGTAGCGACCGGAAATTTGAATTATACAAAAAACAACAACTCGACTTTATTTTCAATGAAAGATAAAGTCTTTTTTATAACAAAATAATATTATGGCAAAAAAAGAACTTCATTTTGAAACCCTGCAAGTACGCGCAGGATATGCGCCCGATCAAACCAATTCGTTGGTGGCGCCCATTTATCCCACAACTACTTATGCGTTCGACGATGCCGATCATGCAGCCGATTTGTTCAATCTTGATTTCAAAGAAGGCAAGTCGCCCTTTATTTATACCCGCTTGAACAACCCAACCACAGGCGTTTTTGAACAACGCATGGCAGCGCTCGAAGGTGGTATAGCCGCCGTTGCAACCGCTTCGGGACATGCAGCTCAAATGGTTGTAATCATGAATTTATTGCGCACCGGCGATAACTTTGTAACCTCGCCTTATCTTTATGGAGGTACAAATACGCAATTTTTCGTGTCGTTCAAAGACCTTGGCATTGAAGCCCGCAAAGCAGCTTCGGACAAAGCCGAAGATATGGAAAAATTGATCGACGAAAACACGAAATTGCTTTATGTAGAAAATATCGGTAATCCTTATTCTAATGTGCCCGATTTTGAAAAATTGGCTGCTTTAGCTAAAAAATACGATATTCCATTTGTGGTCGATAATACTTTTGCTTGCGCAGGATACCTTTGTCAGCCATTAAAATTTGGGGCAAATATCGTTGTCGAATCAGCCACCAAGTGGATTGGCGGGCATGCAACCGTAATGGGCGGTGTTATCATCGACGGTGGAACATTCAACTGGGCAAATGGTAAATTTCCAAAACTGTCCGAACCATCTGCCGGATATCACGGCATACGCTTTACCGAAAAATTTGGAGCAGCAGCCTTCACAATGCGCTGTGTAGCCGAAATTTTGCGCGACATGGGACCAACCATTAGCCCATTCAACGCATGGCAATTGTTGCAAGGACTCGAAACCCTTTCGGTACGCGTTGACCGCGAGTGCGAAAACGCCATGAAAATAGCCCAATGGTTGCAAAACCACCCAGCTGTATACGATGTCAATTACCTCGGTTTGGAAAGCAATCAATACCATACTTTGGCAAAAAAATACTTGCGCAACGGTTTCGGTTCTGTCATGACTTTCCGCGTAAAAGGCGGTTTGGAAAAAACCAAGCAGTTTGTTGAGGCATTGGAACTGGTTAGCCATGTAACAAACATTGGTGATGTACGCACACTTATCACCCATCCCGCTTCGACCACCCACAGACAAATGAGCGAAACGGCGCAGGCAGCAGCCGGAGTTTATCCCGACATGGTTCGGCTTTCTCTCGGCTTGGAACACATCGACGATATTAAGGATGATTTGGAACAAGCCTTTGAGAAAATTAAAAATTAAAACTGATTAGTGAGAGCGAACCAATTTTGAGTTCGCTCTCATTAATTTTGTATCTTTGCAATTCGTTAATCATTAATAATTAACCATTAATCATTACCAAAGTGCCATTAAATATTCCAGACAAACTCCCGGCAATAGAAATATTGAAACACGAAAACATATTTGTGATGGACACCTCGCGTGCCACAACCCAAGATATCCGTCCGCTCAAAATTGCGTTTCTCAACCTGATGCCGATAAAAATAGACACCGAAACCGACCTTATCCGTGTATTATCCAATTCGCCATTGCAAGTCGAATTGGAATTTATCAAGCTCAAAAGCCATACATCCAAAAACACGCCTATCGAGCACATGGAGCAGTTTTATATCACTTTTTCCAAAATAAAAAAACATAAGTACGACGGCTTGATAATAACCGGCGCGCCGGTAGAACAAATACCTTTTGAAGATGTAAAATATTGGGCAGAATTATGCGAAATTTTCGATTGGGCAAAAACCAATGTAACTTCCTCATTCTTTATTTGTTGGGGAGCACAAGCGGCTCTGTATCATTATTACGGAGTGCCGAAACATGATTTGTCTAAAAAAATGTTTGGTGTTTTCGAGCACACGGTGAATGAGCCGCAAAATCCGATTTTTCGCGGGTTCGATGATATTTTCTATGCCCCGCACAGCCGTCATACCGAAACACGCCGCGAAGATATCCTGAAAGTGCCCGAACTGACCATCATGTCCGAGTCTGCCGATGCAGGTGTATATATGGCAATGGCTCGCGCTGGGCGTGAGTTCTTCGTTACCGGACACTCGGAATATGCTCCCGGCACGCTCAATACCGAATACAAGCGCGATGTAAAGAAAGGATTACCTATCGAAGTCCCTAAAAATTACTATCCCAACAACGATCCTTCGCAAGAGCCTGTAGTTCGTTGGCGTTCGCATGCTAATCTATTATTTACCAATTGGTTGAATTACTTTGTGTATCAAGAAACGCCATTTAATATTGAGGAAATCAAATAAATTTACGATTTTAAAATTTACAATTTACCAATTAAATGAATCGAAAAATGGATTTGAAATATAGTTTTTTATCAGATGAAGAGCCTACCGATGAGCAATTACAAGCTTTGATGGAAGAGGTTGCTGCAGAAGCTCGTAAAAAGAAAGCAAAAGCCGATAAAACTTTTCAAGCGTTGATTAAACGAGAAATGAAACTTGTGTCAGAGCAGTATAAAAATGTAATAAACTGATTATGGAATTAGAAAAGCCAAAATTACTTATTATAGCAGGTCCTAATGGCTCGGGAAAAACATCTGTTACCGGAAAAATTCTGAAACATGAATGGATAGATGGTTGTACCTATATCAATCCTGACAATATTGCGCAAGAAATGTTTGGCGATTGGAACTCGCCGGAAGCTATTGTTAAAGCGGCATTATATACTACTCAACAGCGCTATGAATGTATCGAGAATGGAGATAGTATCTTGATTGAAACTGTTTTATCTTCAAAAGAAAAACTCGATTTTATTATTTTAGCAAAACAAAAAGGATATTTTATCCGTCTGTTTTTTGTAGGCACCAATCACCCAACCATAAATGCCTCCCGCATAGCTCAACGAGTGATGGAGGGCGGGCATGATGTCCCCATTTCTAAAATAATCAGCCGATATGCCAAATCAATAGTTAATTGTGCATTGGCAGCACGAATGGTTGATAGGTTGTATATTTATGATAATTCTGTTGAAGATGTTTTTCCTGAGTTGTTGTTCCGAGCTTCAAGCGGAAAAATGGAAAAAGTTTATACTGAAATTAATACTTGGGCGAATCCGATAAAAAATGCCTTGCATAAATAGACTATGCGCAAAATCGAACTCCTTTCTCCTGCTAAAAATCTCGAATGCGGACTGGTGGCTATCAATCATGGTGCTGATGCGGTGTATATCGGTGCGTCTAAATTTGGTGCGCGGGCTGCCGCAGGAAATTCCATACAGGATATTGAGCAACTCACAGCGTATGCCCATCGCTTCAATGCGCGAGTGTATGCGGCTGTGAATACGATTTTGGCAGACGAAGAACTGGAGGAAGCGCAAAAACTTATTGGGCAACTCTACCACGCCGGCGCTGATGCGGTGATTGTGCAGGACATGGGCATTCTTCAAATGGATTTGCCACCTATTGCCCTGCATGCCAGCACACAAACTGACAACCGGACTATAGAAAAAGTGCAATTCCTCGAACGAGCTGGCTTCTCGCAAGTGGTGTTGGCGCGTGAGTTGAGTTTGGAACAAATCAAAACCATTTCGTCGCAAACTACTGTGCCACTCGAATTTTTTGCACATGGCGCTCTTTGTGTCAGTTATAGCGGACAGTGTTATATCAGTCAAGCCCTGTGTGGGCGTTCGGCAAACAGGGGCGAATGTGCGCAATATTGCCGCTTGCCATATAACTTGTTGGATGCGAAAGGAAATATTTTGCTCAAAAACAAGCATTTGCTTTCACTCAAAGATATGAACCTGTCCGATTATCTGGCAGATTTGATGGAGGCAGGTGTTTCGTCATTCAAAATTGAAGGACGACTGAAAGAGACTGATTATGTGAAGAATATAACTGCCTTTTATCGACAAAAGTTAGATGCTATTTTGGATAAATCGGATAAATACGCCAAATCTTCTTCCGGCAAAACGCATTTCTTCTTTACCCCCAATCCCGAAAAATCCTTTCATCGCGGCTCTACCCATTATTTTTTATTAGGTAGAAATCAAGAAATTACTTCATTCGATACGCCAAAATCCATTGGCGAATATATTGGAATTGTGAGTGATAAAACTAAAAATAGTTTGTTTATTTATACCAAAGAAAAATTGCATAATGGCGATGGACTGTGCTTTGTAGATAATGCCGGCGAGTTTTCTGGATTTCGGGCAAACAAGGTAGAAGGCAATCAAGTATTTGTTACCCAAATGCCGGCAGTGAAACAAGGAGCGAAGATTTACCGCAATTTGGATGTAGAATTTGAAAAACAATTAGCCGGAAAGTCATCCGAACGAAAAATCAGCGTAGTGATGTCTTTATCAGAAACAGAAAACGGGTTTTCGCTTCAAATTACCGATGAAGATAAAAATACGGTTTCGATGGATTTTTTGGCAGAAAAAATATTGGCACAGCAAGCTGAAAAAGCCACCGAAACTATTCGTACACAATTATCGAAATTGGGAAATACCGATTTCGTTGCCGAAAAGATAGAAATAAGTACTTCGCAAACATACTTTATTCCTGCTTCCCAATTAGCCGATTGGCGACGACAAGCTGTTGATAAATTGGAACAACTTCGAACCGGGAATTATTCCTTTTTTAGGAAAGCAATACAGCCAACCACACATCTTTACCCACAAGCTGAACTCAGTTATTTGGGCAATGTGCACAACCATTTAGCCGAAGCATTTTACCGCCAGCATGGTGTAACCGGGGTTTCGCCCTCTTACGAAAAAAAAACGGTACCCGAAGTGCCGCTTATGTTTACACGCCATTGTTTGAAATACAGTTTGGGAGCCTGTCCACGCTTTTCTTCAAACCTATTGAAAACTATGGATGAACCATTGTTTTTGGATTATAATGGTAAGAAGTTAGCTTTGAAATTTGATTGTAAATTGTGCGAAATGCAGGTTGCTCTTTAATATTATATTGTATAATGTACATTCGTTGCTTGGGCTGTCAACCAATGTCGTCAACTTAAGGATTAAATCCAGAAAATCGACCGTCATGTCGAATATAGATTAAAGGTTCAAACAAAAGATAATGACAAAAGGTACCATAGAGTATAGCACACCGCTATTGTCGTAGAGCCGTGGCGTGCCGCGGCTCTGAAATATGATGGGCATGTAGATCATCTTTACATCTATGATTTATTCAATCTTGAATCATATTGCTTGAATTT
>JAVBLE010000062.1:0-25714 GCA_031553685.1 Paludibacteraceae bacterium | reverse complement strand
GTGGTTTGTGTGGGGGTGGTTTTGGTTGTGGTTTGGGTGGGTGTTTCCCACCCCCCCCACCACCCCCCCCCCCCCCCCCCCCCCTACTGCGTGCCGCGTCGTGGAGACATCGCATTAATCCAACCGCTTCTGCGATGTCTCGACTGCGCGTTTTCGTGCCTCAAACGCTTCGCTCGACAGTTCGACCAAGCTCACTGCAACGCATGACGAAGTCCCTTTATAATTCAAGCCCCCAATTCGTCCGGATTTTATCGTTGTTGTTTGTTCCGGATGGATTTGAGGGCTTGTTTTAGTAGGGGCGTTGCATGTGGTCATTGAGCTTGTCGAAATGCAACGCCCCCTACGGTTAATTATTGATTGAACTCCAAAAAGAACTTCTTAATACCAACCGCGCCTCATTCCCCATATTAAATAATAAATCAATAATGCTCAAATTGGGCAGGAACCCGTTTTTCTGTTCAAAAACCTGATAATAAGGAACCACTTTGAAGTTTTTGTCTTCGTTATAATCTTTCTTGGGATGGATTTTCTCGCGCAAGTCAATTTCGCCAGGCAGAAAATTAGTTTTATAATTGTCTGTATAATTGATTTTTACATCAATATTTAATAGTGATAAAATCAACGACTGAAATTGCTCGTTGAAATCAAAAAGGAAAGGAAACTTTATTTCGAAAAAGGGGCGGAAATCGTCTTCGTAATAATCAAAAAATGGCGAGGTGCGATAGGCCGACACGATCGACCGCCAATGCATCCGTTGCCAATCTTCGGCGTACGAAATACGAATATCTTTGGTCAGGCATTTCAATGAATCACCTTTATCTACCGGAATGGAAAGTGTCAATTTCCCGTTTGCACCAGCCACATCGCAGCGTGTACGATAGGTTTGTTTGATATAATGATCGTTTTTTTCAATAAAAACACCCGGATAATGCAATAATTTTGAATAATATTGCACCGGTGCAAGGTAGGCAGAAGCGAGGTAAGCGGTATCCATATAATTAGCAAATTTGAGAATTAGCAAATTAGTCAATGATAATTATTTTGCTATGCAAAATTTTATTCCATTTGCTAATTTGCTAATCTGCTAATTGATTTATTTTCCTGCATATTTGAAGAAGCGATCCCAGCGAATCCATCCATCAAACAAGCCTTTATCCGGATTGAGCGAAAGCCATACAAAGAGTGGTTTGCCCACAATATGGTCTTCGGGCACATAGCCCCACATGCGCGAATCGGCTGAGTTGTGGCGGTTGTCGCCCATCATCCAGTAATAGTTCATGCGGAAAGTATATGTGCCGGTTTTTTTGCCGTTGATGTAAATGCCGTCGCTTTTAATATCGAGCTTGTTGCCTTCGTAGTTGCGGATAATGCGTTCGTACAAAGCGATATTGTTTTTGTCGATTTGGATGGTGGCGCCGGCTTTGGGGATGTAAATCGGTCCATAATTATCTACCGTCCATTTGGGATTGTAGCCGGCAGGGTAAATATAATCCGAACCATCCGAATTTCGCTCTGTGACCGACTTGATATACGGCACTTTACGCATTGCAATTTGGTCTTGTTCAGTAAGGGCAATGGTGTAGTGCATATTGCCTTGTGCATCCGTAAATTTTATGCCGTAATTGTTATTTGTATTATTTCCGGCATAATCTTTAACAAACAAGTCGGTTACATTTAAATTTTCCTTACTGATTTTAAACTGGTCGCAAAAATCCTGGTCTAACTGCTTGCTCGAAACCACCTCGCAAAGATGCTGCACACCAGCTTGACGAGGTTGTTTTTTTCCATCGATATACAATTCGCGGTTAATCAGTTGCAGGGTATCGCCGGGCAAACCGACACAGCGTTTTACATAATTTTCGCGGCGATCGACCGGACGGTAAACGATTTCGCCAAAGGTTGCCTTATCATTCCTAATCACTTCCCGCCCAAGGTCTTGGCATAATGTGCGAAGTTCGTTGCTGTGGGCAATAATAGAATCGGGACTGTAACCGTTTTGAACCAACTGGCTTCTTCCTATCAAATAGCAAAGCGAGTAATAATCGGGGTTTTGCACTTTCACAGGGACTGTATCGCCTGCCGGAAAATTGAATACCACAATGTCATTGCGTTCCACTTCGCCCAAGCCTGCCAGACGGCGCGACTTCCACTGAACGCCCTCGACATACGATTTGCAGTTCAGGATAGGAAAAGTATGTTGCACCAGCGGGAACGAAAACGGTGTATTGGGCGTGCGTGGACCATAGGCTACTTTGCTTACAAACAAATGGTCGCCTACCAGCAGCGTTTTTTCGAGCGATGAGGAGGGTATTTTATAATTTTGGAATAAATATAAATTGATAAGGTATACTGCTATCAACGCAAAAATGATAGCATCAGCCCACTCGCAAACAGTACGAACAAATGGGCTTTTGGCTTCTTTCCACCAATTCCACTTTACAAAACGGGTGATGTAAATATCCAACGCAGGGATAAGTAGCAGCAATATCCACAATCGGCTCATCCATACCGTAAAAAAGATAATAATCAATGTTACTGCAATAAATTTAATCCATTGTTTGAGCGGGGCGGCTTTTAGTCGTTCTTTCATATTTTTAGAGATTATTTAAAATTTCATCAAATCCTGCATGCTTAAAAATCCTTTTTTGCCGGCAGTAAACTCGGCTGCCACCACTGCGCCCAATGCAAATCCTTGACGGCTTTTGGCTTCGTGTGTAATGGTGATACTATCCACTTCGCTTTCGTAAATAATGGTGTGTGTACCGGGCACTTCGCCTTCGCGCAGGGCTTTGATAGCAATATCAGTCGAAGTGTTTTCCACTTCGTTAACCCATTGATTTTTGCGCGACAGGTTTTCCAAAATTCCTTCGGCAAGCGTGATGGCTGTTCCACTTGGTGCGTCGAGCTTGTGTGTGTGGTGAATTTCGGTCATCGATACATTATATTGAGCAAAATTATTCATGATTTTTGCCAAATATTTATTTAATGTAAAAAAGATATTTACCCCAATGCTGTAGTTTGATGACCAGAACAATGTTCCATCAGCCGCTTCCATTTCTTTTTTTACTGCCTCAATTTCACTCGTCCAACCTGTTGTTCCACAAACTACTGGTACTTTTTGCGCAAAACATTGGCGAATATTTTCAATCGCACTCTCGGGACGGGTAAATTCTATAGCTACATCGGCACTGCGGAAAGCATCCGAATCAAAATCCTGCAGATTATTTATATCTATAATAGAGACGATTTCGTGACCTCTTTCACGGGCAATTTTTTCGATAAACTGCCCCATTTTCCCATAACCGATTAATGTTATTTTCATCTGTTTTTAAGTTTTTGCAAAGATACAATTTATTTTGAGGCTTTAGTAAAAAGAAAAGCCGGATTTACATGTTGTAAATCCGGCTTGTTTTGTGAAGCTATTTTTAGGTATTAAGCATCTAAAACATCATTTTTTGCTTGTGGAGTTCCTTGCCAGTCATCTCTTGGAATTTCTCCGGCAGGACCTTGATATTGAGCGCTTCCTAAACCAAGAATCGGGATAAAGATAAATGATAAGAGAAGCAAGCCAACTGTAAAGCCGGTACTTTTTCCAAAGCTTTTTGATAACATGTTGATCATCCAAATAGAAAAAATCAAGTTTGCTATTGGAACAAAGCATATCAAAAGTAACCACCACCAAGGTTTGCCTATTATTTGAAGCAAAACGATAGAACTGTAAATAGGAATAAGACATGCCCATCCCGGTTTACCTGCTTTAGTGAAAATTTTCCACATTGAAATGATCATCAAAGCAATAAATGCTAAATAAAGAATAACAACAACTCCCATAATGCTTAGTTTTTTAAGATTATATTAATGAAAAGAATTATGCGTTAGCTTTTGGGTCAGGACCGTATTCGTTAGAGCCTTTGTCGCCTTCAGTAACCGCCAAAATAAGGTCATAGATTGGAATTAGGATATACCACCAAGCTTTGCCTACATCGTGCATGCGACGAACTCCAACTGCAATACTAGGAACTAACACTGCCAACGAATAAAGAGTTGACAACAGGTTGAACCCGATAAGCTTCGACAAAAACATGTCAATAATGCTTAACACAATCGAGATAATTACATTGACAAGTACAAAGTTCCAATACTCTGCTCTTCTTGCTCTTCCGTTAAAGTTTGCATAGTTTTCCTTTACAACTTTAAGATACCATTGAATCATTTTGATAAAAATTTAAGTTTTCCTACTCATAAGGCTTTTCAGTTACGCCGCATTTTGATGGTTTGCTTCCATTTTTTGTTACGCAAAAATGGGGAACTTTTTTTATTTATCCAAAAAATTTCTAATGAAAGTTAGGAAAACTTATTGACAAAATTGTAATTCGCTTCGTTTGCTTCGAGCAAAACTCCGGTAATCATCCAATTCAATTTCCACTTCAGGTTCGATAAATAGGGTCTTTGGCTGCAATCCGAACTTCAAGTATTTAATCGAAAGCCCGCGGGCAAGCCATTGCTGTTCGTAGTATGTTTTTATGTTTAAAATTGTATCAACAATACCGGAATTGTACAGATCATTCGTTTGAAACAGCACAGGGTAATCGTTTGCTTTCACCATTTCGTTGGTGTAAGTGTACATAAAATTACTGTCGGTTTTCAAGTGAATGATACCGCCCGGACGGACAAAGGTTTGATATTGCGCCATAAAATTGGTGGCAGTCATGCGTTTGGTACGCTTTTTCATTTGCGGGTCGGGAAAAGTTATCCAGATTTCGCTCACTTCATCAGGAGCAAAAAAGTGCGAAAGCATTTCAATTTTAGTGCGCAGGAAGGCTACATTTTTTAAGCCCTCTTCGTGCGATTGCCGGGCGCCTGTCCACATGCGGGCGCCTTTGATATCGATACCGATAAAGTTTTTTTCGGGAAACAGTTTGGCTAATCCAACCGTGTATTCGCCTTTTCCGCAACCAAGTTCAAGCACAATTGGATTGTTGTTTTTGAAGAAGCTGTTGTTCCATTCTCCTTTCATTTCGAAAGAAGCGCCTTGGCGAAGTTCATTAAATGAGAGCTGAAATACATGCGGATATGCTTCCATTTCAGCAAATTTCTTCAACTTGTTTTTTCCCATTTATTTTTTGGTGATTTCGAGTTCGATATTTCTAACGCCACGCAAAGTGGTATCGCGCATGGCGTGTTGAATGGTAAAAACATATTCGCCTTTTTGCGTGAATTTAACATTTGGTGTAATAAACGCATTCATCTGGCGCATGCCTCCAAAGCCTTTTCCTAACCATTTTCCCGCATCATCTGCCAGGAAATAATTTACACTGTCGCGTTTCAACGATTTGTCGGGGCGCGTGTAGTTGGCAAACAGCCAAAGGTTTTGGTAAGGATAGCCGGTTGTGTGGCGCACATCGAGCATCAAATTATATAGAGCTGCCGTGTCGGTTATTTGCACTTTAAAAGTCAAAACGCTGTCTTTATTCCAACCGGTTTCGGGCAATGTGCGCTGATCGGTGAAAATAATATCATTGTTACAACTTGATAAAAATGCTGCAAATGCGATTATGCCGAAAATGTATCTTTTCATTGTTGCTGTTCGTTATTATCATCTTTTTTCTTCAAAATAATGGGGCGGCGGTTGTTGTTTTGATTATTGTTTTGTGCGCTTTGGTTATTTTGGTTTTGATTATGCTGGCGGTTTTTGTTTTTATTGTTCCGGTTGTTCGGTTGATTGTTATTGTTTTGTCCGCCGTCGTTATTCTGACTGCTTGGTTTGTTGCCTTTTTTCTTCTTATCACGGTCGAAGCGCGTAAGGCTATCTTGCCCCACTACATTTTGGAAGTCAATTTCGGGAGTTTTGGCTGTAGCTTTTGTATCGCTTAATTTTTCAGGCTTTTGACCGGTTTTATTCATCGCGATTACATCGTGTACCCTGTCTACCGAAATGGTTACCAGATTGGATGGCATATTCGGTGCCGACGAATAAGTCATTTCGCGTTTGAAAACATCGGTTTTGAAGTGGAACCACGACGAATCTATCGTTTCGAGTACAACTTCTTTGGATGGGAAATCTTTGGTTGCGTCCTGATAAACATCAGATTCATAGTTGATACAACATTTCAGTTTGGCACATTGTCCGGCTAACTTTTGCGGATTGAGCGAAAGGTCCTGAATGCGTGCAGCATTGGTCGAAACCGAAGTGAAATTAATAAGCCACGACGAACAGCATAACTCGCGCCCGCACGGACCAATCCCGCCAATGCGTCCCGCCTCTTGCCGCGATCCGATTTGGCGCATTTCGATACGCACTTTGAATTCTTCGGCAAGTACTTTTATCAATTGACGAAAATCTACCCGTTCGTCGGCAATATAATAGAAAATAGCTTTATTGCCATCGCCTTGGAATTCGACATCACCAATTTTCATATTAAGCTTCAGATCGTCGGCAATCTGGCGCGATTTAATCATAGTGGCATGTTCGCGGGCTTTGGCTTCGTTGTATTTTTCAATGTCGTTTTCGCGAGCTTTGCGGTACACGCGGCGAATTTCCATTTTTTCGGGGTTGATACCGTTCTTTTTCATTTGCAACACAACCAATCGCCCAACCAGCGTAACCTCGCCAATATCGTGTCCGGGCATTGCCTCAACAGCTACTACATCGCCTTTTTCGAGTTCAATTTTAGTACTGTTCAGATAGTAGCCTTTACGGGTATTTTTAAATTGTACTTCGACAAAATCGCTATCCGAAACAGTTTCGGGCAGGTCGCACATCCAGTCGAACACAGCTAATTTTTGAGTTGTATTTTTACAGCAGCCTTTTTTGTTCATTTGGCAGCCGGAATTATTTAATGTATAATCCATTGTAAATTAGGAATTAAAAATTAGGAATTGAGAATTTATCTTTCAATCCAATTTTCTATGATGATATTATTCAGTCTGTTAAAATGTCTTTCGTTATCTGTAACTAAAATCATTTTGTTTACAATAGCTGTACTTCCAATTAAAATATCAAAGTCATCAATCATATTGCCCAATTTTCTTAATTCGGCTTTTTCTTTTGCATATATGTTTAATGCGCTGAAAATAGGAATTATCGTTAATTGAGAAATAAATTCTTCTATTGATTTTTTATGCTCAACTGGTCGGCTGCTACATTCTGCTCCGTATTGCAATTCGGCTAAAGTAATTTCGGATATATAACAATTTTTGAACCCAATTTTATTAAATCGTTCATTCAAATTGTATTTTCCTTTTAAATAGAAAATGCAAATATTTGTGTCTATAAAGATATTTTTTCATTCGTCAAATGATTCGATAGTACGATTAAAGACACGACTTTCCCGCATTTCTTTCGCCATATCTTCGGCACTTTTATCTGATTTGAATGAACCGTATAATTTGTCTACAATATTTTTCTTCTTCGCAGGAGCTTTTATAATTGAATTGGAGAGTTTGGCAATAAGTTTCAGTTTATTCTCATTGCTCAGAGTGCTCAACAATCCATAATAATTATCAACCAACGAAATTGTATTTGCAGTATTCATAATCAAAAACTTTTTGAAATCGTACAAAATTACAAATAAAGATTGAATAAACCGATTTTCAGCCTTTTGCTATTTGAGCAGCATAATAATCTTCAACGCCAAATCGTAAAACACAATCTTGGCTTGCACATTTTGTTCGATGTGTCGTTCGGCAAGCGCAAGTTCGTCCATCATCCCAATTACATTATTTTCGTTGATAAATGGCGAAAAGTTGACTGAGAACTGTTGCTCGGAAGGGGAGAGATAGTTCAAATCCTGTTGGTGGAAATTGTAGATAAAGTTTTCGCGAATCATGCGTTGCGCATAAGTCAGGAATGATTTCTGGTTTTCGCGCCCGATTTTTGCCATATCTTCCGAAAATTTGCGTAGCGTTAGGAGCGAATCTCCCTTTTTGTCCAAATCCTTAAAATTCCGGATACCCCATGCTGAACGCATTAGTAGTGCAAAATTGTCAAAGTGCGTTTTGTCTTCCTCTGTTTGTAAAGCGATTTGTTCGGCTTTGAGATAACTGCCATTTGCCAAGCGGGCAATATATTGCGCCTCATTGGCAGTGCATTGGTATTTTTGAGTCAGGGCTTGTTCTATTTGCAAAGTTTCGATGGGAGGCACATGAATGCGCTGTGAGCGCGATTGTATGGTAGGCAAAACTCCGTCGGGCGTGTTCGAAACAAGCAAAAAGACTGTCTTTGCCGGTGGTTCTTCCAATATCTTCAATAGCTTATTGGCACACGAGTTATGCATTCTTTCGGGTTGCCAGATAATCATGATTTTGTATTCCGATTCGTAAGTTTTCAGGCTTAGCTTTCGCAATATTTCTTCGCTTTCGTTGGAATAAATCATGCCTTGCTTGCCCGAATCGCCCATTTCTTCGAACCATCCATTTACGTTGAAATAGGGATTTCTCAGCACGAAATTCCGAAAATCATTCAAGAAATCATCGCAGGCAACGGTGCTTTTTCCGGCAGGTTTTATTACAGGAAAAACAAAGTGTAGATCGGGGTGCGATAGTTTGGCAAACTTTACACAAGCCGGACAAACACCACACGAATCGGTTTCTTGCCTGTTTTCGCAGCAAATATATTGTGCATAAGCCAATGCCAAAGGCAATTTCCCAACGCCCTCATGTCCTGCAATCAACTGTGCATGAGGTATGCGCTGTTCCTGCACCGAACGCAAAAAGCGGTGCTTCACTTCATCCTGACCGATAATCTGACTAAAGAACATATTGACTTTGAGAATTTTTATTAAATGAAATTAAAGCTACACTTCTTGTACTGAACGCTAAGCTGCTAAGTTGCAGTCATGCAAAGAAATAAAAAACTTTGCGTCTTCGAGTCTTTGCGCCTTTGCGTTTAAGTATATGAAAAACAAAGCTTTCTCCATTTAGACGATTAAAAAGTAACTACTTTTTTACTCTGTTTCACAATATTATAGAAATCTTTCATACCCGAAATAGTACACATCGCTATTTCCTCCGTACCACGCACTTTGGCGCAAGTTGCACAAGCAATCACTTGTCCGCCATTGCTCACATATTCATTCTGCAAATCGCCCAAAGGGAAAACCTCATCTTTGGTTTGATAACCGTCCAAGCCTTTACCAACAAGGAAAATCACCACTTTATCGCCCTGTTTTTGAGCATAAGTAGCCAACCGCAACGCATTGTAAACGGTTTCGGCGTCGGGAGTGGATATTACGATACCAATATCGGGGGTTGACTTAGGGTCAAAAACCTGGTATTGCTCACATGTGCTTGTCGTTGCCGCTTTTTTTTGTGCAAAAGAAAGTTGCAACGAGAGCAACATGGCTAAAAGGAAAAATACTTTTTTCATGTTTTGTGAAAATTAAAGATGTATTCAATATATTTATCTGCAGGGGTATATTTATTTCTCCTGCAGATTACAGAGATTGGTGCAGATATTTATAAATTAAAAAGCCAAAAATCAAGTATAGTCCTGACTTTTGGCTCTTGATTTTATTTTCTGAAAAGATTAATCATTTAATAACATCGGCATTAGCAACATCAACAGTTCTTCGTTTTCTTCGTTTTCGAGTGGAAGAACAATGCCTGCACGCGATGGGTCAGCCAATTCGAGCACCACTTCGGGCGAATTGATATTACTCAAAATGTCTATCAAGAAATTCGACTTAAAACCAATACTCATAGCTTCACCATCGTATTGGCACGAGATTTTTTCTTCGGCTGAAATCGAAAAATCAATATCTTGAGCCGACACTTGCATTTCGTTTGCCGAAATTTTCAACTTAATTAAATTGCTTGCCTGGTTGGCAAAAATCGAAACGCGTTTCAAAACATTCATAAATGCCACACGGTCGATAATTAATTTGTGAGGGTTGTTTTGCGGGATCACACCGTTGTAGTTCGGATAGCGACCTTCCACCTGACGACAAACCATGCGATAATTTGACAAAGTGAAAAACACATTTTTATCGTCAAATTGTACTTGAACATCGTTTGTTTCTTTTGGCAAAATATTTTTAAGCAGCGTTGCCGGTTTTTTAGGCAGAATAAATGCGGCAGTTGCTTCGCCTTTTGTAACAACCGTTTTCATGCGTACCAGCTTGTGAGCGTCTGTCGCTACAATCGTAACGCCATCGGTTGTAATATCAAAATACACGCCATTCATTACCGGACGAAGCTCGTCATCAGCCGTAGCAAAAAGCGATTTCGAAATACCTGCGTTCAAAATTTCGGCAGGGAAATTAAGCGTTTGTGTTTCGGCAGCCAGCTCGGGCATGCGCGGATATTCATTGCCATTTTGCCCGATAAAGTTGTACGAACCGGTTTCAGACTTAATTGTCATGGCAAAATTATCATCGTTAATCTCGAACGAAAGCGGTTGCTCAGGAAATTCGCGGAGCGTATCCAATAATATTTTCGATTGAAAAGCTACCAAACCTTCCCCTTTGGCATTTTCCACATCAAGCGAAGTGATTAGTGTAGTTTCGAGGTCGGACGCCGTAATAGTCAGCGTATTATCCTTCAGATTAAATAAAAAACTATCCAAGATAGGAAGTGTGCTTTTACTCGAAATAACGCGGCTAATGGCTTGCAAATGGCTTGATAACTTTGTGCTTGAAACGATAAATTTCATAATATGAATAAGTTAAGTTGATTTTCAAATTGAACAATAAAAGTAGCCAAAGGTAAAAAAAACTTTTTGACGAACAAAAAAATGAACCCTTTGAGATTGTTTAAATTTTGTAAGACATAAATACACCAGAAATTTCGTTTCCTTTATACACAGAACGAGAAGGCGTAACAATGAAAAATAAAAAGACGCAAAGATTTTATCTTAATGAGTAAAATCTCTAAGGGGTTGTCTAAATTTTAATTACAGGACATTTTTATAGCGTGAGACTATATATTTTTACACAGAGGAAAATATATTTTTGTAAAGATGTATTCATTTAAAAATGAGACTTTTAATTCTAAATTTCTTTTGAGAAAAATGCAGAGTTACACAGAGGAATGAAAAATCTTTGATTTTTCTCCTCTCTGTGTTTTTCTTGTATTTTCTCGATAGAAATCTTTGTTTAATAACTCTTTACAACAAAATAAATCAACCTTAAGAATACATTTTTCTCTGTGTAAAAATAAATTTAGACAACTTCTAATAAATTGAAGTTTTAAAAATCAATTATAAGGATCGGTTTGTTTCATTAATTAACAACGAACTGTCTCCATAACTGAGAAAACGAAAATCGTGCGCCAAGGCATAATCGTACATTGTGCGCCAATCGCTTTTGAGATAAGCCGAGACAAGTAGCAAAAGCGTACTTTGCGGTTGGTGGAAGTTAGTAATAATGCTGTCAACCAGTTTAAATTCGTAGCCGGGCACAATCATAATTTGGGTAGATGCCTGCAAGTTTTCTTTCCCGTTTTTTGCCAAATAATCAATAATATTTTGCAGTGATTTCTCTACCGGAATCTGCCGTGTTGTCTCGTAAGGTTCCCATTGCGATACTTGAAAAATGCTTTGGTCAGGATTGTTTTCCAGCTGCACACCAATCCAATACAGGCTTTCGAGGGTGCGCACAGAAGTGGTGCCAACCGCTGTAATTCTCCCCAGGTTATATATTAATAGTGCAAGCACACGGCGGCTTACCGAAAAGGTTTCGGCATGCATGGTGTGGTCGCCGATGGTTTCCGTTTTTACGGGGCGAAAGGTGCCAGCTCCTACATGCAGTGTCAGTTCGGCGTTGCCGATGCCACGCTCCAAAAGGGCGTCGAAGACGGCGGGTGTGAAATGCAGCCCGGCAGTAGGTGCGGCTACCGAACCCTTTATCTTGGAATAAGTAGTTTGGTAGGTCTCCAAATCGGAGGCTTCGGTGCGGCGATGTAAGTAGGGTGGGATAGGGAGTTCGCCGGCTGCGTCGAGGATATCGGCAAAGGTCATTCGCTCGTTGTTCCACTCGAAGCGAACCATGTAGCTTTCGCCGTCGTTTCCTGTTTGTTCGGCGGTGAGTGTGGTGGTTCCTATTTGTGCGGATAGTTTGCCTTCTTTCCACTTTTTGGCATTACCTATCAGGCATTTCCATTCGCATGTGCGGGTTTGTTGGAATGATAGTGCGTAATCTGCCGGAAGGTATGGTTCGAGGCAGAATATTTCGATTTGTGCGCCGGTTTCTTTGTAGAAAAACAAACGGGCTTGTATGACTTTGGTATTGTTGAAAACCAACAAACTGTTTTCGGGCAGTAATGAGGGCAAATCGGAAAACGAATGTTCGCTTAATTCTCCATTTTTATTCAATAATAATTTGGAAGTATCGCGCTGGGCGAGGGGAAATTTGGCTATTTGCCCGTCGGGCAGCGGATAGTTGTAGTCCTCAATGCGTATTTGTTGTATCTTTGCGTTCATTTTGAAAAACAAAAGTAGTAAAAATAGACTTAAAGACTAAAAGATAAAAGAGTAAAGACTGATACTTTGATTGCTTGTGGTAAACTTTGCTCAACAATTATTTTTCAAAGAGATGTATCTCAATGATTTTTTGCGTTTTGTCTTTGCTCTTTTGTCTTTTAGTCTTTATTCTTTATTCTTTCAACAAATTATGATCATAGATACTCATTCTCATCTCTATATGAACGATTACGACGAGGATTTGGCGGCGGTAATCGATCGGGCGAAAGCGTCGGGTGTGGGGCATATTGTGCTTGCGGGCGTGGATAGCGAAAGCCTCGATCGGATGTTGGCGCTTGAGGCTACAGACCCGAAACTGTTTTGCTCTTCTGTGGGTTTGCACCCGACTTCGGTTAAGGAAGATTATCGGAATGAATTAGCGCTTGTAAAAAAGCATTTAGATAGTCGTTCGTTTTGTGCTATTGGCGAGGCGGGATTGGATTTATACCATGATAAAACATTTTTCAAGGAACAGATTGTTGCTTTTGAGCAGCAGATAGAATGGGCATTGGAATATGATTTACCATTAATATTGCATGTGCGAAATGCTTTTGATGAAACTTACGAAATTTTGCAAAAATATAGTTGTGATAAGTTGCGTGGGATTTTCCACTGTTTTGGAGGATCGATTGAAGAGGCTCAAAAAATAATGGCGCTGGAAAACTTTAAAGTAGGGATTAACGGGATTGTTACTTTCAAAAAATCTATTTTGAACGAAACGCTGCGCCACTTGCCGCTTGATTTTGTGGTGCTGGAAACGGATGCGCCATGGTTGGCGCCTACGCCTTATCGTGGAAAACGGAATGAACCGGCTTACTTGCAATTGGTTGTAGAGAAGTTGGCAGAGATTTATGCTGTAAATGCGCAAACAATTGAAAATAGAACGACGGAGAATGCGCTAAAAATATTATCTTTGCCGGGCTAAATAATTTTGGAAAGGTGCTCGAGTGGTTGAAGAGGCACGCCTGGAAAGCGTGTATACGCCAAAAGTGTATCGAGAGTTCGAATCTCTTCCTTTCCGCAAGGCTAAGTAATAACTGCTTAGCCTTTTTTGTGAAAATTAATTGTGTCAGAAACGCGTAATGTTTCACAACATTCATTCGCCCAACATTTTCAAAAATCGTTCCCAAGGGAAAGCCCATGGGTCGGTTTTGCGACCGGGAGCGATGTCGCTATGTCGAACTACATATTTTATAGGATTGCGCGCTTTAATATCTTTTACTAAACGCACCAATGCTTCGAGTTCGATTTCTGATGGCGGATTGGTGGGTGTGTCCAAAATTTCTATCCCGATAGAGTTCGTATTCAATGCTGTGCGGTTTGTACCCGGCAGTTGGCTTGCGCCGGCATGAAAGGCTACATTTTTTTCGGCCACGGTCAAATAAACATTTCCTTTACGGTCAACAATATAATGCGGCGAAACGCCGTATTGCTTGTATTGCTGCATGACACCCGCTACCGAAAATGAATCGGGATTTACATAATACGATGAATGGATAACTATAATATCAATTAAACGACCGGATTCAATGCGGTGACCGTAATTTACTTTGTTTGTCAAATCAATGACATTCAGCAAACTGTCTTTTTTTGTTTGTGCCGAACAAGTTAATATCAGACTTGACAAACATATTGTAAAAAGTATTTTCATCATTGATTTTCTTGAAATATTTTGTTGCAAAAATAATAAAACAAAAAGTCTTTTATGTAATCTATTTACCGCAAGTCGATAAAAAAACACTACTTTTGCAAAAATTTTCAAGCCATGCGTATATTAATTATAAATGGTCCAAATCTGAATTTGCTCGGCAAACGCGAACCGGAAATTTATGGAAATCAATCTTTCGAAGATTATTTGGAGATATTGAAAAAACATTTTCCTCAGCATATTTTCGAATATTTTCAGTCGAATCATGAAGGCGCTATCATTGATGAGCTTCACGACAAAGGCTTTTCAGTAGATGGCATTGTGTTAAATGCAGGTGCATATACACATTCTTCTATCGCCATTGCCGACGCTATTAAAGCCATTTCGGTTTCGGTTATCGAAGTACACATGTCGAATGTTTTTGCTCGCGAAAAATTCCGTCATCATTCATACCTTTCATCTGTATGCAAAGGAATTGTTTGCGGGTTCGGCATGGATTCATACCGGTTGGCTATTGAAGCATTAACCAAGAATTGACAATTGACAGATTTATAGATTGACGAATTGAAAACGATTATCTGTAAATCTGTAAATAACAAAATTTGTAACTATTTTTCATGAAACATACTAAAATTGTAGCAACTATATCGGACATCCGCTGTGATGTCGATTTTTTGAAAGATTTGTATCTTGCCGGAATGAATGTTGTGCGGATGAACTCTGCACACATGGATGAAGATGGGTTTGCCCGTATTATTGGCAACACGCGCAGTGTATCGAACAAAATCGGGATTTTAATGGACACAAAAGGTCCTGAAATCCGAACAAGCAAAACTACTGATGGCGAACCTGTTCAAATCATAACGGGCGATAAGATAAAAGTGGTTGGCAATCCTGATTTGTTGAGTTCTAAAGAATGCATCGCTGTTTCGTATCTTCATATTGTAACCGATTTAAATGTAGATCGTCATTTGCTTTTGGACGATGGAGAGATTGACCTGAAAGTAATTGAAAAAACAGACGAATACCTGCTTTGTGAAGCGCAAAACGACGGGATGTTGGGTAGCCGCAAAAGTGTGAATGTGCCGGGTGTACGCATCAACCTTCCTTCGTTGACCGAGAAAGACATTAAAAACATTGGGTTAGCCATTAAATATGATGTGGATTTTATTGCTCACTCATTTGTGCGCAACAAACAGGATGTGTTGGATATTCAACAGATTTTGGATGAGAAAGGCAGTCAAATTAAAATTATTGCCAAAATAGAAAATCAAGAAGGGGTTGATAATATTGACGAAATTCTTCAAGTAGCGTATGGCATTATGATTGCGCGTGGCGATTTGGGAATAGAAGTGCCCCAGGAGAAAATTCCGGGCATCCAACGCCGCCTTATCCGCAAAGCCGTACTTGCTAAAAAACCGGTGATTGTAGCCACTCAAATGTTGCACTCGATGATTTCGAACCCACGCCCAACCCGCGCCGAAGTTACCGACATTGCCAATGCTATTTATTACCGCACCGATGCCATTATGCTTAGCGGCGAAACAGCTTATGGTAAATATCCGCTTGAGGCAGTGGCTACAATGGCTAAGATTGCCGAAGAAGCCGAATTGAGCAAAATGCCCGAAAATGATATCCAAATATCATTTACAAGTTCGGAACATGACACAACGGCTTTCCTTGCCAAACAAGCAGCTAATGCAGCCAACGAAATCGGCACAAAAGCTATTATTACCGACAGTTATACAGGACGCACTGCACGCTATTTAGCCGCATTCCGCAGTACAAATCCTGTGCTTGCCATTTGCTATAAAGAACGCACAGTGCGCGAATTATCTTTGTCGTATGGTGTTTCGGCGTCGTATCAGGCACAAAAAGCCGACTCGCGCGAATACCTTCTTGGGGCAATGAATGATCTGCTACAACGAGGTAAAATCTCGGAAGATGATTATATTACCTATTTAAGTGGCAGTTTTGGTGCCGGTTACGGTACCACTTTCCTCGAAATAAATCAAGTGAAAGCAATTCTTCGCAATCAGGATATATATAAATTGCCAAGATTTTAAGTTCTATCAAGGAACATTGATATGATCAAAACTCCCAAACTATTCCGGTTTGGGAGTTTTTGTATTTACAACCCGATGCTGTGTTGCGGGTTTCCCTTTTATCGATTAGATGGATATTGGTATTTATCCATCTTAATGATGATTTTTTCTGCTTTGTATCTAAAATGATTTTGATTTGAAGAACAAATAGATTGATTTTTTTGAAAATAATAGCAAGATAGAAGTTTTGCTACTAAGTATTTCAAAATAAATAATGATACATTCTGTAAACATGAAATCTATTAGCCAGAGATTGCTTCGTTCCTCGCAATGACGACAGATAACCGAAGCGTCATTGCGAGGAACAAAGCAATCCGAACCGATAAAAATATATCAATAATTTGTTTTGTAAACTTAAATAAATCTATTTTCGTACATTTGTGGATTAAATTTTCAAAAAAGAAAGAACAAATATATGTCTCAAACCGTTTCTATTTATTACTTAAAAGATAAAACTTATCACGAGTTTCCTATGGGGACAATGATGTCGGATGTATTAAAATCAATCCGTTTACCTAACGAAAAACAGGTGGTTGCAGCCACAGTCAATTATAAATCAGTTTGTTTAAGTTTCTCCATTTATAAACCTTTTGATATTGATTTTATAGATATTACCAGCTCGTCGGGCATACGGGTATATGTGCGCTCTTTGTGTTTGTTGCTATCCAAAGCACTGCACGATTTATTCCCGCAAGCCGAGTTGCATGTACAACACCCACTTTCGAAAGGATATTTTTGCAAAATAAAGAAGCTCGGCAGAGAGGTTACAGACAACGATGTACAGTTGCTTAAAAACCGGATGCAAGAGATTATCCGGCAAAAAATTCCTATCGTTCGGCATGAAAAGCGTGGTGCGGAAGTGATTGAAATGTTTCGCGAGCAAAAACAGATGGACAAGGTTATTTTACTCGAAACCATCAACCATCCGTATGTAGAGTATTACGAACTGGATGGATACACAGACTATTACAGTGGCGTGTTGGTGCCGAATACAGAGTATTTGGAGTTGTTTGACCTTGAACATAAGTATGAAGGAATATTGATTCGCACCCCGTCGCGCACCAATCCGGCTGTGCTGGAAGAATATGTGGAACAGCCTAAAATGCACGATGTTTTCAACGAATATATCCGTTGGAATGAAATTATGGGTATCAGTAATGTAGGCGATTTTAATTTGGCATACCAGAAAAAGAAAGCATACGACCTTATTAAAGTTGCCGAAGCCCTGCACGAGAAGAAAATTGCGGGCATTGCCGACCAAATTATGCAAACGATTGACAAACGGCGTTTTGTCATGATTTCAGGTCCGTCATCGTCCGGCAAAACTACTTTTAGCAAAAGGCTTTCCATTCAATTGCGGGCAGTAGGTGTGCATCCGTTGCTTATTTCGCTCGACAATTATTTTATTGACCGTGAACATACGCCTTTGGACGAAAACGGCGAGTATGATTTTGAATCGCTTTATGCACTTGATATTGAATTTTTTAATCAACAGTTAAACCAGTTACTGGAAGGCGAAGAAGTGCAATTGCCAACTTTCAATTTCGAAACAGGGAAACGCATGTTTAAAGGGGAGAAAATTCGCCTGAGGAAAAATAATGTTTTATTGCTGGAGGGAATTCATGCACTGAATCCGGAACTTACACCCAATATCCCGGCAGAAACAAAGTTTACTATTTATGTGTCGGCGCTGACTTCGATTGCACTCGACAATCACAACTGGATACCAACGACGGACAATCGGTTGCTTCGCCGCATCATCCGCGATTTCCGTTATCGGGGATACAGTGCGCAGGAAACTATTTCGCGTTGGCAAAGCGTACGGCATGGCGAGGATAAATGGATTTTTCCTTTCCAGGAGAATGCGAATGTGATGTTTAATTCGGCGCTTATTTTTGAAATCGCCGTGCTCAAAAAACATGTAGAACCAGTATTGAGCGAAGTGCCCCGAAACAGCAAAGAATTTGTAGAAGCAAACCGTTTGCTTAAGTTTTTAGCTTATTTCAACCCGATATATGACCGCGAAATTCCACCAACTTCGCTCCTGCGCGAATTTTTAGGAGGAAGCAGTTTTAGATATTAATCATTTGAAAATTGAAAATATGAAGTTCAAATTAATTGTTCCAACATTATTATTGTTATCCCTGACATTGGCTGTGTCGGCACAAGTACCGATGGGAGGGTGGCGTACCCATTTTGCATACAACGAAGTGTCTAAAGTAGAGCAGGCAGGTGATAAAGTGTTTGCAATAAGTGATGGTGCGTTATTTTCGGTCGAAAAAGACGATGGAGTTATTGATACATATTCAAAGATAAATGGATTAAGCGACCTTGGCATTGTCTGCATGAATTACGATACACAATCATCACAGCTGCTTGTGGCATATCTGAATGGAAATATTGATTTAATCAAAGACGATGATTTTTACAATATCCCCGATTTTAAAAACAAAGCCGTTACAAGCATCAAAGTGCCTAATGATATTTGTTTTAATGCTCAATATGCTTATATCTCGTGTGGAGTAGGCATTGTTGTCATTGATATGAATAAGAGGGAAGTAACCGACACTTACATCATTGGAAATAATAGCTCTTATGTTAATGTATTATCAACTGCTTTTTTGAAGGATTCGATTTATGCCATTACACAAGATGGAATGTACTCGGCTTTAACCGGCAGTAAATTCCTGGCCGATTATAATAATTGGAAATTTCGTCCAATGAGTGGCGGTAACAAGCAATTGCTATCGTTTAATAATCAATTGTTTTTATTGAAAAATAATGGCGATGTACAATCATCAAACGATGCTCAAAACTGGAATAATAACTTCAATAACGGAATTACAGGGATGCATATTTCGGATAATAATTTAATTCTCTATTCCGAAAATTCTATTTGGCGATATGATAATAATATGGCATTGGAACAAATTACGAATATTTATCTAAAAGATGCTGTTTATAACAATCAAACTAAAACTTATTGGATTGCAGGGAACGCGAATGGGTTACAAACTTTAAAAGACGGTCAGGTTATCAATAGCTTTAAACCGGAAGGACCTTATACGAATAAAATCTTCACATTGAGGAGACAAGGCAATCGAATGTTTGCATTAACCGGAGCTCCTCGCGATATTTTCGATCAAGACAGAGAAGGAGCGATTATGATACTTGAAAATAATTCCTGGAAAAATATTACTCGAAAAGATGTAAATCTCACAGATCCAAATGATATTGGGTGCAAAACCTATAAATATCAATTCATTGGGCTTACTCAAATAGGCATCGACCCGAATGATACAAAGCATTACTTTGTAACCTCATGGCGCGAAGGCATGTACGAATTTAAAAACGATGTCTGTGTGAAACGATACAATCAATGTAATAGTCCGATTGAAGTAGTTTTAGACCCGGCAAAAGTTATTCCGGGGGATTACAATAATACAGACGGGGCTGTCTTTGATAAAAACGGTTCATTATGGATAAATAATATGATAATTGATAATTGTATTAAGGTTATGTCAAATACAGGCGTTTGGACAGGATTAGCCTATGCTGAATTAAAGAATCATGAATCATTTGACAATATTCTGATTACAAATAACAATTATAAATGGTTGAATCTTGTGAATTCCGGCACCCAAAACGGAGGAATATTTGTTCTGAATGATAACAACAACCCCTCAGCCCCAAGCACACATACAAAACGCTTATTTATATCTGTAACCGACCAGGATGGAGAAAATATCTCCACATGTCCAACCGGCTGTTTAGTTCAGGACAAAGACAACAATGTTTGGGCAGGGACAGATATGGGACCCATTATTTTTAAAAACATCAATAATGTGTTCAACAGTGATTACACCGTAAATCGCCCTAAAATAACCCGTAATGATGGAAGTGGATTTGCAGATTATTTGCTCAACGGAGTTGCAGTCAAAACAATTGCAGTAGATGGAAGCAATCGCAAATGGATTGGCACAAAAACATCGGGAGCATATCTGGTATCAGCCGATGGCTTGGAAACCATTCAGCATTTTACAGCCGAAAATAGTCCTCTTTTATCCAACAGTATTCTATCTATAGATATTGATGAAAGTACCGGCGAAGTATTTTTTGCCACCAATTTAGGCTTGATTTCCTATAAAAGTGATTCCAGCGAAGGCAAAAAAACACTCGAAACCTTATCAATATACCCAAATCCTGTCCGGGAAAACTTTCAAGGAGCAATTACCTTTACCGGATTTATGACCGACTCAAGCGTAAAAGTAACCGATATGGCAGGTCATATTGTGTATGAAACCACCTCAAACGGTGGCATGGCTACTTGGAATGGAATTACTAAAAACGGTAAACGCGCTGCTTCCGGTGTATATTTTGTAATGGCAGCTGCCAAAAACAGTTCAGGCGAAACAGAAACTACCATAGGTAAATTTCTAATTGTGAAGTAAATGTCCATTCATAAAGAAAAAGCAAATATTCGACGGCAAATAAAAGAACTTCAAAAACAATATACCGCACACGAATTAAAGCAAAAATCAAACACAATCTTATCGGTTGTCGAATCGCTTGATGTTTTCAAACAAGCCAATACCGTTTTAGTTTACTGGTCGTTGCCCGATGAAGTTTTCACACATGATTTTGCAGTGAAATGGACTCCGCATAAAACCATTTTGTTGCCAGCCATTAAGAATAATAAATTGGAAATTCGCCGGTTTACTTGCCACGAAGATTTACGAGAGGGAGCATTCTGCATTTCAGAGCCTTGCACCGATTGCCACACTTTGCCTGCCGATCTTGCCATTATTCCCGGTGTTGCATTCAACTCGGAAGGTAACCGTTTAGGTCGCGGAAAAGGGTTTTATGATAAATTCTTAGCCGGTTTTGATGGATATAAGATAGGTATTTGTTTCGATTTTCAATTAATCAATAGCATCCCAACCGAGGATTTTGATATAAAAATGGATCAAATTATCTCCGACTAATCAAGACTTCAAAAATATCTTCCTCATGGCATTTTATTGCCAATGGTTATATCTATCTCAAATACAGATAAATATAACCATTTTGTTTTAAAAGAAATTGCTTGTAGATGTTAAATAACAAGTATTTCGTTACCAGTTAACATTTTTTATAAGTCAATTAAGTATTTGAATGCTTTTTTGATTATATCTTTGCACCGTCAAAATAAGAAAAACATCTCAGGAAAACAAACAAAACAATAACAACAACAAATTAAAAAAACAAAACCATGAAAAAATTAGTTTTAACTGCCGCTTTAATCGTATCTGTTTCTGTAGCCATCAACGCTCAAAAAGAAGTGAAAGCCGTATCGTCTGCCAGCATGGATGCCGAAAAACAAATCAGCGCTAATTTCTCTTACGGAAAAGAAACTACCACAACAACTACTTACGCCGAAGCAAACAAAAACACACAAAGCTGTTCAAAATCCGAAGCTACAAACGAACAAGCTAAACCTGAAAAAAAATACAAACCAAACGGGTCGATGTGGGCACGCACATTCTAATTAAATTTCCCATATATTTTTTATCTCAATTTAAGAATTAAATTACTTTTTTGCCAAATAAACAATCAATCAAAAAACAAAAAAATAAAACCATGAAAAAAATTGCTTTAACCATCGCTTTAATCGTATCTGTTTCTGTAGCCATCAACGCTCAAAAAGAAGTGAAAACCGTATCGCCTGCCAGCATGGATGCCGAAAAACAAATCAGCGCTAATTTCTCTTACGAAAGAGAAACAGCTACAACGACTACTTACGCCGAAGCAAACAAAAACACACAAAGCTGTCCAAAATCCGAAGCTGCAAACGAACCAGCCAAACCTGCGAAAAAATACAAATCAAGCGGGTCGATGTGGGCACGCACATTCTAAAAAAACTGTTATCAGTACTTTTCATAATTTAAATTGGGACAGGAGGGGCTTTTATAGCTCCTTTTGTTTTTCCAGTCCTCCCTGCTACCAATATTTTGCATATACCGCCCGAATGTCTAATTTTGTGTTGAAAAATTCAACCTCGACACAATGATTACCCAACAAATAATTATCTGCCAGGATTTTATTCCCGACCTGACACAAATAATCGGCAACCAGCCGGGCAACAGTATTTTTATCCTTTTTGATGAAAATACAAAAAAACAATGCTTGCCGATAATCGCACAATGCACAAAACTGAAGGAAGCAAAAATCTTCGTCATCACAGCCGGCGACGAGCATAAAACATTGGAGGCTTTGGCTTCCGTCTGGCAGTTTTTGAGTACGAACGGAGCTACTCGCAAATCGTTGCTTATCAATGTTGGCGGCGGTATGCTTACCGATTTGGGCGGTTTTGCTGCATCCACTTTTAAACGCGGCATGCGTTATTTTAACATCCCTACCACATTGCTTGGTGCAGTAGACGCTGCTGTTGGCGGAAAAACAGGGATTAATTTCAACGGATTAAAAAACGAAATTGGTGTGATAAATCCTGCGGAGGCAGTGCTTATCGAAACTTCGTTTTTTGCCACATTAGACGCTAAAAATCTCCTTTCGGGCTTTGCCGAAATGATTAAACATGCCTTGATAAGCACGCCGGACGATTGGCGAAAAATTCTCCATTTTGATTTGGAGAAATTCGATTTGAATGAATTAAAACCGCTTCTGGCAGGTTCAATTGCGGTGAAAGAACACATTGTAGCACAAGACCCGACAGAGCAAAATATCCGGAAAGCCTTGAACTTCGGGCATACAGTTGGGCATGCGTTCGAGAGTTTCTCGCATGAGACTGGCAAACCGGTATTGCACGGATACGCCGTTGCGTGGGGTATGATTTGCGAATTGTATTTATCACACAAATTGCTCGGTTTCCCCAAAGAAACACTTATGCAAGCCGTTTCACTGATTAAAAACGCGTATGGTTCGTACTTTATTTCGTGCAAAAATTACGACCGTTTGTTCGAATTTATGACACACGATAAAAAAAACGATGCGCAGGAAATTAATTTTACATTATTGAAAAATATCGGCGATATTCATATCAATCAAAATGCAGATAAGAAACTGATTTTTGAGGCGTTGGATTTTTATCAAGAAATGTAATTTTTTTTTGAAACATCTCTTTTACTCTTGTGAAAAAGGAGATTCGTCTTTTTATAATAAAACGCGAAGACGCAATGACACGAAGACGCTAAGATTTTTTCTTTGCGTCGTTGCGACTTAGCGACTTAGCGTTTTTAGTACATAAAGCGTAGCTTTTAGTTTGAATGAGCATTGTGCTAAAAGCGGATATACATAAAGATTAATTTTAAATAGTAATTCTCAAAGGCTCAATTTCTATTCTCTAAAAGAAAAACAATATTGCCAGACACCCTCGATATCCAGCCGGCAGGGCGTCAACGCTGAAGCATCGAAGCTACCCGATCACTGCCTCCGACACCGTACTCCAACTGCCACGCTTTCCGCGCGTGTTTATCCAGCAAGCCTTGTAATACACCCGTTTGCCGCTCTGGTTAAAATCATAGGAGGCAATAAAAGGCGGGCGCGTAGCCATCCCCACAAAATGCCACACACTATCGTCGTTTGCCGCAGTGGGGTCCATGCTCATCCATATTTCGCAGGCAAACACTCCTTGCGGCTTCGCTTTGCGTAGCGTATTGTGGTCTTTAAAATAAATGGAATGCCGGTGAGGTTGCGAAAAGTCGATCTGTAGAAACGGCGAAGAATGCGGCACCGGATTTTTGGCGTGCGACCCCGAGCGCACCGTTACTCCGATAAGTGTACGCTCCGAATTGCTAATCCGGTCATTAAATGCCAAATATTGGCGTACAAACGGGCGCGCCAAATCGAGGAATGCTGCCCGCGACTCGTTTTTCATCAGCACATCGCCCATTGTGCGCGTTTGCCGGATAGCAGCCACTGCATACCATTTTTCCCATTCGGACAAAGCAAGTTCCAAGGGTTCAAACGCCTCTTTGCCGATGCCCCACGCGTCGAGGTTTTCGCTCACTCCTTCTACCAGAGATTTTGCCCAGTTGTTAAACTTCGCATCTGAGCGAGGAATATAATCTGCCATAATTTTGTGATTTAAATAGTAAAGTCCAAATGTAGTATATTAATCTTTAATAAGCAATAAAATAACTTCTGTATCTCGATACAAATAATATATATCCTGATACGGAATATAGGTATCAGGATACAAATAAATCATTCCAAGATACAAAAAATATGTATTTTGAAACAAATATACTAAATCTTGAAACAGATAAACAACTTCTTGAAACTTATTTTTCGTTTCGAGGAACAAATATTCCGTTCCTCGAAACAAAACATTCATTTATCCAACTATATACTGCATTTTTATCTATTTAAAGCAGATAGGAGGAAAAGTATGCCGGGGCAATGCCCGTTGCTTTTTAGCAGGGATAAGCGGGCGGTTGGCAGAAGCGCGCGCAACAATATAGCAGGATTGCGCAAGAGTGGGAGAGTGTGTTTAAGATTGGGGGTCAAGCCCGCAATGACGAAATCTTTAATTTAATGACATTGGGCTAATCCTCCGCCGAAACT
Source organism: Paludibacteraceae bacterium (assembly GCA_031553685.1). Classification (GTDB taxonomy): domain Bacteria; phylum Bacteroidota; class Bacteroidia; order Bacteroidales; family Paludibacteraceae; genus JAFGVL01. The sequence continues at coordinate 942 of JAVBLE010000062.1, read as the reverse complement.
CCGCACAAGTAATCGCCGTAGCCACCGCCACATTGAGCGATTCGGAAGTAGTTTCACCCTGCGGATAATTGGGGATAAAGAGGCGGTTGGTAATTTGTGCTTCCACTTCGGGACTAATGCCGCTGCCTTCGTTGCCCATTACGATAATGCCTCTTTGCGGCAGGGTTTCGGTATAAATGTTCTTTCCGTCTAAGAATGTTCCAAACACAGGCGTATTTTTCTTTTTTTGTATAGATAAAAACGCAGGCAAATCTGCCTTAAACACCTTTACCCGTGCAATAGCACCCATCGTAGCCTGCACCGTTTTCGGATTGAAAATATCGGCGCAATGGGGTGAACAAAACACGGCTTCTACACCAAACCAATCGGCAATGCGCAGGATAGTGCCCATATTGCCCGGGTCTTGTATATCGTCCAAAGCCAACGATAATCCGGTTAATTCTTTATTTTCAGGAAAAACGAACGATGGCTGCGCAAATACGCCAAATACCTGTTGAGGCGTCTTAAGCAATGATATTTTTTTTAATTCAGCCTCATTTGCTTCAATAATTTCATTGGCTTTAGGCTTGTGGGTAGCGATCCATTCTGTGGTTGCTACCAATGTTTTACATTCGAAAACACGCAACAATTCGCTAACCAATTTAGTGCCTTCGGCAGTAAACACTGCGTCCTCGTCACGGTATTTTTTTAATTGATAGCGTGTTAGTTCTTTTATTTTATTTTTACTAAGCATCTAAATTAAGTTCAAAGTATAATAAAGGGGCGTCATGTCGAATATAGATTAAAGGTTCAAACAAAAGATAATGACAAAAGGTACCATAGACTATAGCACACCATTATTGCCGTAGAGCCGTGGCGTGCCGCGGCTTAAATTTAAGCAATATGATTCAAGATTAATAAATCATAGATGTAAAAATGATCTACATGCCCATCATATTTCAG
>JAVBLE010000002.1:0-58907 GCA_031553685.1 Paludibacteraceae bacterium | reverse complement strand
GCGCTTGCGTTTTACTTTGTCTACACAACAGCAAGAAGAATTCAACGCTTACTTTGACAGTGCACAGCAGCAATATCACTCACAATTCGGCGATTCATTTATTGGAACAGTGCGCCGTTTAGGATTATCAACTTTTCGAATAGCTATGATTTTATGCGTATTACGACTATATGAGACTCTGGATTTCCCACAAATACTTGTTTGCAACGATACCGATTTCAACGCAGCATTGAGAATAACAAAAATCTTAATCCACCACGCCATATTGATTTTCCAACAACTACCTGCCGAAACATCCGGTAGCACACCAAACTCAAATCCACAACAAAGATTATTACAATCGTTGCCGCAAGAGTTCGACCGGAAAAAATATTTAGAAATAGCAAGAAAATTAAATATTCCCGACAAAACTGCCGAGAAGCAAATTGAACGCTATTTACAAAATAACTTCATAGAGCGAATTGCACACGGGGTTTACAGAAAACGGTAAATTAAGACCATTATTGTATCGCGCTTCCCATCTGAAACATAGGCAAATACATAGCAATTAGAATTACACCAACCAATGCTCCGATAAAAATAATAAGCACCGGTTCCAACAAGGTGCCTAATATACCCAAAGTGTGTTCTGTTTGCTCAGAATATTGATCGCTCAAGGTTTGAAAAATATCCTCCAGCTTATTTACTTCTTCGGCTACTTTGACTAATGAAATGGCTCGTTTATCAAACACGGGGCATTCGCTCATGCTTTCGTGCAATGATTTTCCTCGCAGAATACCCTGTTCTATTTTATCCAATGCTATTTGCATAGGATAAAAGGTTGTCATTTTTTGGACTAATTGAACGGCGTGTGAAAGAGTTAATTTTGAACCGATCAGTAAAGCCAGCATTTGAAAGAGTTTTTGTTGCACGCTCATTCTAATTATTTTTCCAAAGAATGGCAAGTGTAATAACAACTTAGAACTGATGCGTTTGTATATTTCTTTTTTTCGAATCGCGTATAGAAAAATAACTATTGCTATAATTATCAATAAAAAGATCCCTGCATTGTCGGATGAGAAACGGGATAGTCTTACAATTGTTTTTGTCAGCGTAGGTAACTCAGTATTGGATCGATTAAATATTTCCTGAAACTTCGGCACCATTACATTCAACATAAAAAATACGGCTGCAAAAGCAGTAATCAAAACCAATATCGGATATGAGAAAACTGACACTAATTGTCGCCGTTGCTTGATATTCCGATTATAGTAAGTGCGTAAATCAAACAAAACTTCATCTATCCGGCCGGTTTCTTCGCCGATTTGCATGCTGTAATAATCGTGTTCGGTAAACTTCCCGCTTTCCTGCATAACTTCGGATAATGAAGAACCATGTACTACTTTATCATAAAGATCAGTAAAGATTTTTTTATCCTTCTGATTGGTTTGCTCAGTTACAATGATTTCGAGTGCCGACCGAAAATCAAGTCCTGATGAAAGTAAAATATAAAATTCATTGAAAAAGGCTTCTTTCTTTTTAGCTGAAAAACCTTTTCCCGATAAACTAATATCATAGGTCAGCACTTGTTTTATCCAATCTGACTGACCGGATTCCACTTTTGTTTTTTTCTTTTTTATTTCTGAAAGTTGAATACTCATTTTTCTTTGTCCTCAAATAAAAACTCGGCACCATATTGTTTATAGTAATCAAATGGAATACTGTCACCTGGTGAATAGATGGTTAGTGCAATCCGATTTATAACCACATGTGCTGAGTCTATATAATTTACTTTCAATTCTCCGGTTGTATAATGAAAAGTATCTACATTAATACCTTTGCGAAGTATCTGGTCGGGTAAAAACTCATAATAAACATTGCCGGATAATTTATTGCAACATAATTCATTTGTTTTGTAGTAAATTATTCTAGCCTTGGCACAGTCTTTTTGCAACACATTGGTAAGAATTATCATATCGGCTTCTTTGCCCGCATTGTCAAAACTACTTATCTGAACACGAATTAAACTTGTATATACCATTCCAATAGCACTTACAAGTATTGCCGTGAGTAGCATTACCACAATAATTTCGACCAAAGTAAACGCTTTTATTCTCATTCTACAATAATGATTTCGTGCAATGATGTCAATACTTTTTCGTCGATATTAATCGCTTGTATCTCTAGTTTTTTCAATTTAGGCGAAGCGGGATAACCTTCAACTGTTTTAACAATTCTGATTGTTCCATATTCTATCGTTTCGTCAAAAAACCTTTTTTCAAACAGAGTTCTGTTTTTCTCGCTCAACACACATTGATGTGCTTTAGTCAGCAGTTTTGTGTTCATCGATTTACGATTACTGTCAATAACCGATAATGCTAATCCAAACGAAGCGAGTATAATAAGCATTGCCACAATCACTTCTATCAAAGTAGATGCGCGTAATTTTCCGTTCAGTGTTCCCATAATAAAATACGCTGATCTTTTTTATCAAATATAATTCCGGAAACATATTCTCGTGGCAATTTCTGAAAATCAATTTCCATGTCTGACAGATAATTTTCATAATATCCCGATGGTAGCTTCAAAAAAACATGTCCGGTATAAAGCGAACCGATAATTTTCCCCTGATGCTGTGTAAATCCATTGGAATAAACAATGCCATACACCTCGGATTTTGGTTCTATAGTTAATGTGGAATTATGGTCGCCCTCTCCATCTTGATACTGAATAATGTTTCCATATACTTTGGCCGACTTGGCTATACGAATGCTTGAAACATTGGGCGAAAAAACACCAACGCAGGATGGATAAGTCAATACTGCATTTTGATCTACCACAATACTGTCTGTGGCAAAGAGTTGCATATTTCCTTTTACATTTGGCTCTACATGTATTTCGGGAGCATAAATCAGCACTTTATCCAAATGAGCCGAAGATTTTACATACAATGGTTTTGACGAATAAATAATAATATTCCCTTTGAGATAAATTCTTGACAAATTAATTTCTTCTTCTGTATATAAAATAAGCGGAGGTTTGAAAAAAGGAATTTCAACTGAATCTTTTCCAGTTAAATATTTGGCGAGTTCAAGCGAAGAGGATGGTTTCGTAAACCGTTTATTCAAATTTCCAATAGCATGGTTCAATATATTCCGGCTAACATCAGGTAGTTTCGAATCACTTTTATTTATTTTAGCCGGAACCTCTCTTTTGGTAAAACTGGTTTTACTAGTAAGGTATGCTTGCTTAAAAAATCCTTTGGGTACAAAGCATTCGCCTTTTATAACAACATCGCCACTGAGGTACAATTCTTTTTCATAATCGGCAATGTAAAGTGCTGTTTTGTCTGTCGAGGCTATACCCTGTCCTACAAAAATAGTTTCTTGAATACTATCTTTTCTAAATGCCGTTTTCGCCAGAATCAAATCATACATCCCCCAATGTTTTCTTTCTAATATGACAGGTGCATTATTGTCGAACTCAAACGGTATTTCTTGGTTATAAGGCAAACTATCCGGAAAAATCAACGATTTATTGATTGCCGAATTTATATTGCTTTCTATTTGAGCTTGCCGGATGGAATCTTGGATGCCTGTAGAACTGTAAAAATGTCCCCACAAGATACACAAAGCAATTATTGCTACCACAAGGGTAATAAAAATAGCATACAACAAAGCTCCGGCTCGCAACATGGGTTTAGTTTTTGTGAGGATTAATAGCAATGCGCAACGAGAACAACCCATTATTGGCATCTTGTTGTGCGTAATTCGTTATTTCAGCCTGGCGCACAAAACTTTCTTTTTGTATTGTTTTTAACCAAGTATTGAGTAACGAACTATTTTGTGTAACGCCACTTATCTCAATAGTGTCTTTTCTGAGTGAAATAATATCTACTTTCTTATTTTTAATCTCTACCGGACAAATATTCATTTTTTGTAAAATGATACCATCAGGCTTTGAAGCTGCAATGCGGTCGGCATAATACGAGAAATATGAATTATAACTACCATAACCTCCTCCTAAAATCTTTTCCTTTTCACTTACCTCCTGCCGGTATTTTTCCAATTGTTGTAGAGTTCCCTGATGCTGCTCCAATTGCTGAGAAAGAATCTGTTGTTGTTTGTTAGCATAACCAAACACAACAAAATTTATCAACAAAACAACAAATGCAAGCATAAGAAAAGCAAAGCTTCCTTTCTTTGCTACTGATAAATAAGTATGGTCTTTTTGTTTTTGGAGTAGCAAGTCTGAAGGCAAATCGTCAAATTCGCCATTTGAGAAATATCCTAACGCCAGGGCAAATGGTAAAATATATTCTGTAGGGATCGACTCATCACCTATTGGCACAAAAGCTTGAGTGGGCTCAGTATTCTTTTTAATTTGCTCGACAGAATTATCAACCTTCTTTATGATATATGGAAATGCAAGTGTTTCTCCGCTATTGAGCAGTGTAACAATGTGCGAAACAGGCAAACAGCCTAATGACAGATGAAGAGGTGTGAAATTTTGTTCGATTATTTTTTGAAGGATAGTATCTATTGTTACTTTACGAGCGAAACAAACAAAAGTTTTACTATGTGCCAACTCCATTTGTTGAGCATAATAATCAGATGCATTTACATTGGGGAAGGCCTGATGTATAAGTGCTTCATCAGTTAACTTGAGATTGAACTCACGCGACAAAATACCTTTTCCATCCACACAAATGCTCACCGGGATTTTAGTAGAAACCACTGTCGAAAGTTTATCTAACGAAACTTCTTCTTTTTGTAGAATATGGAGATGTTTTTGTTTCTTCTCCAATACCACAACCCGACACCTGTAATCGGATTCGGAAAGAATATCTATATAAATTCCGGCATGTTTGTTTTCTTTAAAAAAAGTGTTATTGGCTATTCGATTTATCATTGACTCATATAGGTGTAATTATCTATTGGCAAATATACAAATTAATGACAAAAAGAATTAATTTTGTGAAAAGTATATTTTTCTTATTGAATCTCTTTTTATTGATATAAAAGACAAAACAGATACCGTCAATTCATTAAAAAAACATATACTTTTACCCTCTCAAAAATGATCAATTTTCAGAGAATTTCATTAACAAAATATTTATAGTATTCTGACTGCCAATTAATATCATTATCCATTCGGTATGCAGATGGTGGGGAGGGTTTATGATAAGAATGGGTATCGGTATGGGTTTAATGGGCAAGAGAAAACTCCGGAACTCAACCCTTCGCATACAACGGCTTTGTTTTGGGAATATGATGGAAGATTGGGCAAACGATGGAATTTAGACCCAAAATCAATTGTAGGTATTAGTGATTATGCATGTTTTGGAAATAATCCGATATTATACTCAGATCCAATGGGTGATACATGGTGGGAATATATCCAAAACAGGATTGGCTTATCTACACCTAGTCAAAGAAGGGCAGCAGAAATATTTGCTTTAAGAAAAATAGATAATAGAGCTGTGATTAAAAATGTAAAGAAAAGGAGTATAGAGGTCGAGTATCAGGAAGTATATGATTATTATGACTATATAGAGCAATGTACAGTAATAGGAGTTAAGATCAAGCATCAGCATTTCAAATATGATGGTGCTGAATATGCCTCGGATGAGGAATTTATGATATCAAATCCAAAAGAAAAAGAAATATCTCAAAATGCCAAGAATTATTTAGAGTCACCTTCCGAAAGCTTATCTGAAGGTGTATCTAAAGTAGTTCTTAATGTTGGATATTCTGCTATAAATAGCCCTTATGTTTTACTCACAAAACAAACTCTTTTGACAGGAGAAGATGCAACCTTTGAAGATAATATGAATGCATTTATTGATGTAGCCCCTGGAGCTGTTTTAAAAGGAGTTGGTCCGGCAGCTAATGTTATAAAAACAGAAGGGAAAGCTCTCGATGCTTTTAATGACTATGTCCAAAAAAGTGGTAAAGGAACTTTCTTTGGCCCAAACTGGCAAAAAGATGCTAGCAAATCTTTTAAGGCAAATAAAGTTACGCAAGAGGCCATTTCTAATGCGGAAGCAACTAAAAAGGCTGGTGATATCATTAGCGCAGCTAAAGAGGAAGGGGGAAAATGATGGAAACTGCAGATTATTTGGGCACATTTATTTGTTGGTTGTTCAATCGTTTACTAGGAAGAAAAACAAGTTTAAAAGAAGAACTTAAAGATGCATATGCTACAAAACATCTTATTGTAGGTTACATCGCCATTATAATATTTTTCATCTTATTTATAGTCTGCTTTGCTAATTGTTAGTGTCCGTCCTCCGTCCTGTCGAATTTGTAATTCGGCAGAGTAGAGTATAAGCATTTGTAATGCGAAAAAACGGATTAAAAAATCCGAATAGCCTTGGCTATGTGTAGCTAAAAGTAGCTAAAAGCAAAATTCCAACTTGCAAAAAAGAGTGTAAAAGTAACCTATTTTCAGCTCTCCATTCGGAATGCAGATGCCGGGAAGGAAGTACAAACCTACCGAATATCGGTATGGATTCCAAGACCAAGAAGCTGATAATGAAATTAAAGGCGAAGGAAATTCTGTAAATTACAAGTACAGAATGCACGACCCAAGATTGGGAAGATTCTTTGCTGTAGATCCTTTATTTTCCTCTTATCCATATAATTCTTCATATGCTTTCTCTGAAAATAGAGTTATTGATGGAGTTGAGTTAGAGGGATTAGAGTGGGCTACATATACATACAATTTGTCAGATAATAAGGTTGTCATAAAAAGAAAATCTTTTAGTAATACTTTTTTTGAAAGGCTAACAGATACTCATCAATTTTGGTTGAAGCCGGAAAACTCACAACAAGGACAATACGGAAATCAAGGAATATGTTTCAACTCTTACGAAGAGATGAAAGAGGCTGCTGTAATGTTTGCTACTGGTAAGGCTGATTTTAATACTACATATGAAACTCGGAATGAGGAAAGTATGCGTACTTATGCCGAAATTGTAGCAATAGATATGACTATGACTGCATATAATAAACTGGAAAGGTCAATAGACAAGAAAGTGGGACAAAAAATGCAGTTAATACAATCAAGAAAAGGGTTAACTGCAACAACCAATGTTGCAAAGATAGAAAACATCGTAAAAATTGGTACAATTGAAGGTGATGTGATGACATTTTCATCGAAAATTGGTAACGAAACAATTGAAGGTATTACAAATTTTGCGGTCAAAGATGGTAAATTATATTTAAATCAATTGCACTTACAGGGTTCTTCTGCTGGACAGGTTGGTAGAGAAGCTTTATGGGATATGGCAAAAGATTTAGGCAGACAACACAATGCAAAAGAAGTAATTATTCAAGGTGGCAAAAGGACAACAGGTAAATATAAAGGTCAAGTACCATCACCTATAACAATCAAAGTAGACTAAACATATGGCAAAAATAATATTAGAAAGTTGGAGAGAAGGATTAGAAAAAGTTTCTCTAACAAAACTTCAAGTTGATATGCTCGGAAAATCTTTGAAGGAATCAAAATTAAATGTAGATTCTCTTTTGGATGACAAGAAGGTAATTATTGAAATTGATAACATAGATTTGGCTCAGGATTTTTTAGAAGAAGCTGAAAAAATTGGTGTTAATTGTAAATTGCAGAGATAGCGGGTAGTGTTCTCTGTCCTGCCGGATTTGTAATTCGGCAGAGTAGAGTATAAGCATTTGTAATGCGAAAAAACGGATTAAAAAATCCGAATATCCTCTGGCTGTGTTGTAGCTAAAAGCAAGATTCCAACTTGCAAAAAAGAGTGTGAAAGTAGGTTGTTTTTGTGTATTCATTCGGTATGCCAATGGTGGGAAGGAAGTACAAACCTGCCGGATATAGGTATGGCTTCGGTGGGCATGAGCGAGATGATGAGGTTAAAGGCGATGGGAATCATTTGGCTTTTGGGGATTATGGGTATGATACGAGGTTGGGTAGGAGATGGAATATTGATCCTGTAATTAATACTACTCGTTCTAATTATGGTGCTTTTGGGAATAATCCGATTCTAAATATTGACCATGATGGAAATATCGATTTTCCATATTTCAGCTCCTCCTATCCACAAGGTTTATCTGACTATTTTTTTAGGAAAATGATAACAGAACCTGTTGATAACCTGTGTCAAGCAGCTGGTAATTTAATGGGTACTGTCAAGGTTAAAGTTGGAGTTTCAGCAGGAGTTGGACTTGAGTTTAAGGCAACAAAATATGTTCAAGGGAAAATTGGAGCAGAATTAGCAGGTGCTGATTTAACTTTAAATACAGGACAAGCGAGTGTAAGAGCATTAAAAGCAGAAGGAAGAGTTACTGTTGGTAGTAAAGGTGGGTTGGATATTAACGGAAGTCTTTCTGCTATAGATTTTGATTTTAGTGATGCACAAAATGTAATGAAATTAGAAACCCCTAATTTAGACAAATTCACTTTTGCTTCAGTTGAAAGTAAGGCTCAGTTCACAAAATTATTTGAAGTATCTGGTTCTGCATGGGCTGTTCAGAATAAGAAAGGAGAATGGTCTTTTCTTGACGGCAGTTATGATATTGGAGTAAAACAAGATGTTTTTGACAAAACGGATGTTCATTTAGGACTTAAACTAGGCGTAAAAGTTCAAATAGGTGTAGATTTAAAGGGATTGTATAATCTCTTGACAACAGGAAAGGAGGGAGAATGAAATATTTAATTATCGCAAGTGTTTTCATCATTGGCGGATTAATTCTTTTTGTTTATAGTTTGATACTATTTCTGCAAACGAAGAAGATAATACAGAAAGGCATTAAAACACTAGCCATTATTACCAATAAACAAAAGAAAAAGAGTGATAGTCTTGTCGGCGCAGATGAATTCTCTATTATTTACTACGAATATGAGATAATGTATGTTGATTATCATGGAAAAACAATAAAACAAGTTAGTGATTTTGGCGACCAGACAAATTTGCCTGTTGGAAGTAAAATTGAGGTAGTTTATGATAAAGAAAGAACGGACAAATTTCTCATATTTGTAAAAAAACAGCAAATCCTCCGTTGGTTTATGCTTATTCTTAGTGGCTTTTTCATTTTGATCGGAATTTTGTTTCTAATTTTCAGAAACATTTCTTAGGGTAATTTCCTCCGTCCTGCCGAATTTATAATTCGGCAGAGTAGAGTATAAGCATTTGTAATGCAAAAAAACGGATTAAAAAATCCGAATATCCTCTGGCTGTGTTGTAGCTAAAAGCAAGTTTCCAACTTGCCCATCATAAAAGTTTACTGAAAAAGTTTTCGGTAAACTTTTTTATTTTATGGAAAATTAGAAAAGTGATGTTAGGTTTGCAGTTTCTTTTAAATATGCATACTATGAAAATCAACATTACCCGAAAAACCAAAGAACTGGAACAAGAAGTTTTCTTTCAACTATTTACCGAGTTTATCAACAATTCTTTTTCAGGTATCCGCAGGAAAAAAGACGGCAGCAAAATAAGCGAAGGAACTGTGTGGAATTATGTTACGGTGAGGAATGTTATCCAAAAATTCTGTGAAGAAAAGAACTTTAAAATCAGATTGTTTATAGACAGTAACCTGACGCAAAAAGAAAGAGAAAAAGCAGCCAAATATTGGCTCATGTTTTATAACAAGTACACTTCGTATTTGTATAACGACAGGGGTTGCTTTGACAATGCGGTCGGTTTTTACATTAAAATATTCAAGGTTTTTATGAATTATCTTGCAAACGAAAAACACATTATGGTGGGCAATTTCCATAAACTCTTTTATTGTGAGAAACAAGATATACCCATCATTGTACTCTCGCCAAGCCAACTGAATTATTTGATTTATGATAAGGAACTCAATAAAAATATCAGTGACGGTTTAAAAACAATTCGGGATATTTTTGTTTTTGGCTGTACTGTAGCGCTAAGGATTTCGGATTTGCTTACCCTTTCAGGGAAAAATATCCTTAAGAAAGACAATCACTATTACCTCCAACAAGTAAAATCGAAAAAGACAAATGTTTATACCACAGTGTTATTGCCCGACTATGCTGTGGAAATTGTGAAGCGGTATTACAACAAGAACAATACAAATAAAACGCTTTTCCCTCCAATCAGCATTTCAAGGTTTAATGTTCTGTTGAAAAGATTCGGGCAGTGTATCCCAAGCAATTATGAGATCAAGAAAATACGGGAAAAACGCGGAAAGCAAATGATTATCTATAAAGACAAAACAACCAAAACCCATTATACCTTGGCAGATATGATAACCGCACACACTATGAGGCGGACGGCAATAACCAATATGTTATCACTGGGTATGCCCGAAAATATTGTACGCAAGATTTCGGGACATGCAGCCGGCAGTAAAGAGTTTTTCCGATATGTAGAATATGCGCAGTCGGTGATAGATGAAGAAACACAAATGTATCACAAGAAAATGAAGGAATTGCATAAGAAGACTATCGGTGCTGAGTAGTTTAAACCTAAAACAAGACTAATTATTTTTCAAATTGGTCTTGTTTGATAATTAGAAACAGGTTATTTTCACATCCATTTTTGCAAATGTCAACCTTGATTGGCACGGTTTGCAAAACATAAGTGTTCGAAACCTTGTTTCTCGGGTTGAAAACCCTTGTTAACCCAGCCCAACGGCAACGCCTTGGGTTGTGTGATATGGCAATCGCCATAAATCGGGCTGCAAGCCCAGCATAATCTAATTCGATATAAATTGCCCCTTCAGGGCGCGTATTTATTGGATAACATACTAACCCAAGGCGACGCTTCACTTGCCGTTGGGCTGGATTAAATATGGCTTGCAGCCTATTAACAGAGCTGCTTTACAAGGTTTAGAACACTTATATTTGCAAAACCGCGCCAGCTGCGATATTCAGATTTTTTAATCCGTTTTTCGCATTACAAATGCTTATACTTACTCTGCCGAATTACAAATTCGGCAGGACGGATACCCCGTTACCCTATCTATGAGAACAATTATTTTTTTTTAGATTTTCCATTGCTCTTTTCATGTTTTTACCGTCTCCAAAGGTTTCTATAAACAGTTTTTTCCCATACTTACCAATAAAATCTTTTCTTATATATTTTGCTCTTTCTTCACTGATATTATTGGGAGTAAGAATATTGTCCCTTGTAAAGGGAAGTCCTTTTAATAAGAACTTTTTTGCAGGCGTATAACAGATGGTATCATTTTCTATATATTCAAGCATATATTCTTCATTTTGTATAGAATATTGAATTTTATTTTGTTTAAAATAAAAGTATAACTGCCGTACAGTATCTAACACCATTTTATTTGTATCATTAATCAAATAACAGTCGAATAATTCCGTTTTTACCTTTTTCCAACTTCCTTCATAAAAGAACTGTGTGCAACTTGTCTGACCATTCAATTTGAATGTAGAATCTTGATTAAATGTGAGATTTAATAGTATATTACTCTCTGGATTGACATAGTGATACGCTCCATATATATTTCTGTTGCAAGAAATAAAACCTATTTGTACAAACAAAAAAAATAAATATATCAATAAATTTCTCATGATTAGTCTGGTATAATGCTTGGATATAATCGATCATTTGTCATTTGAGGTGTTGGTCCCGTTGTCACACTTCTTAAAAATGGGATTGTAATTTGTGAATGATTAGTAATGTTATATTGAGTATTAATTTGTCTAGGGGTACCCAATGTTCCACTTAGTTGATTCAATAAATAAGTTTGTTCTCCGAGAGCAGGAGCCCTTGAGCCAGTCAATTGTCCTATATAAGAATATTGTCTTGTCCATGCAGCTATTTCATCCCCCATATTATAACCTACTGGGCCATTAAGAGTAAATCTTAAGTCTCCTGTCAGAACTTGATGCCCATGCTTAATTTCATGCAATTTATTACCAATATCTTCTGCGTAATAACTTATTATTATACGATTCAAATTCATTGGGTCAGCAAGTGTTTGAGCATATCCTCCATTGATTGGATTTAGTACAAATATGTTATTTCTATCTATGCTCATAGAATTAATTTCAGCTACAGCTGAGTTTAAATTATTTATTCTAAATTGTAATTCTCCAATTTGATTTTGTTGGTTTGTGGTTAAAGTAGTATTACCATTATCAATTCCAGCAGGAGAAGCATTTATTTGCGATATCTGATTATTTAATGAGGTACACATAGTGTTGATTTCTGTTAAAGTTTGGTTTACACCAGCGACAGAAGACGAATCCCAGATTGCACCCATTGGATCTACTAGTAAAATCGGGTTATTTTTAAATACAGCATAAGGACTAATTGATATATTTTTAGGATGATCTGCCAAAGGGTCCACATTCCATCGTTTGCCCAATCGTCCATCATATTCCCAAAACAAAGCCGTAGTATGCGAAGGGTTGAGTTCCAGAGTTTTCTCTTGCCCATTAAACCCATACCTATACCCATCCCCCTTATAAACCCTACCCACCAGAGGCATCCCGAATGGGTAAAAATCCGTAGCACTCAATATCTTGGCATCCCCATTCGTTTCTTTCTTATCCGAAACAACCGCCAAGACATTGCCCAAATGGTTGGTCAACTCATAGTTTTTCTCTGTAGTTTGAGGATAAACCACCGATGGATACAACGCAAGGTTTACCTGCCTGATACCTAAACGGGAACTACCGTATAAATGTTGTTCTTTCAAAGCAAAACTTTCGCTGCTGCTTCTTTTTACATCTTCGTACACCGCCATTACATTGCCCTGGGCATCGCGCACATAGTAGGTTGTAATTGCACTTACACCACCTACAGGCACTTTATACTGCTCTGTTTTGCTTACCCGGTTGCCCATCGCATCGTAGGTAAAATACAGGTTCGATTTCTGGCTTTCGGCTTTGCGTATAATTGCCTGCACCTTGCCCTGCACATTCCATTTGATTTCGGCTATCTCCTCCTGATTATCTTTTATTAAATTCCCTATTTTATCGTAGGCATAATTCAGGTTTTCAAGGTCGTTTTGAGCGTATGCCCCCTGGTCGTAAATATCACCTAATTTTGGCGCGGATTGCGCCCCATCGTTCACATGCAGCAATCGGTTGTTCAGTATCTTGTCATTGCCATCTTTGGTATAATGGTAAGCAAGGTTGTCCATGGGTTGTCCATTGCCGTCTTTGCGGGTCAGGGTTTCAATATTTCCGTTGGCATCGTAGCTATAAGTAGTTGCGTATGCATTGTCAGCCCCTTTTCCGCTCACTTTGGTGCTTGCTACCAAGCGGTTCAGCTCATCATATTTGAAGTCGCTCACTTGCGTGCCGAAATTATAGGCTTGAGCATTCGGTATCTTTTCGCTCAAAGCCGTTGCCATACGCGATATATTCCCATTATAAAGGTCGACCATCGGCGCTCCTGCCGATACTGCCGAAAAGAAATCGGCCGCACTGTTTATCGGTTTATAATCATACTTATTATAATGTAAACTATACCCGAAAACATCCTGGGCACAAGCTCCCTGGTCACTGAGCGGAGTCGAAGTGCCGGGGAGGGTTAGGGTCGGGCTATTCACCCCCTTTATCCAGCCTTGCAGCGTGTACGCATAATCCACGCCTTGTACTTTATTTTGTCCCAGTTCGGTACGCGCCAGTGGTCCGTGTTTGTAGTACTGGTAGGAGGCGTCGTTTTCCCAATCCGATCCGTTAGGGCTAGTATATACCCTGGTAATGCGGTTGTCTGCATCATACTCATACCGGTGGTAAAATTGGTCGGGCGCGCCCTTCTGATAGCTTACCATGTTCACATTGCCGCTTACCAGGTCATAATCGTAATGCAGTTTTTTATACTGTTGTTTCAAAAGGGCCAATTCAGGATTGTCCTGTATCAGTTCCTTCACATTGCCGTGTATGTCGTAACTGTAGTGCGTGGCATGGTTGTACACCGTATTATCGTCGCTGTAGGTATCCTGGTAGATAACCGAGGCTACGCGGTTGCGCAGGTTTTGCTGTTCCTTACCGGTAAATTGATTACTTATGGTTGTCGAAATCGACCTGTCATATACCGTACGCGTCAGTTGGTAGCGGTTGCCGCCCCAGTTAGCAGGGAAGTTCGGGTTGCGCATCAGTTCCTGCGTGGGTTCCTGTCCGGCTTCTATTTCGCCTGCTTCTACTACGCGCCCTATCGGGTCGTACACCGTATAGCTGTAGCGCTGCGGATACATGCTGTGCTGCTTGCTGTTTTGCGAAGCCACCAGCCGCCCGAGCCTGTCGTAATAGAAACGCATGGAGAAACCGTCGGTGCCGTCCCTGTATTGCAGCATCGCGCTGCTATTTCCGCTTAGCACAAGAGTTCCGTCGGTTTTCACCTGCATTTGTGTCAGCCCGTTGCCGGTATTGCTTTCGCGGCTGCTCCAGGTTACGCCGCCATCAATGCTCTTGAGCAATACGCCGCCGTCGCCTGCTGCGTATGCAGTAACCGGATCGGCAGCATAAATGCCGTACAGGCTCGATGGTTTGCTTGGGTTGTTCCACAGGTAGGTTACCCAGTTGGTAGTGTCGGGCTTGGTTTTGTCGGGTTTCATTATTTCCCATTTCTTACCATCGGTGGTTTTCAGTATCAAGCCGTTATCGCCGGCAATAAATCCAATATTTTTCCCTTTGAGGAAATACACCGCATTCAGGTTAGTGCCCGATATATCCCCGTTTACACTCTGGCTGCCTGCCGATGACAGTATCACACCGTTGTTGCCCACCGTATAGTATTTGCCGGCGCCGTCCATATACACATCGTTGAGGGTATGGCTGCCTGCGTTTCCGAACGAATTCCAGTTGTTGCCGCCATCGGTAGTTTTGAGCATTATCCCTGCTCCGGCAACCAGTCCGGTATTTTCATCCACAAATTCAATCGATTTCAGTTCGTTGCTTCCTGTCCATTGCGGAACCCAGGAAACGCCTCCGTCTGTACTTTTTTCGATGGCATATCCCAGGTTTGCGCTGTGGGTAATGGCATACAATGTTCCGTCCGGTGTCTGGGCTGCATCTACAAAAAGCGCATCTGCCCTCTTTCCGGTTTCCGATGCCCAGGCTGCCGGATATTGGCTTGTCAAAATCTCACCTTCGTTGCCTACAGTTATTACCCGGTTGCTATCATACACCAGGATGTCGTTTATCCGTTTGCCGTTGGCATTCCCTTCGCGCATAGAATTTGTGGTATAAACACCATCGGCTTTGGGGTAAATATCGCCGTCTTCGGTAGCAATCAGGCTTATTCCATCATTTGCCAGGTAAGCTATATCGGTTATGGCAGAGTTGTAATCATTTGCCTGCCACGAAGAAGCGGAAGATAAAATATCTTCATTCACATACAGCTTGCCTCCGACAGAACCAACCACTATCGCATTACCGGTTTTCACACAAGCCGACAGCAGGTTATCCCTGAAAGGCGTGCTTGCAATAGTCCATAGGTTATTGCTGCCACTTCCGTTCCGGTACAATATTGTTCCGTTATCTCCTACCGCTACCGACAGGTTGCCCAAAGCATATACATTGTTCATCGGCTTAAAAACAATCGGTTTGGGCAACGATAGATTACTGTCAACAAACAGGGATCCGTTTGCTGCCACAATAGCATTGTTGGAGCCGGGAATCAAAGCCGTAGCCGTGTATGTTGCCGCATTATCAGTCGGCTGGGCGGTAATACCGTCTTCAGACGATACCACATTCCATTTCCGCGAGGGCGTTACTACAATCAGGGTATTGGCATTTTTTTCAGAGATTGAAAGCGCTTCGGTTACCGCAGATTCTAAACTGCCACCGCTAAGATGTGATTGCCATCCGTCAAATGTTTTTAGTATTTTGCCGCCAGAGGTTACAGCATAAGCTCTGGTTGCACTGCTGTAATACAGTCCGGTTATCTTATCGCCGGTGGGTATGGTTACCGGCTCAGGCGATGTTGCTTTTAGCTCTTTAATCCAATATGACCCGGCACCATTCATTTTGTATAAATAATTAGCGCCGTTTTCATTCGCTACGGCATAAGCAATTCCGGTACCCGGCACTACCGAGAAGTCGGTAACAGCAGTTCTGCTATATATCAGGTTGGTTACTGCCCAGCTATATCCACCATTGCTTGTGGTTATAAGGTAATTATTCTTGTCGATGGCAATGGCTCTGTCCGGCGTAAAGAAATGTATTTTACGGATAACCGGGGCAGGACTACTGCTCATGCGGTTTTTCTGTTTCCAGCTATTGCCCCCGTCAATTGTTTCCATAATCAACCCGTTCTCACAGATAGCATATCCCTGTGTATTGGACAGCATGTGCACAGCCGTTACTTTAGGTAGTTTCTTCGGCGTTTGCAATTCCCACTTGATATTATCGGTAGTTTCGTAAACAACGCCTGTACTGTTACTATCATCACTGCCCACAGCAATTCCGCTTGCCGGATCTTTAAAATACACTTTTTCCAGGATAATATTCGTATTCGTGTTATCAATCCTGCCGGCAGAAGACCAGTTGCCGTCATTTATTTTCCGGTAAATCCGTCCGTCGCGGGTAAAGATATACCCATTATTGGCATCTACCATATTGATTCCTATAAAATCGGGTTTATCCGGATGGATTTTGGTTACCCAGTCTCCTCCGTCAACAGCCGTAGCAATGGTTCCGGCATTGCCTACAGCCCACAGGGCATTAACGCCCGGAACTTTACATACGGCATTGAGGCTTTTTACGCCCGAAGTTTTCACTGCCGACCAGCTCGCGCCACCGTCTGCTGTGGTATATATCAAGCCTTTTGTTTTATCCTCCGGATCAATACCGAATAAAATACCGTTGTCATCGTCGGCAAAAGCTGTGGAGCTTATATCCATGCCGGGCGGCAATCCATAGCCCTGCTTGACGCTTTTACCGTCGAAAGCCTCATGGTCGGGCATATACTGGGCTACCAGCTGATTGAGGCTGTTATACAGGTAGCGCGTAGCCATACGGTGATTAGTAAATACGGTTTGGATACGATATTTGCGATCATCGTTTATTTGTTTCAATACTTCAGTATTGGTAATCAATTCTACGCCTTCGGGCGGAATGGTTTTTACAAGGTTACCCGCCTGGTCATAATAATAAAGGGTATAATGGCGTTCGCTATCGATAAACTTCATTTTAAATATTTCCCCACCTGTATTGGCTAAACATTTATTGGTATACATATCCCTGAACGCATTGGTTATACTGTCTGTATATTCTTTGTATTGGGTTTTGACAGTTTCAACCACCACTCTTACCAGGTTTTCCTTACAAAGGTTAGGTTCCGGGGTTTTGCGGTCGCACAAAGTAATGTTTGAGCTATTCTCATCATAGCATTCTTCTATAGGGAAACAAACCGAACCTAATAAGACGGTTTTATCAACGCTCCCCTTATACGCAACATGGGCATCTATATGAAAGTAATACTTGTTGTCGCTGCTGCTTGACGGCTCTTTGACAGCGCGTATATTTTCAAACAGCGGGACAATATTTGACAGGTTATACCCCGGTTTAGTATCGGTAAATTGCAGGGTAATTTCGCAATCGGTTTTGTTACAGCCCTCCTGACCTGCTATTTTTATGGATACCGTATTGCTATTTATCACAGTCGGCTCAAACGAATATTCCTCGCAGCATCCGGCGGCAACCGGAAAAATCTTGGATTCTTTGATGGCTTTGGATATAGGTTCGCAACCTCTGCCTGTTATCTCGCCCTGTATAATTACTTCATTCAACAGTTTCTGCAAGCTCAAAGCCTCCGGTGTAAGTTCGCAATAAGGGTTTTGGGAGGTTGCCTTGCATTTGCCTGACAATTCCATATAATCCAGATACGACTTATTAAGGTTAAACCGGTTGTTCAGATAGTTGGTAAGCATCCGCTGCCGGTTATATTCATCCAAGCCTGTGTCGAAGAGGGAAGTAAATATTGAAAGCTTCTTAACCCACGGTTTGGCATTAAAATCAGCCATTGCTAACTGTATATCCCTGCAATCAATACACACATCACAGTTTAATTCGGTAGGTATATATTCGTGCGATCTTTTCAACATCGCTTTGGCTTCTGTGTTCCACGAATTGTTACCTACTGTTTTAAACGCATTCGTACACAAGCACAGTTTTGCTAAATAATTATCTATTGTATAACCATATTTCCAGGCAAAATATTTTTGTCCCGAAGTAATTCCTTTCGGTAATTTCCCTGACACCTTTTTTTCTTGCTCGTATTCTGCATTGGCTTGCAATAGGGTATTACAGCCACAAGAGTCGATCACCTTATAGTTGGTGTACGAATTGTATTCGTAATCGTACGGTTTAGGGAATGTAATAAGATCGGGGTTACACCGTAAAGTGAATTTAGTCGTATCTCCTGTATCTCTCAAAATACCTGTCATGGCATCGGCAAAGCTGTAGTAACCACCCTGTACAGGCGTTGCACCAGACGGCAGGTTAGAAGCCCCAAACATATGCCCGCCATCACAGGTTTGTATCATAATGTTGACAAAAGCTTCTCGCAATGCCTTGTATTGAGGGTTATATTTGTTCCACTTCAGTGTATCCGAAGCATCTTTTTTGGTAATATCCAAGCATCCTTCCAACTGTTTCAGTATATTATTTGCTTGCGCTTCTGCCTGTTGTGTGCAAATGTCTTTTACCTTTGCGTCTGGGTCAACTCCTAAATTAATCAGATCATCTTTCTTAGTCATTGAAGTATTGATGATTTCCTTTTCTTTTTCGGTATAATAAGAAGCTTGTATCCGTTGGGTTTTACCTGTTGGGATAGATGACCTGCAACCTTCCAAGTTGGCTTCGATACCGCCTTTCTTTCCTAAGTACAATGCCCTGAAATACTCCCATACACGGTCTCTGACACAGACACATTCTACATTATTGTCTTTTTGCAACTGGGGATTGAATTCATAATTTCTTGCTTTTGCGATGTATTGTTGCTCTGTCTCGGGAGAAACCGTTACATCCAATTCAGCCCGGTATGCCATATAGACAGCTTGTTCCCATATTGTAAGAGAACTGGGGGGCTGCCCGTACACGAAAGAACTGTTCATGTAGCTTAGTATTTCGTTTCGCTTGCCGTATCCTTTCCCGCCTGTGGCAAAAAATGGATCAAGATATGCAAGAGTGCCGTATTTGGGACCTAAAGGATTTAATAACCCTCTTTTGTAAGCTTCTTCGTAAGAATCGGTATAGCGTATAATAAAGTCATAGCGTTGGGATAGCTCGTTAGCCGGTTCGTTACAAGCTTCTAAGCAACTTCTTTCGGGGTGGAGCAGTTTGGCTAATAGTGTAGCCCATTCCGGATTAAAACTTTCCACAATTTCCTTAATCCCCAATTCATTTCCCTCCCCATCTCTGAAAATATAACCAATGTTCGAATTCAGTACTTTGGCTTTTTCAGTTGGAGAAAAAACAGAAGACTCGTCATAATAGGTGTAAGAGCCATCATCATTAATTTTATAAAGTGCATACTGTCCACTATCGCCGGCTTCTTTTTTGAAATCGGGCCAGGTGGTAGTGCCTTTATCATCTGTAGGTTTTACAACGGTGGGTATATAATCCGAAGCCAGCATATTTTCCTGCAAACTGCATGTATTGATATATTCGGATCCCAGGCGGCAATTAAGGATACATTCTTCGGGATTATCTTTATCTAAACATTTTTCTTCGCAGGTTTTCGGTTCTTCGCAAAGATCAAAGTTTACTTCTGCAATTTTTTCGCGGATAACCTCTGCCATATTTACCAACTTTGTATGCGTGTTGAGATAGTTGTCGATATGAGCATCGTTATTAACTGATATTGTCCGCGAAATAGTGTATTTACCGACATTCAGGTAAGCGTCAAATGTAAATTTAATATCCTTTGTAATTTTTCCACAGACAATACTGTCCATCGAACCTAAAGTTATTCTCACCGGTAATCCGCTAACTTTTGTTGTGTCATACGCCGATGTTATTTTTACGCTTGTAGGGCGTTCGCCACATTCGTTTTTTATATCAATTACCAAATCGTATATACAATCCAAACAAGTGTCTTTCGGAAGCGAAATGTCATCAATAGACGAAAAAGACGAAGCGGGCAAACTATAGGTGAAATTATGTGTATCGGCTGTAGTGGATAAATGATGATAAACGGAAGTGTATTTATTGGCACCTACAGCGATAGGCTGGTTGTCAATTATATTAATTTCTAATCTTTTCCCGTTTTGCTTTGACCTCAACGAATCCATGCCTTCGGGCGTACCGCCTGCCAACGAGGTGGCTATTACTTTGCCTTGCATATCTAAGTAAGACACACTCAGCTGCCCATTGGCATCGTGAACTACATTTTTTTGATAATGTGAATTATAACCAACCTCCGAGGCAAACATGCGGTTTAGTTCTTCCTGTGCCGGCTTGCCGTAAAAATATTTGGTTTCATGCTTTGAACCCAATTGGTATTTTTGACCCACGCCACCCTGGCGGCGGATGCGCCCCGTATTGTCCGGTTCATATTCGGTCTGGCTGAAAGGATAACCGCCCGCATCAGGTATAAAGCGATTAAATCCGGTATTAACATCCGGATTGTTGGGAGAATAATAACGGGACGCGCCACTTACTCTTGCCATTGTATCAGCCAATACGGAACATGGCGCTTCCGAACTCTTATCAAAATTATTTCGCCCGTAAGTAACACCGTTTGAAGATTGGTTAAAGTTCTTGTAATACTGCAACCTCGAATCGTCTGCGGGAACCGGTAATGCCTGCATCGCAGCTCTTCCCTGATGGTCGTAAAAAGTTTCGCCTACTATAGCGCTTTTTTCATCGCTATTAATGCGGGTTACCATCTGGTGTGAGCGCATACTGCCGTCATAATAACTAATTACTTCTTTTTTCTTGCCGCCTTCGGCGTAGTTGGCTATATATTGCCAGTTTAATTTGTCAGCAGTGTGGATGTCGCTATTGGTTATTGATATTTTCGCTCCCGTATAAGCCATTGCATCATCTCCTGCCTCTTCGTTCGACCATTTTCCGGCAATTATCTGACCTGTTTCGGTATATTTTATAGCTCGTATCCTGAATAATACGGTACCTT
This sequence comes from Paludibacteraceae bacterium, assembly GCA_031553685.1. Classification (GTDB taxonomy): domain Bacteria; phylum Bacteroidota; class Bacteroidia; order Bacteroidales; family Paludibacteraceae; genus JAFGVL01. Next base: position 37,858 of record JAVBLE010000002.1, on the reverse strand, counting down.
TCTCGAAAACGGAAGCAACAGAATAAAAACAGTCTTTCGTGCTGATACGGGTTGAATTAAATCTAAAATTATACGGTAATTTCGGAGCTGGCTTATTAGCTTCACTATAATTATTGACATGTACCCATTCCAATTGGTATTCATCAGCATCGGCTATATTCTTATCCCAGCAAACTTTATATTCATTGGCGGCTGTTTTGTTGCATATCCGAAATCCTGTGGGCACATCCGTATAGTGAAATGCGTGCAAGCTTGAAGAAACAGAAAGCAATAGCAACAAACAAAGGAATAATGTTTTATTCAAGATACCTTGTCTTTTTAGATAATTGATTGGTAAAATAGTAACCATAATATATTATTTTTTGAATATCTGCAATTAGCAATAAAATGCAAAACTTCGTTTTTTCTATACTAAAACGCGAAGACGCAATGACACGAAGACGCTAAGATTTTTTTCTTTGCGTCTTTGCGACTTAGCGACTTAGCGTTTTAGTACATAAAGCGTAGCTTTTAGTTTGAATGAGCATTGTGCTGAAAGCGGATATACATTATTATTTTATCTTATTTACTGATGTTGTTCAACAAACGATAACTGCTGTATTTTTCTTTTAATGTTGCTGTGCCGTCGGCATTCACAGCCACAATACCGGCGATAGAAAACAAGCTGTTGTCAAAATCCTTTCCTGCTATCTGTTTTTTATACACAAAGTCTATTCTCGGCTCGCTAAGAACGCCCGGCTCTACTTCCACCGGTTGTCGGAACTGGCATGATATACGCTGTAGTAAACCGGTTTTTGCCGAAAGATATACGGTGCTTTGCTTATACTCCCCATAAAAATAATTGAACAGGTATGATTTTGTGCCGCTATGCTCGCCCAAGTAAGTACAATTATATTCGTCCTTTTGCTTTATCGTATCCAGTCCCATTGACTTTGCCAAATCAGCAATAGACTTGAGCAAAATATCAAAGCTTTCATTTTTCTGAATGCTGGTCTCTTTCTTTTCTTTCTTGTTAATACCCACAATACCAGCACTCTCTTTAATAAGTACCACATAGTTACCATCGCAGATAAACTCTGTGCCATATTGTTTAATGTGGTACTTATCGCCCATTTTGCACAACCAAACAGTTTCCCGTTCGGTTGGAGCCGATGCCGTTGCCGACGGATAAAACAAATGTTCTACCTCTACCTCCAAATTTGGCGACGAAAATACTGAGCAGGCTTTTTCAATATCCGCTTTCCAGTCTTGGGCAACGGCTGACACCAAAGAAAAAATAATTGTTAATATAAAAAATAGTTTCTTCAACATATATTTTTTTTTCAAGCTTACATACTGGAGTTAGGATAAACAATGGTTTGAATAATTACTACCGCCAAAGTCCCCTTCGGGGGATTTAGGGGGCTTTCCGTTGCCCCTGCCGAGCCTCGCGTATAGTCATTACACCTTTTTCAGTTTCTTTCTTAACCCGTATCAAGGCACCTTCTTCATCGTATTCATAAAAAGTAGCATAGTTATTATCATCCAACTCTGCAGACAAACGCAAGGTCTGAGGATCGTACACATACGATTTCATACTGGCGTTAAACGGATGCACACGGATATCGTCGAAAAAGACATCGTTACTGCTACTGTTATTATTTAATTTTATGCGCATATTGCAAGCATGTGCCGGCACGGTAAACGCTTCTTGTATATGCTGCCAACCATCTATTATTGAACCGGATGTGTGTAATGTGTCTTTTACTTCAGTTTTATTCCCCAATTCAAAAATAAGTGTAACCGAACATTGATCGTAAGTAGGTTTACCCTCTATCAAGGCAGCAGCATCTTTTACCCAACCACTAAATACATATTGTTTGCCCGGGATAGGAGCAAAACTGCTAGGACAGGAGTTACAGGTGGTACAGGGGAGCATTATAGGTTCGCAGTATTGCACTTCTTGGTTTGTAATTTGGCGAATGTAACCGGTAGGTTTTCCTTCCCATATACCACTAATACGCAATACCCCTGAATAATTATAAATAGATTTACCTTCTTTTAAAGGAATAGCAACATAAATAACATCTCCTTTCTTCAATAGTGTAGGAGCTGGAATTAGAGTTGTTCCATTAGCTGCATAAAATTTTAAATCATTTGTGGAAAAATGTAAATCATCTGCCATACCAAAAGTGACTTCACTCATAGGATTGGTGTCTTTGTAGATAATCTTAGTGCGGAAAGCATTTTTTAATGCATCCGCAGACGAGTAGCCTTCACACAAGGCTGTAGCAGGTATGGATTCAAAGGATATATCTGTAGGCAACAACTTCAATATAACAGTAGTCGCTTTATCAATGAAAGGCACTTTTTCTGGCATGTACGGACGGCCAAAGGTTGTTGGAACTGTGCTGGTAGCATCTGTAAAAAAAGTAGTGGTGTTATTTAATATCCCATTAAACTGATATATTCCATTGCTACCTGCTTGACCAAACTTTACCTTGTTAACCTCCAAACGCTCTTTGTCTATAATAGCATCAAGAACCCGTTTTATTGGTGGACTTTCGGAAAGGTCAACATAAATATTCGCATCCTTCTCATAATCTTCGGTATGTATTGCAACTAGAGGTTTTGCTGGGTCACCAATGTAAGTGATATTTTCTGTACCCGCAAGCCCTAATTCAGAATACAAATTACCTCCAACCCCACCATTAGGAGTTGCTCCTGCACCTTTTGCTGTTATAGATGCAGGCGGTAATACAATTATAGAGCTATTTCCTGTGTGGCAATGGACTATCCCTGTCCCTAAAGGACATCCACTTCCTATTCCTGCTGCATCATAGAGTGATGTAGCTTCGACTTTACCCCCATAAATCACAATCATTCCATCATAATATATTCCATATGGCGTACCTGAAGAGCTATATCCACCACCAATACCAGCACCATGTCCTCCTTGTGTTTTAATTGTTCCACTTGAAATCACAACATTACCTCCCGCAGTTCTCACAGGGATATTAGAACAATCTCCTATAAAATTCGTTGTTGTGCCTATAGCGTCAGATTGGTTGTAACTACGATTTAAAGCTCCAATTCCAGCTCCACCAGAAAGTGTACTAACTATTGCTGATAGTTTACCACTTGCATTGTCCAACGGATTAATCGCACTAATATTGACTTGTACACCTTGTTCTACCTGAAGAGTAGCACCTCCTCCATACTCTCCAGAATATCCCAAAATATTATTCCCATCCAAGATAATATCAACATTAGAAATAGGGTCTAAATTTGACCGATCATTTTTTCCTTTAATAGCTATAGGAGAGTTTTTTTCTGACAATGATATATTAACATTACGAAGCATAATACTCCCATGATAACCTGTATTTACCACAACATAGTTAGAAGTTGTGGTTCCTGTTATTATGTAATTATCTGTACTATTTCCCAGAATATTCAATATAGAACCACCTATATCGTGAGTAATTGTAGCTGATTTTGATACTGTTCCAAAACTAATCAGTATAAATACCAACGAATATTTTAGTAGAGATTTATTTTTCATGTGATTTCAATTTATTTTCATGCTCACATAAAACGAGCCTGACTACTTACTACACAAACAAATTTTATTTATTAAATTAATCAGAGCTTGTTCATATACTTTTTATTATTTTCTCGCTTGCATTATCTTATCAGAAGTAATAAAAATGCCATTTTTAAAAGTTGCTTGTATATAAGGTATTCCAATTGGTTTCGTTTTACTCTCGATGCCAGATAAGAAGTAATATTTGAATGTACAATCTTTATTGTCTTTATTTATTTCATTTAAAGCTGTGTTTAGTGGATCAAAAAAAAAAGTCAATATATTACTTTGCCATGTAGATGATAACCTTAAACTCGGATTTCCTAATAAGGCAGGATTATGTGTCCCTTCAAGATACAATCGGCATTTGAATGTTTCATTTGAAGATAACACAACCACTTGTCCTAGTGGAATTTTATTACTTATTTTGTAAATATTGCCTTGAATTTGTTCAACAGACACCTCGCCAAAAACCTCTTTTTGGGTACTGTCAAAAATACCATCATTACAAGAAAACAGAACACCACCACGACCGTTTGGATAATCTGGAGACCAATTATCTTGAGGATTTCCTTGATAAAAATGGATAAACATACCAGTTATCTCGTTCATATCATAAGTTGAATAGAAACTCAAATTCATATACTTACCATCAGTACTATAAGAGGCTTGCAAGTCATAAATAGAACCATTCGTGTTTATTTCTTGTGCCGAAACCACATTCACACCCGCTGCCAAAAACAGCATTAAACCTGTTGCTAAAACTTTAATTGTTTTCATGATTTTTTATTATTTAAATTGTTATTATTTTTTGATTAAATTCTTTGTTATTGTCTGAACATTTATTCCCTTTGGTGATGATTTTCAATTCGGCTACGCTTGGTTGCTGAGCAAAGTCGAAGTACAATGCATCGCCTTAATTTTTCTAAATCTTTTTAATCTCGGAAATTTTGTAAAATCCCGGTTCAGATTATTTCTCCTCACAAGACACCTCCTTATTCAGTTCTACCGTTTCGCCTTTCTTCACCCTGATACTATATTTTCCGGTATGTGATTGGGTCTCTTCTGGCATTATCGCTGAACCACTTGAAGTTTTAAATTCAAAATCATTCTGTTTGTTCGAATTCAATTTATTATCTTCAAAGTTCCCAATTACTATTTCTTTGTATCGGGCATTAGCCGAAACAGCTGTTGGCAGCGTGTTGTTATAGCCGTAAGTAGCCGAAGTATATCGTCCCAATGCATCGCGGTTTTCCAGTTCGAAGCCATAAGGGCTAAACATAGTTACTTCGGAAGCAAAAGTCCAGTTTGTAGAGTCTTTGCCCCAATAGAAACCATTGGTTGCAGTGGGGTTAGGTCGCTTCCAGAAAGGTGCAAACCAACTGTAAGTGCCATCGGTACGCAGGTTGGTACTGCGGTTTTCGTTATTTTGCGTGCGTCCGGTCAGGTACACCCACGAGCGTTTCGGGCGGTAATTTCCTTTTTCGCTTGTGATGTAAGGGTTTGTACTATTAGTAAAAACATTGTTGTCGCAGATACTTTCTCCCCATTGGTCGTTAAATTCTACGGCTCCGGCATTCAGTACGCGGGCATTTGTAAAATCGACCGTTTTATGGTTTGCTATCGGATCGCCCAAACTGGTTACGCTACCCATTGGCACACTCTGTTGGTTGCGGCGGCCCGAACGCAATAGGGTTATATAGTGAGCACCTTCTATCTTAGCTCCATTTATATCCATCACTTCAATTTTTCCCCCATCATTGTTCACTGCAGTAACCCACACCTTTTTCCCATCAACTAACAGTTCATCTCCGGGGCTAAAGTAAGTTTGCGGATTATAGATGTTTCCGAAATCAACATTCCCTTTTACACCTATGTTTTTGTAGGCAGGGGCCATTCCCTCGTAACCCCAGTGAGAGGGATAGGTAAAGGAATACACGGGGTCGTCGTAATTGTTTTGTGTCTGTGTAAGCAACACATCCCCCGTCTCGGCATCCCAAGCCATATTGGTGGTAGTAACATAAGAACCTAAATCCTGCGCTGCTGTTTTCTCCAAAATTCCATAACGGGTAATTACTTTGGTCGAAGTAACCGAGCGGAAACGGGTTTCTTCACTAAAAGCACCCGGCCACACAGAAGGTAACGGCAAAGGTAGCCCGAAAATAATTGGCGATATATCTAAATTAGCATCAGCAGAACCTCCTGCTGTAAAGCTTCTGTTTTCGCGCTCGTCAAATGTCATATCTATATCAACTCCGGCCAATTGTTCTGCCACATTGCCTTGCTCGTCTATGGTGTTTATTTTATTGGAAAGCCTGCCAGCACCCTCTTGTTTATAAAAATAGTCGACCGACGAAATAGCTGCCGATTGTCCTTCGGCATATACGCGTTGGGCTTTGGGCTTACCATGCATATCGTTGAGTTCTATGGCATAGCTTTGACTAACGGTAAGATAGTCCTTTACATCAACTTTCAACAATTGATTCAACCAGGACGGTTTTTTATGTATAGGATTTGCGTTATAAGGTTCTCTGACTATAACCGGAAAATCCTTAGCAGTATAAAATTCGTGTTCGCTATAGCCGGTTGCCGTTCTTTTCACATTATCTCGCTTCAAGTTGGTTACCGTAACCTTGCTGTATCCAATACTTGGCGAAGGGAAAAACATCTCGCCATAAGGTCTTTCCTGGTAGAATTTATTGTCGGGTGCCATTGCGTGCTTTTCGACCCAGGAGTTGGGTTCACGCCAGGGATTCTCTTCATTACCTATAAAAGGCTCGTATGTGGCTACCCCGCTACTAATAACACTTCCTTTGGGTATCCCGTATTGGTCTTGGTCTTGTGTTGTGGTGTATTTGTAGGTTTGACCGTATTCGGCATCATTTGTACTACTGCCACTCATAGTTTTCCAGTTGTCGTTCATGCGTAGTTCTTTTACGCGTAGCCCGCCCCCCAGTTTATGGTTATCGGGTGTCATCAATCGCACAAACGACATACTTGTATCCACACTTCTTCCCATATTTTTCGACGCCATAGCATGATACTGTCCTTCTATCTTTCCTCGTATATCATCGAGCATTCCTGCCATTTTGCGCAAGACATTCTCTATTTCACCGGCGTTATCTCTATTCCCACCGTAATACAGATCGGAAGCATTGATAAGCACATATTGCATGGCACTTTTGGCTATGGGATTGATATCCCCGGGCCTATTATCGTCTCGTTTAACAGGGCTTAGTTCTATCCACCCTAAATTGTTATTCCACCCTGATTTTTTAATTTCGGCATAACCCATTATATAGTCATATTCATTATTCCCGCTCAAATCTACATAACAGCGATAGAATAATTCTTTTAGTTCACGATTACTCCCTTTTCCTAAATATTTTTTATTAAAATCTTCTTGGCTTTTGATCGTATTTGGATCTGTTTGTACATATATGAAATTGTTACTTGTAATACTTAAAGCCGGAGTGAATAAGTTATGTGTCAGATTATTTCCTGCACCATTGTCTGCAAAGCCTGCAATCTTAACCATATTCGTAGCTCGCCTGTTTTGTACAAATGCATAATCGTCCGATTCATATTCTGCAGTAATTACTGCACCTGAAGGCAATTGAATGGTTTTTAAACTCCATGCGCTTGTGTACTCATCTGTGTTACTTTTGTTTTGCTCTACATAGGGTGCATCAATATTGTAAGGTGCTGTATTTGGATTGGGTTTGTAGTTGCCCCAGCGGTCTTGTGCACGAGGATCATAACCGGGATTGTAACCATAAGTGAATTTGTATGGGCTCAGTTTGCCTTTTTGAGAATTTCCGAAAGTGAAATATACTTCTTTTAATGTTAATTTTCCCCCTTTGGCTTCATCTTTAGAATTTGGGTCTATTGAAGATAAAATGCCCTTACATAAAGAATAATCATATTCAAAATGAACGGTTTTCAAGGGTGTAGCGGCTGTCCCTTTCAGTTTTCGTTCATTCTTATTGTATAATCTTATCTCATCTAATTTATATAAGGTTTTGCTGTTTCCTCCTTGCCCACCTCGGTCATTCTGAACATCATATGCATCATCTCTTTGGGTGTAAACGAATTCGGCTATGTTGTTTTTAGTTTCGATAGAATGCAATAGTTTGATTTCTTTTTCACCATAAATATAAGTTCCTTTGTCGTCGCTGTCTTTAAAGCGAAATCCTTCCTGATAGTTGGCTTGATTTGCGTAATACGGATTTCTCCATCTATATGGATCGCTGCTGTTGTATAATTGGCTGTAGTTGAATTTGGTATAATTGCCTAAATCATCATCCGAAGGTCCATCCCCTTTTACATCCACATAATCGGACGATAAAACAGCCGTCAATAAATAAGTGGTGGCATGAGCAGGAAGTTCATTGGAATTATAGAAATGATCTATACCGTTGTTATTATTTGTAGAAGCATCTGTTCCATCATATCCTACTAACCCGGTTTTTCTACTGCCATTTCCCCTTTTTGCATTGAATGTAACCTCTTTTTGCTTGTAGTTATAGGTTTGTGTGCCATATATATAGCGGCTTCCATCGGGTTTGGTAACGGTTACTTCAGACAAGTGATGTCCTTTCCTCCCATCATCTGTCCGGTTTACGGTTTTTGTCAAATTTTTTGTTCCATTAGCATTATATGCAGGAGCATCGAGGGGATAATAATCCATCTGTTTTTCCAATCCCGCATAAGCAGCTTCATTTGCCGTCAAAAACGAAAAAACCTGATTCCTTTTTTCCCTGTTCGCATGTTCATTTTTAGCTATGTCCGAATTAGATTCGGAAAGAAGCGATACACTTCTTCTTCGCGAATAAGAATCGTTTTTCATTTTACCTTCATCATCTAGTTGAATACGAACAGGGTCAAATTCTTGTATCTGTTTAAAATATTTGTCATTAATAACCGAGATGTCCCCGGCATTTTTAAAATAAGCCGGTTCGTATAAAATATTTGTATTAGAATGGTCTTTAAAAGATAAATCACCTTTTGTAGGAGTATTATCACTCGACCATCTGCCCGAAGTAGAAGATGAAAAATCACCACTACCATTTATTCCGCCTTTAAAATAAGCTGCAGCTCCAATATCCATTCCAATCGAACCTCCACCACTGGCGCTATAAGTATAGGGGTCATACACTGTCCCAAAGTCACGATGAGGTCTGAACATGCCACTAACTCCTTGTCCGGAAGCTGTATAGATGTCGTAAGTCATTTGGGTCATCGCCAGTGCTGGGATTTTTTTATTATAAGTACCATCTTTTTCGCGGTTAAAATCATGCATGGCGCCTATATCCTTGGCGCCTTGTCCCGAATACAAATACCCATAAGCAGGCGATGATTTTATTGGATCACTCAATGATTGATGACTAAAATAACCTGTAATTTTCCCTTTCACATTTGCCCAAAAAAACTCCGGTCCTAAACCTAAATTACCAGATATGGAGTAAGCACTCATGGGAGATGTATTTTGTGGTAAATAAGTTGTAAGTCCAATCGGAATACCTATTGAAGAACCGAGGTTTTTTCTACGAATATCTCCTTTTATTTTTTTACCATCCTTGTCTCTATTATATTCTTGAAATTTAACAGCAGAAGTTTTCATATCCATACCTATGGTAACTTGGCGTAAGCCCGCACGAGAATTATAAGAAGTACCCAAACTTAAACTACCGCTAAACATTCCATCATCTTTATCTTTATTATCGTACATTTTAGAACTCAAACTCAGGCTTGGAGCCACAGTAAAACCATTGTCGGTAGACATACCTAGATTTAATGTTCCTCCCAATTTCATTTTATCACCTCCCAAAATAGGAGCTGATAGACTTGCACTCATTTCTTGTCCTATGCCGGTATAATTGTTGTAAAGAATGCCTGCATTAATACTTATCGGAAATTCTTTACCTATAACCTCAATGTTGCCAAGTGAGAAATTTACACCAAAAGTCCAGTTTGGATTGTAGTTGGTGGTAGTAGTTATTTTATCCTCTCCGTTAAAATCATCAGGAATACCGCGAACAGACCTATTAATAATACCTGCAGCATTCAATGTCCAACCTAAACCCACACAACTCGCCTGGTCTTCCATACCAATACCCGAACTATAACTCAGGTTGATAGGATAACCCTCGACATCCAACAATGGTATATTATATTGGAAATCGCCGGTAAATAAATCAACCATATCTGTTGTTCCAACGGGAGTAAAGCTCTTAAATTCGGGTTGTGACGGACCTCCGGTTATAGCCCAAATTTCGGGCGGCAACAAGAGCTGAATCGACAACACAACTAATATTACTCTTGAAAAAACACTGTTTCTTATTCTTGCAATCATAAGATCATGAAATTATGTGGTTTTTAATTTTGGCATCTTTTTTATATCTTCTCTTTTTACAGTCATTCTTACCCAACCTTCTCTGTATTTGTCTGTACGGAATAAAAAAACGAGGTCTTCTTTTTCAGTCTTTGGTTTTTCAAATGCCAACACACACTGGTCATAAGGGATCAAGTTATTGGCCGACTCGAAAAGGAGTATTTCACAATGTAAGCTATCTGTTCCGGCAAGTAGCACCATATCATTTTGCAAGCCGGATAATAGGTATGAACTCTTATTTTCTATCTCCAATGCCTTGTCAGATAAAATACCTTTGCCTTGTTTATTCCACATTTTGAATGTAAAATAGATCAACCCCTCTCTGCTTTGCACCCCGTCTTTCAAAGTCGCGGTGGTAATATGCAAACTCCCGGATTGCTTAACCGCTAAATATTCTACCGGCTGATATTGCAACTCGTACATATAAGGTTCGTCCTGTAAATATACTTTTAAACCGTTTTCTTTAGTCTCCACCCACTGTACATAATCAACAGGTGATAATTTTTCTTTTCCTGCAAAATGTGTTGTCCGGCACGATGACAATAATACTATTATTAAAACCGGTATGATTATGCTTTTCATTCGATTCGTCAAATACATTTTCTCTTATGGACAATTCTTTAATTTACAGATACATTCATCAGATGTTATGGTGATCGGCATACAGCGGCTCATCCTTACCCCGCAGGCATTAGTTGCTTCCACGCACACATTGTATATACCATGCATACTGTAATCATTACTTGTTGTCCTGCCTGTTCCTGTTTGTCCGTCGCCAAATGTCCAGGTATAGTTACTGTATTCATTATTATCATTTGTAGCTTCGAAAGAAACTTTACAATCACTTTTTGTGTATGTAAAAAATACTTCATCCGGTTTTTGAGTAATTACCACTGTTTTGCTTGCCATGCAACCATTCTTTATACCACTTACAGTATATGTTTTGTTGCCCAATACAATATATTCAGGCTTCGAACAATCATAACAACTTAACCCATCTTTTGGATACCAACGGTAATCATCAGCACCCGAAACGCTGAGTGTAATTTTTTTCCCTTTACACTCGTATAAAACATTGCCTTTGTCTCCGGTTTCCAACTCAAAAGGAGCACCTACATTTACATGCACCGTTTTATTGACTTTACATCCTCCTGCTGTTGTAATAGCTACACTGTAAGTGGTAGAAGCTGGCGGCGAAGCTATTGGGTTGGCAATAGTAGGATTGCTCAAATAACTGGTGGGCGACCAGCTGTAAGAAACACCACAAGCAGGTACACTCAACTGAACAGCATCACCTGTACACATATTCAGTGCAGCATCCGAACCCGACATGGTAAGGCATGCTTCGTCGACACTACCTACAGTTACACTTTGGGTAACAGAAGAGCAATTTTTGTTTTTGGGTGTTATTGTTACTGTATAGGTTCCAGGCTTATCAACCTCAATAGCCCAAGAGGTTGCATTCTTGTACGACCATTTATACAAAGCGGCATTTTTAGTATAAGCATCCAGCCTAACCGATTGTCCTGCTGTGCAAATATCAATGCGCTCGGGTAAATTGTTTTTCAAACTGCAATCATTATCCGGTAAAGCTTCTTTACATTGGGTTCCAGAAGACAGGTTACATGCAGGTATCACTCTGCGGGTAGGATCATTTGGAGTTGACCATTCCAGCTTAGCATTGTTACCAGCATAATTTTCTGGTAGTTCGTAACGAATGGAATAGGTACGGCATGAGTCAAGGGGAAGCTCTATTGCCTGACCCGGCGGTGGAAATACTACAATTTTTAATCCTCGTGTTATTGGTGCCGGGCAGCCTGTAGGAGTTACAGTAACCTTATACATGCCTGAGGATGTAGGGTAAACAGCAATCGGACGAGGCTGTTGTCCGGTAAAAATAACCGTTGGATCCGAATCTTTCCTCCATTCATACTTTGCATCTCTACCCAAAGCTATACTATTGATGTTAATTTCCTCCCCTTCAAAGAATCTTCCGGTTTCATCGGCACCAATATAAGCTATATTCGCATTCACTATATCAATCATAGTAACAGGAAGTGTAAAGAAGGTATTGCAGGCATCTTTTACTTCTATATTGTAAGTTCCTCCGGTAGTTCCTATGGACGGGAACTCTCCTGTTTGGTTGGTTTGATATGTTATTTCGGGAGTACCCGGAGCGCTTGTTACTGTGTAAGTATAAGGAGGGACCCCATTCGTAGCTTGAACATATATTCTACCGGTTGTTGAGCCTTCACAAACATAGGCAGAGGTTGCTGTAGGATCAATATATAAACCTTGACCGGGATAATCTATCGTAATTATATCACAATAACATGTGCCTGTTTGATCATAAGTCATCCCTATCTTGTAAGTTCCTGGAGAGGGTAATATAAGAGCTTCTCCTGGCAGAACGCCAACAGTATTATAAGCTACACCTGACGGACCGGATATTATGCGATAGTAAGTAGTATAGGGCTTAACCACACCCAGATAATCGGTAGATTTTATGCGACCGGCAGGAATCACTTTAAGCCCATTGCAAGTCTGTTCAGCAGTGTAGGTGAGTGGATCGTTATTATAAGTGCTTACTATAAAAAAAGCTTTAACTATAGTTCCACAATTATTTATAATGTTAAATTCATAAGTACCATATGGTACAGGTTTCATGTAAGTCGTACTTGGTAGCTTTGGATCAGAACTGGCCCAGGAGAAAAAAGAACCCCAACCTTCAGGTATTGTATAAGATTCTCCTATTGATATTCCACAAGGAAGTGTTTGCATAGGTCCGGATAAATATATAAATTTGGTTCCCTGTGCTATCACTTCCGAATCTCTTTCTTGAAAATAGTAATAATCAAAAAAACATTGACTATTACTTCTACCACCCCAAGAATAAAAAAATTGGCCTGGGTTATCAGGTGTAAATATTGAAGTAACTGTTTTATTATCACGATCTGTAGCAGTTATTTGATATCTGGAATTTCTAGGGAGTTCCAGTTTTGAAAACAGGGTAAGATTTGATGCTGTCAGTATTCCTTGTTGTATAATAGTATTCGAAGAAGAGATACTTTCAAGTTTCCATGAGGTATCATAGCATAAGCCATGGTAACTTGGTATCCAGGCAGATACTTTTACTGTGGAGCAAGTACTCCCATCTGTAAAAGAAGTATAAATACTACCGGAACAAAGATAATTAAAAGTATGTTGAATCCACTCTTCGCTTTCGTTTGTACATCCTATCGGTCTGATGCAAGACTTAAGTGTGTTTTCTGAATCACAAAATGTGGAATAGTTGCTGGGGAGAATGTATGCCGGAGTCTTTGTTGTAAGGGGTTTCCAATCAGTGCGATTGGTGCCGTTTAATAAATAACAATATTCATAATACTCACCAGGTCTGTTCCAATAATAAGTCTCACTTACATCGGAAACAGAGTTAATTGTATATGGTGCAATAGATTTACAATCTGTAGAATTGATTTCGCGGCTCATAATATTATACAGATTCTGAACTACATCTTTAGATATTGCCGGCGAGTTAAAGGTAAGTATAGATGTATAATTACAAGCATCTGTTACTTTTATGGTGTAATCACCTGCGGGAGTATTGCTAAATGTATAAGTCGGATTTGAGGTTGAAAAGTTTGTAGAACCAGTAAATCCTGACGGAGCCATAACGATAACATTATACGGTGTTTTGCCGGATGTTAAGTTCATTTTAATCTCACCGGTCGGTCTACAACTCATGGATTTGCGTGATGTTGTGGCACTAATTATTAATGGAGTGTAATTTCCTTCTACAGTTACATCGGCAGCGGCACTATATATAGTCGTTTGTTGTGATATTTTACAAAAAGCCCGCATTTCTAACCTGTAAGTACCGCTAACAGCTTGATTGTAAATTTTTGTTACGCCGGAACCTGTCCATGTTGGTGTCCAATCCACAATATTACCACCAGAGATGGGCTCAAGCTTAAATTCCGCACTGTCCAATGCTAATTTATTTATATCCTCACCACTTATAGTTACAGTTATAGTTCCATTATTATAACATGTTGCCGGAGTTGATGTAGCTGATATGGTTACATTGGGACATTGCGCATTCGCTGTAAACGAAACAACTTGTAATAGAAAAAAACATAATAATAATCTGTAAAGTTTAATTTTTGTCATTTTGAATAGAATACTATAGTTGATTTCTCAATCATAATTAATTTGAATTAACTCCTATTGACCTTCAGTTTATCGAACTACCTTCTTCGCCATTCCGTTATCATACAGTATAATGTAGAAACCGTTTTCTGGCTCTTGGGGCAAGCGTTGCCCTGTGATGCTGTAATAACCGATGACTTGGACGGAACTGGCTTCAACAATCTTAGTTGCCTCGTTAATACCAGTGTTGCCTGCTTTCAACATCCACGAGGAAACATTACACTGACCAGAGCTATTATCTCCAATCGCTACCACTGTACCATTTGCTTTTAAGCCTACAGTGTATGATCCACCAGACGCAATAGAAACAATATTTGTCCACGAGGATACATTACGCTCTCCATAAATATTACTTCCGACTGTGACTACCGTACCGTTTGCTTTTAAGCCTATTGTATGAAGATATCCTGTTGCAACTGCCACGATATCTGTCCACGAGGATACATTACACTGACCGTATCGATTATCTCCAGTTGCTACTACAGTACCGTTTGCTTTTAGCCCTACGGTGTGAATGCCTCCTGTTGAAATTGCTACAATATTTGTCCATGAGGATACATTACACTGCCCATTTACATTATATCCGGTTGCTAAGACAGTTCCGTCTGCTTTCAACCCTACGGTGTAAGTCCCTTTTGCAGAAAGAGCTACAATATCTCTCCACGAGGACACATTACACTGCCCATCAAAGTTTATTCCAGTCGCAAGCACAGTACCATCTGCCTTTAAGCCTAAAGTGTGGGGAGAGCCTCCTGCCTCAATAGCCACAATATCCGTCCACGAAGATACTTTATGAGAGTCGGAGTTCAATCCAATCACTACCACTGTGCCGTCTGCTTTTAAACCTACAGTGGTTTGGTCTACAGAGATTGCTACAATATCTTTCCATGAGGACACATTAGTTTCACCATTACCATCCCATCCGGCTGCAAGTACTGTTCCGTCTGTTTTCAAACCAAAGGTGTGATCGCTTCCTGCCACAAGCATCATATTACCAACTTCAGGTCGGGTAGGTATCTTAAGCGGGAATGTTTGGGCATTTGTGGTTAGTTGTCCTATGAATAAGCAGATTATGCATGCTGTTGTTTTGAAAAGTTTTGTCATTTTTTGTAAATAATTTAATTTGTTGATAATAATTTGTCTTGTTCTTTTTTTTAGTTAAAAGTAAATAATGATATGTTTTGTAAATATAAATTGAACCGTTATTTAAGATTGCTTCGTGCCTCGCAATGACGCTTCGGTTGACTGTCGTCATTGCGAGGAGGTACGACGAAGCAATCTTTTTAAAAACATATCAATAAATTGTTTCGTAAACTTAATTTATACCCAATAATCATTGGTTTATTTTTATTATTTCATTTCTGTTTTTTTATAAGCCATAAATTAAACATATCAAAAAGACAGTAATGTTAGATAATAGAAAAATTATTGTTTATAATAAACAGTAAGTATTCCTTCTATATATTTATCTTGTGCCTCAGAATAAATATAGTTGTATTGCAAACTCATACGGTTGCCTTTTAGAGTCAACGAATAAGCAGACATTATGGTAAGGTATGAATTTATCGCGGATATATCCAACACTTTATTGTAATCTTCCGGATTTGTTTGAATAATACGAAATTCCAATCGTCCATTATTTATCACAGCAGCAACAGGTTTTGACCAGGACGGGTGCGAAATATGAGCCATAAAAGGACCCATGAAAGTAATTTGAGTTGGTATATCCGAAAGATATGTTTTCTGCCAAAACTCTTCTTGCGAAACGCTCCTAGACACATAGCCTTCATGACTATTTATCGCTCTTTCCTGTGCTTCGGCATGATCAAAAGTCCATTCTCCAAAAAACTCTGCATCAACAGGAGTGGCCATTTGCGCTTTAGCTACAAATGGATTTAAAATAAGAACACATAAAAATACTGCACACCATACTCTTTTATAAAGAATACAGCATGGCTTTTTGCCATTTTGAGTAAAGCACATATTCATAATATAATTTTTAATTTTCTCCAATTACTAATTTCCCATCAATATACAACTTTCCTCCTTTAGGAATATAGAAAATATATTCTCCGGATTTCTCATTACATGGTATTTCCAAGCACCCTTCCCATACAACCGATTTAGGACGGCTTGCAGCATCCCATTCGAAATTAATAACCGGATCAATTTGTTGTTTTGTTGTGCCGCTGGTATATTTGTAGGTGCCTGACAAACCATGTCCTTCTGTCGCTGCTTGCGCTACTTCAATTGTAATATTTTCACTGCATTTATCATCCCAGCTTATCTCTGCATAATAAGTGCCGGGGGTTATATTGTTTATACTGTTTCCTTTTCCTATCTCATTATTGTTTGCATCCTTCCATGCAATTTTGTATTGTTTCTGTCCATACAGGGTATTCGGTATCAAAGTCAATATCCCTAGTTTATCACAAGTTGGTTCTTCAATACGAATTTGGGGAATCCCTTTACAAGTACCTTCTCCATCATTTTCTCCGTTATTCTCACCATTATTGTCATCACAATTTTTGACTGCATCAATTCCAATATTGTCAATTAAAATATTTATATCGGAACTTTCTCTACTAGGATGAGGCATACGCAAGATTTTAATCTTCACATTATTGCTTGTAGAATTAATATTTATAGAGTATTTTGAATACGGTTCATCCTGCCTGCTGCTTTCACTGGCCTTAATGGGAATAGTTCCTACGCTTCTCCAGGTTCCTCCATTTTCAGAAATCTGCACTTCTACTGAATTAGAATATAGCGCCCAATTTTGTACCCGAGCCATGAAGCTAAGTGTTTTGGGTGCATTTATTGCCGGTGTAATCAAGTAGCCCAATTTTAAAGTACTACCACCTCCACTATGTCTAAGCACTACACATTTATTTAGTGCATTACCGTTTGCACTACCACTGCTATATTGGTCATCACATGTATTGAAATACCATTTCTTACCATGAAGCATAATTTCATTATCATTCTTTTGTTCCGAGAAAGCAAATTCTTCAAAATCTTCCAGTAATGGTGCTACTTGTGTTGTTGCTTCTACTATATTTATTGTAGTATCACATTGATGATTGTTGCAATTTATTTCAACCTTATACTGTCCTGCTGAAACTCCGGTCAAAATGTTGGTCGTTCCTAGCGGATCTCCTGAAACAGTTTTCCAAACAGCAGAACATACAGTAGAGGCATTCTTTGGTAATAAAGTAATGGTTCCCTTATTTCCACAAGAAGGGGGAGTTATATTAACCGAAACTAAATCATTACAACTTACAGATGGAGAATTTGCACATCCTTCACTGATTTTAATATTGTCAATAATAATATTTAAATCAGCCTTTTGGTCGTCAGGATGAGGCATGCGCAAAATCTTGACCTTTACATTATTACTTGTAGAATTAATATTTATAGCGTATTTTGTGTAAGGCTCGTCCTGTCTATGTCCATCCTTACTAGGCTTAATAACAATAGTCCCTACACTAGTCCATGTGGTCCATGGAGCGCCTTCTGAGATCAGCACTTCTACTAAATTATCAGGTTTAGGTAAATTATCGCTTTCAGACCAATTTTGCAAACGCGCATCAAAAGTCAGTGTTTTTGGGGTAGCTATTGCAGGTGTTATCAAGTAGCCTCGTTTTCCACTACTATGTCTAAGTACTACACATTGTTTTAAACCGGCACTACTATATTTGCTATCTACATAGTAAAACCTCCATCCTGAATTTTTAAAATCATCCTCTTCATTAATTTGACTCGAAGGGATAAAAAAATCAAAATTCTCTTCCAATATGATTTGTTGTAAACCCACATCTGCTACAGTTACGGTAGTATCGCTAATATAACAACCACAATCCATTTCAACTTTATATTGTCCAGCCGGAATGCCAGTTAAAATATTCTTGTCTTTGGCAATTTCTGCACCTGCACTATTTCTCCAAATAACAGGACAAGTTTTTGAGGCATCAATAGGCGTTAAACTGATACTTCCATTGCTTTTGCCACAGTCCGTTTTAGCTGTGCTAATTGCAGCCAAACTCTTAAAATACACAGCTTTGGGTGCAGCTTCCAACACAGTTACAGTAGTGTCGCTAATATAACAACCACAATCCATTTCAACTTTATATTGCCCAGCCGGAATGCCAGTTAAAATATTCTTGTCTTTGGCAATTTCTACGCCTGCACTATTTCTCCAAATAACAGGACAAGTTTTTGAGGCATCAATAGGCGTTAAACTGATACTTCCATTGCTTTTACCACAGTCCGTTTTAGCTGTGCTAATTGCAGCCAAACTCTTAAAATACACAGCTTTTGGTGCAGCTTCCAACACAGTTACGGTAGTATCGCTAATATAACAACCACAATCCATTTCAACTTTATATTGCCCAGCCGGAATACCAGTTAAAATATTCTTGTTTTTGGCAATTTCTATGCCTGCACTATTTCTCCAAATAACAGGACAAGTTTTTGAGGCATCAATAGGCGTTAAACTGATACTTCCATTGCTTTTGCCACAGTCCGTTTTAGTTGTGCTAATTGCAGCCAAACTCTTAAAATACACAGCTTTTGGTGCAGCTTCTATCATATCTATTATAGTATCACAAAGAGCACCGTTACAATTTATTTCTGCTTTATATTTCCCTGCTGAAACTCCAGTTAAAGTATTGGTTGTTCCTATTGGGTCTCCTGAAATGGTTTTCCAAATAACAGAACATACATTAGATACATTCTTTGGTAGTAAGCTAATGGTGCCCTTATTTCCACAAGGAGGGGGTGTTATATTAAAAGAAACCAAATCACTACAAGGCACAGGAATATCTATATTGGCCGTATTAATACGAATATTGTCAATTATAATATTATAATTGGTGCTTTCTGGGGCTAACTTGCCACGCAGCAGCTTTATGCGTACATTATCGCTGGTAGAATTAATGTTTATACTATATGATTTGTATGTTGTACCTGAAACTGGTACTGGACCTACACTTGTATATGATACTCCCCCATTTACAGAAATTTGCACTTCTATAGAATTACTCACAATAGAAGTATTTTGCATACGAGCATCAAATGTAAGTGTGCCAGGTTGATTTACGACAGGACTGACTATATAGCCCATATTTTGGCTGCTATAATTTAATACAGCACACTGTGTTATGCCACCATAATTAGAATTTACATAGTAAAAATCCCATACTCCACTGGTAAGTGTAATCTGTCTTGCCCCGCTTACATTGGAAGTATTTTTCATAAAATCCTCCTGCAATAGCACTTGCGAAAATGAACTGCCTATAAATACAAACAAAAACAATGTACAAAGAAGACTTCTTCTTTTTTTGTTATTCAAGTTATTGGGTCTCGAAAAAATCATATTCTTTTGATTTGGTATGAAATATCCATGAGCAAAGCACACCAAGCGCAATGACTATAATGGATATTCCATCTGACAATTAAAAATAAAATTATAAACAGATGAAAAATATCTAAAATATTGTTGTGATTTTCATTGGAATGATTTCTGTGTTTAATAACCTAAAAACTATGCAACTATTATCCGTTTTATCATAGGTAATTTTTTTTACTTAATATAAAGCAATTTCACTTCCATTAATTTATCGGTGGCTAAATTATATAATATGATTAAATTAACAAAAATTGAGAATGTGTTATTAAATATATTTATATACAATAATTTATATAAATTAATTAAATCTCTTTGCTGATGGGAAGATTAATAAATTGTTAATTTTACTAAAATATTTATTGTATTTGAATGCTGAAATGAGATATAACAAACGATGAAACAATAGAATCACAAAAAAGTACAAATTACTTTAGAATCAAAATATAATATGACTATACACAAAATGCCTGAAAATATCTTGTAATTTCAATAAATAACCGTAGGTTTAATAAACACATTCAATTTTGTATTTTCTTTTCCTTTTTCCCGACTGCTAAAAAACCATTTGATAACCGGAATGCGAGCCAGAAATGGAATTCCTGACCCTGAATTTTCTGACTTATTACGCTCCAAGCCACCCAATAAGATTACCTCTTGGTCTTTCATCCGGATAGATGACTTGAAATTCCGCTTTACAGAGTTGTACGGAGCATCTCCATCAGGCGAAGCCTTTGCTGTAAATTCGGATTGTTGGACCTCTATTTCCAGAGTTATTTGTCCATCGCCCGAAACGATTGGCTTTATATTAATCGTTAAGTCTGCATTCAATGGTTTCCATGTGTATGAATTAGCCACTTTGGGATCTGTAACGCCGATATAATCTATGCGTTCTTCTTTATAGTAGCGTGTTTCCCCACTCGAAAGCGCTGCTTCATGCCCATTAAGAGTAGAAAGCATGGGTGTCGATTTTATCTTGACTACATTGTTATCTTCCATTAATTTAAGGCTGGCATAAAAATTAGAAGAAACATTTCCCAGTTTTATCCATCCAAGACCATTTATGCCATTTACGACAGAGTTTATCGCTTTCGTGCTGAAATTCAAATCAATTCCAGGCAGTATGCTACCATTTGTTGTACTCGGAGGCATGTTAGTAGTTCCGTCGCTCAATCCCACACGCAATCCTGATGAAAATTTATAACTGTCTGTTACATCCAAAATCGTTACTTCAATCAAGACTACCGGAACCACTCGATCTATTTGCATAATAAAATCTTTCATCTTAGTAATCCCTATAGAGTTTCCGGTCATTATCAAACTATTATTCTCTACCATCTCGATTACTTTTACATCTTTTGTCAAATCGGCAGGAATAAAATCTTTGATTTTATCTACAGTTCTAAATCTCAGGTTATAAATTTCGGTAGCTGTTAAAGAGGTGTTTTTTGTTTCTCCTATCAGATAAATATCTCCATCTTTGAAATAAGTATAGTTTGTCCCATCAAGCACTCGGACTAAAAAATGTTCATAGTCAATACCTTCTATATGTATAGTACTTGCCCCTTGAATATCAGAAATCAAAGTATGATTTATAGCCAATTTTCCAGATATCGTTTTTATCATATCATACAATGCAGTATTTTCAGCATGTATGGTTATCAATCCGTTATCTATTTTATAGTCAAATTCTGTTGAGGCTGGAGCATCTTTGGAGTTTGTCCCGTTTTTTTTCTTAGCCTGACTATTGTCAGATTGATCTTCTTTCTTTTTTAGTAGGAAATAATTGTCAGAAGTTTTTTCCACAACTAAATTATTGGCAAAAGCAAGTTTATCCAATACGCTTTCCAGAGGCATATTTTTAATATATGTACTCACTATATTTTCACCGGTACCGGGAGCGCAAACAATACTCTTGCCGGTACGGTCTGCAATTGCTTTAGCAACAACACGCAAAGTGTCGTTATAACTGTCAATAGACAACAGGTTATTTAAGCTGTCATATTCAACAACAGGTACTTTAACTTGAACAGGTGCTTTTGCCTCAACGGGAATATTCGCTTTTCGCAGTGATATAATATTTCCGATTACTTCTATATCCAAACCATATTCTTTACAAAGAAAAAGAAGAATGTTTTTGACCTTTACTTGGGTGAAATCGTTAGAAATATTGGCTTTAATATTCGGGTCGATATTAATATTTATGGAGGCATTTTGCCCAACTGCCCGCACAAAATCTTGAACAGAAACACCATTCATCGAAATATCAATGGCGTGATCTAGTGCCGGAATATCTGCACTCAAAGAGTTCAGCTTTTGTTCTATTTTTATAGAATTAGAATTATCCTGAGCAAAAATGCTTGGGACAAAAGAACCTAATACTATAAATAGGATGGTTAACTGTAAAGATTTTATCATGTTCATGAAAATTATAATTCGGAACTTATTAATATTGGATATATTTCGTCAATACTTGTAATACCTTCTTCAACCAACTCAAAGGCTGCATCTGAAAGAGATTTGATTTGTTTTTTCTCCAATAAATCAGTTGCTTGCAATTCTTTATCTTTAATAGCCTTTGCCAATTCTACATCAATTGGGATTACCTCATATACAGCTTTCCGACCTTTATACCCTGTATAAAAACATTTCTCGCAACCGGACGCCACATAGTGTGTATTGGGAATTATTTTTGGGTTGTAATTTTTAGGTAAGAGAGAAATATCAAAAGATTTCTTTTCTTTGCAATCAGGACAAAGCTTGCGTACTAAGCGTTGAGCCACGGATAAATTTAAAGTACTTGCTAATAAAAAAGCGGGAACACCCATGTCTATCAACCGAGAGATGGTTCCCCAAGCCGAATTGGTATGTATGGTAGAAAGCACCATATGTCCGGTTAATGATGCTCTGATAGCCATTTGAGCCGTTTCGCCGTCGCGTATCTCTCCAAGCATGATTATATCCGGGTCTTGTCGAAGGAATGTTCGCAAAGCCTTGGCAAAAGTTAATCCGATATCTTCTTTCAATTGTACCTGATTTACACCATCCAATGTGTATTCTATCGGATCTTCAATAGTAAGTATATTGTATTCTTGATTGTTAAGCAGTTTTAGCGTTCCGTACAAAGTGGTTGTTTTTCCCGATCCGGTGGGTCCGCTAATGAGAATAATACCATTAGGTCTTTTTGTTGCTTCTAAGTACTGGTCAAGTTGTTTTTTTGTAAAACCTAATGCTGTTAGGTCAATGTCTGTAACATCTTTGCTCAGTAAGCGCAACACAACCTTTTCTCCATAAAGCGTAGGGACTACTGATACACGAATATCAAATTTATGGTTTTGAGTGGAAAAATAAATACGACCGTCTTGAGGTAATCGTTTCTCAGCAATATCAAGGTTTGCTTTGATTTTTATTTTATTAATCAAGATGGGATAATCTTCTTTTTTCAGTACATATTTTTCGATTAATTTCCCATCAATCCGGAAGCGTATGCGACACTTTTCTTCGTACACTTCGATGTGTATATCACTACTTCCCATCCCATCGGCCTCCGAAATAATATCTTCCAAGAAATGTGGTGATATTCCATTAATAGTTAAAGCGGATTCGTGATGTTTTTTCTCGGACTTGCGGTAATATCGGGATAAAGTTTGCTGTATTAGGATAGAAGAAGTTTCATTTAGAATAATTTCTTTTCCAAAAATAAACTCCAATTCATCAATAATTTCAGATTTATTTCTATTTTCATCCACATAAAATGAGATTGAATTATTGCTATTTTCTTTGGGAATAACAAAATAATTCCATGCTTGCTGAGCCGTAATTAGTTGTTGCAATTCCGTCTCAATAGGTATGTAGTCGAACTCTTCAATCATGATTAGTATGAAAAATAAATTACATCAGCAGTAAAAAGCAATAATAAATATCCAAAAAATAAGATAGAAAAAATGCCTGCCAAAGGAATTGTAAAAGTCCAATCCTTTTTAATAAGCCACACAATCGAGCTTACTAATAAACAAAACAATAATCCGGATATCTGAAATACTAAAAAATGGATGGGGAAAAAGAAAGGCGCTGTTACTGCAAAGAACAGAATATCACCTAACCCCAAATAAGACTGACAGATATTAATGAACTGTTTATTTTTTATCGAAAAATATATGGTAAGTACAATGATTTCAAAAAATAATATGGATTCATTAATTAATAAATTATTTGACAATACACTTAAATTGTAAGAATCAATAAACCTTACAACTATACATGCAGGTATCAGCGGAATTGTCCACCAGGAAATATGTCGATATTTAATATCTTGATAAAAAATTATTACAATAGGTATTAAAACTAACAACCAATACATTGATCAATCTTTTGTAACTTCTTTTATATTTTTATCCTGGTCTATTTCCCACACATTAAAAGTGCCGTCCTGGTCAAAATCGGTAATTGCCACAGCTCTTGCTTTAAAAGCAGATGTAGAGCTTTCTGCAACTTCAATTCTATAATTGGCTTGCCCTCCTTCGGTAACTAATTTTGCCTGCTCAAAACCAATCTCTGTAAGGTCTGCCGAATATTTGGAATAAGTATAATAATATGTTTTTTCGAGCGTATGTACATGCTCTAACTGAAGTTGGGCTTCTGTCGATTTTGCTTTCGAAATGAGAGGCATTAAATTAGGTAGAGCTAACAAAACAAGAATACCTATTATTACTAACACAACCAATAATTCGGTCAAACTGAATGCAGGAAGTTTCTTTTTCATAGTTAAAATTAGATTTGAAACGACAAATCTAAAAAAAATACAAATCATATCATAAAAAAATGCAATTTTTTCATAAAACAATTTATACATTTGCATCAAATTGATTTCTAATTAAAAATGAAAAGTCTTTCTGCCAAAAAATATTTTTACTTATTTATTGTTGGGATTTTTATTCTATCACTAATTGTATTTCAGTTTGGCATAAAGAATACAATACTTTTATTGACAAATAACCAAGCAAAAAAAGAACAACTTGATAATATGCAGCAAAACTTACAAGAGTTAGAAATATTAAAGAATAAAAACCAAAAATTAGACAAACAAATTGGTGCAAGATCAACAACAAACCACAATATTCATCAAGAAATTTTAAATACCTGTAGCGATTTTTGTATAAACAAACGACTTTTCATTAAAGAATATCCTGAAGAAGAGCTAATCTCTATAGATAATTCGTTGTTGAGAGTAAACTGGATATCTTTGCAAGGTGGATTTCATAATTCGCTGGAATTCATCTATCAATGTGAAACAGGAAAAAGGATAGGAAATATTTCGTCCGTTTGTTTTGAAAAGAAAAAAAATACTTACACTCAGGTAGAACAATTATTGACCACACTTTACTTTTCGGAGTATGTAAATAAGTAAAAACATGAGAAAAATATTAATTTATATAAGCCTTTTGTTAGGCACATTTGGCTGCGATGAAGTTTTCGACAAAGATATTGCTGATGAAAAAGTAAGTTTGTTTGCTCCGGCAAACAATACGGAAATTATCGCTTCTGGCGATACTGCTATTTTATTCAAATGGAATGAACTGGAAGGAGCTAAAAACTATCAAATACAAATAGTAAGTCCTTCTTTCCAAGCTCCCGTACTAGCTCTTACGGATAGTTTAGTTACAAAAACTCAGTTTTCCACATCTCTCTCAGCTGGAAAATATCAATGGACAGTTACAGCCATAAACAATACAGCAAAAGCTTATGCCGATACTTTTTCTATTACTATTTCTCCTGTTGTATCCGAAACCCCTTAAAAATGAATTGATTACTATGGAATGAAATATCATGGCACTCTATCTGACCTCGAAAAAATAATTTTATATAGATGAATAAAAAATATACCCGAATAATATTATTATGTGCTGTTGCTTTAGTTTGGGGAATTGTTATTTTTCAAATAAAAAATTATTTTACTCAAAATGATCCTATCAATAACACAAATAAAGGTATTCCGATTGCGGATAATAAAACAGATTCGATCTCAATATTTAACCTTTTATTCAATTATCAAGATCCTTTTTTAGATAGGAAATTAACTCCATCTAAAGAGGTGTCAAATACAGTATCAATTGTTCATCATAGTCCAGTTATTGTAAAAAACACAGAATCTAACCCTCAAACAAAAACAGAAATGCCTGCAATAAAGTATTTCGGTTCTATTTCAAACAGTGAAACAAAAAAGCTGGTAGCAATTGTAAATATTGCAGGTAAACAATGCATTGCTAAGCAAGGTGATTTAATAGATAATATTTCGATACTAAAAGTAGAACACGATTCAATCCTTATAGCTTATGAAAAGTCTAAAAAATGGATACATAAATAAAAAAGTCTTCTTAATAATGTTAGGCACATCATTTTTTCTTAATTCATTTTCGTATGATTTTGAGAAGAAAAAAAATATTGACATTGTAGTCACTTCAGCCGATTCAATTGTAAAGATTCAAATTCCGGTTAAAGAAAAAGAGACAAAACCGAATAATGATATTATTTATTATTGGTACACTAACAACCGTATTTATAGTAATAAAGGCGGATATTCCGGGAAATTGTTAGGGGGTTATTACAATGTATATGATAAAGAAGGAAGGCTTGTTTGTTCAGGCACTTTAAATAAAGGATGCCGGGTTGGAGAATGGAAATATTGGGACAAATCGGGGATGTTGACAAAAACAGAAACTTGGAAAAAAGGGTTGTTGGATGGTTGGGTTTATCAGTATGATAATTCAGGAATATTAATACAAAAAACAGAATATGATGACGGGGTGAAAGATGGGAAAGAGATAACCTTTACTTCAGTTGGCTCTACAACTGTAAAATATAAGAATGGAAAAGAAATCCCAGCAAAAGTAAAAGAAGTAAGAAAACCTAAAGAAAAGGCACCGGCAAAGGTGAAAGAACCAAAAAAAGAAAAAGTAACAAAAGAGCCCAAAAAGACAGAAACAAAAAAGGAAAACTCAACTCAAAAGAAAGATATTCCCCCAAAAAATACTGAAAAACCAAAGAAAACGAATACAGAGCAAAATAACAAAAAGTAAACAAATATAGAATCGTTTATAAAAACTCAACGAAAGGTAGTAGAATAAAAAAAGGACACTGTCCATATTTTTGATTTTATCTTTAAAGCAAAATTGTCTAAATAGGATTCATTCAATTATAAATTTGAAAAATCTCTCCCTTTCCCAAAGCAGCTTTTCACTATATTCATCCCACCCGTTGTGCGCAGTTGGTTTGGGTTTGTCGCATTCTTTGCAGCTTTGCCGTTGTTGCACATTGCCTGTCCTCGTACCTGCGGGCAGTCAAAGAGCAACCGGCGGCGGCAAAAGAAACAGGCTTCAACCACCCCTCTCGCCTTTGCGCCAAACCCAAACCAACTGAAAGCTATTTAACATAACATGTAGTTGATAGGGATTTTAAGAAAACCCTATAACCTAATTATATTAAATAGCCGCACAACCCACCCGAACAAGGCACAAAAGCTGCTTCCAGAAAGGGGGAAAACCCACCCGCCCGTCAAGGAAAAAAAGAAGTAGCAAGCAATCCGTTACCCTCCTTGCTCGCTACCCCTTTCGCTACAACATTCCCCAAAATCCCCAATTTCTCCAAATCTCCATAATGGAGATTTGGAGATTTCTTTTTTCTATCCTTATCCACTACCCAAAATCGGGCATTCCATCCTCAAAACTCAATTCAAATGGCGACAAAAAAATGTTCACAAAGATAACAGCAATAAAATAAGCCTGTAAAGGTCAAGCCCTGCGGGTTTTGGTGTAAAACAATATCAAATCTCCACCCTGTGCCGGTCGTTGAGCGAAGCGTTGCAGTGAGCACAGTCGAACAGCCGAAGTAAGTCGAAACGCAGGTAGTATTTAATATTTTTTCACACCAAAAACCTTGACAGCCTCAACGCTACATTACATTTCGCTTTTTCTTGCAGTAATATGGCGTTTACATTTTCTTTTTCTTTTCGTGTTTTTTCGCGAAAATATGTTTAATTCAAACACTTACAATTATGAAGCAAATTTTTTATTCAAAAATCACGCTCGCCGAAATGATAGATTTTGAGGCGTGGAGCGGTGCAATCTACACGCACGAAACAATTTTAAAAGCCGATAAAATTGGCGAACTTGCCGACCTTATCAATGAAACTTTCCCCGAAGGTGCGGAAGACATAAAAATCAACGATTTTCTTTGGTTCGATGCTGGTTTTATTTTTGAGCATCTTGGCATTGTGTAAGGGTTAATTGCGTAGCCTACGCAGAATAGAGCAAGCCACCGCAAAGGGTAATAAAATCAAATCTCATCACCCTTTGCCCCTTTATATTTGTCCCAAACTCGCAACCGATTTGTCGGACAAAAACCAAAAAAACATAAACAAGCCCGCTCTAACTCCGTTGCAAGTCCAAAGTAATTCTTATTCATCAATCAACTAAAACTTTTACAATTATGGCAGTAATTAGTTCGGTTGCCGTAGGGGCAGCCAAAGGAAAAGTAGGCAATCTTGTCTATTCAAGAAATGCGGGAAGAACAATCGCCCGCGAGTATCAACCAAATGTAAAAAATCCCAATACTCCCGACCAGCAGGCACAGCGAACAAGAATGTCCGCCATCGTGGGATTGTGGAGTGTTTTCAGTAGCCCAATGGCAAAAGCATTCAGAAACAGAAAGCGCACAACATCGGCATACAACGCCTTTGTTTCAGCCAATGTGGCAAAAATGCCAAGCACAGGCGATACCGATTTGGCTACTATTATCGGAAGCAAACCCGAAATTGAAATCACATTTGGCTCTCTGGGGAATGTTATTACTTCCCGCCAATCAACGACTGTAATAAAAGCCGATATTTCAACTTGCAGAAATCGCTTACGCGTTGGAGATAAGCTCGTGGCATTTAGCGGGAACGCAACCGGCGGCGGAATCACAATTGCAGAGCAAGCCCTAACCCAAGCCGACATCACAGCCGGAACGGTAAGTATAAACCACAGCACAGGAAGTGCGGGTTTTGTTTGTGTTTACGCTTATTCTGCAAAGGGCAATAACAGTTCAAACGGGAAATTACTTTATTGGTGATTCCCTAAACTCTTACAATTCAACCGAAAACCCACCATAAGCGTGGGTTTTCTTTTAATCCTCAAAATAAAAATAGTATGGAAACTTTAAATCAAATCCTGCCTTTTGCCGTTTCGGTAATCACTTTAATTGTCGGGTGGTTGGGTGGCAGGCGTAAATCAACTGCCGAAGTAGAGCTAATAAAATCCGATCACGCCGAAAAGCTATTGAAGCTCAATGATGAATACCTGATAGAACCGCTCACAAAAAGAATTGACATTCTGAGCAAAAAAATACAGCTATTGGAACAGGCATTGAGCCGAATATCAGAATGTAGTAATGAGAAAAATTGCCCAGTTAAAAATGACCTAAAAAACCAAAACAAATGAAAACATCAAGAGGAATACGCAACAATAACCCGCTGAATTTACGGCACAGTCCCGACACATTCAAAGGAGAAATCAAAAGTACTGACAAATATTTCGAGCAATACCAATCAATCGAATACGGCTACCGTGCCGCATTTGTAACCTTGCACACTTATCTGACCAAATATGACTGTAATACAATCGAAAAAATTATTATACGCTTTGCACCATCTTGCGAAAACGATACACAGGTATATATTACCAATGTTGCAAAATGGTCAGGAGTTCCAAAGGATAAGATATTGACCGCTTCTGATGGAGCGGACTACATTTTAATTGTTGCCGCAATGTCGGCGGTCGAAAATGGCATAAATGCAGATATTAACCAAGTCAAAGCAGGCTTTGCCCTGCAAAATAAAATCACAATGAAATGAAAAAGATCATTTTAGCGGCAGGAGTGGCAATAGTATTGTACTCCTGCAAAACACCACAATACATGCCGATAGAAACATCAAAAATTGAGTATAGGGATAACTTTGTCCGTGATTCAACTTTTAGGTATGATTCAGTATTTGTCAAAGAAAAAGGCGACACGCTCATATTAGAACGATACCGGTACTTATTCAAAAATAAAGTTGTTCGAGATTCCATTTTTATGAATGACACAATTCGAGTGCCTTATCCGGTCGAAGTGGTTAAACAAGTCAAAAAGCCATTATCCAGTTGGCTGAATTTTCAAATGTGGTGTGGGAGGATTGCTCTTATTCTCGCTTTAATTATTCTGATATACTTTGTATCAAAATTGAGAAAGAAATGGCTAAAATAGCTGTTCCCTTTTTCCTATTAGCTTAAAATAAAACGAGTAGTAAATATGATTTACTACTCGTTTATTTTTTAATATTTCTACCTCTCTTATACTTCCCAACCGTCTAAAATTCTTACCGTATTATTGCAAGATATTTGCTTGAAAATCGCACAACTAACTGATTTACAGCATGTGATAAGAACTTACCAGATTTCAGGGCAAGGAGATAGTTTTAAATACCTTCAATTAATAAAATGAGTTGAGAATAACTCTTTATATCATCAACTCAAATGCAAAAATACATATATTATTTACACATCAACTATTTTTGCTTTGGTTTTGTAATAAGAGTGCTTTTTTTGATTCTACACCGCCTGTTTTCATATATTGGATTAGTTTCTTCATCTAACTTTAAATTGTATAAACTGGAAGCCACTATACCAATTTGAGCTTTTGTGAAATGCTCGTAGATGGCAGAAATACTACCAAAATAGAAATCTTGATTCCTCAATTCTTCATTCATGGGTAAATCAGAAAAATGAACATGGTAAATAGTAATTGGCTTTCTATTATCTTTATTATCCATAATTATAATTTTTATTATAAAAATTGAATATATCTGTTATATCAAATAAAATATATAATTTTTTAATTTTCATAAAACATCTTGTAAATGTAATCAAAAATGAGATATATCGATTATATCAACTGATAATTAATATTTTTTAATTATAAAACATTTGATATATCCATTAAAACAACTATTTTTGTTGTGATGATATAAATATGGTGGGGACTCAACTTGCATATCCTGAAATTCTGGTAAAATATTCATGCAGCTGTAAGTGTTTCCCCACTTTTTAAAAATTATAATTATGAAAAATCAAGTTGTGTTATATGCAAGAGTTAGTAGTACATTGGAAGGCAGACAATCATATTCCAGACAGATTTTAGAACTTACAGAGTTTGCCACAAGAAATGATTATCATATAGTTAAAATATTTGCTGAAAAAGTTTCAGGCACTAAGAAAAATGAAGATAGACCAGCATTAATGCAAATGATTGATTTTGTGAAGAACAACAATATACAGAAAGTATTATGTCTTGAATGTTCACGCATTGGCAGGAGTTTAATAGATTGTTTAACAGTAATCCAAACACTAACTGAAAATAAAGTTAGTTTGCTGATTGTCAATAATAATTTGGAAACATTGGATGAAAAAGGTAATGTAAATCCAATAACTCAGTTGGTGTTAAATGTGATGTTTTCATTCTCCAATATGGAAAAGCAATTGATTTTAGATAGGGTTCAATCTGGGTATAAGAATTATAGAGCTAATGGTGGTAAAGTAGGAAGGAAAATTGGTTATACCAAGACTGATGAGGCTATGAGAGCTGAATATATGGAAGAATTAAAGTTGTTAAGAAAGAATATCAGCCTGAGAAACATTTACAAAATAACAGGTACAAGCCTCAACACCCTTCAAAAATTAAAAAAAATTATATAATTCCACCATCCATCCCACCCCCTCTCAGCAATCACGGAATCCCTGTACCTCAAAATCATTTTTACTAAAATGTGATTTTTGAGTATAACAGTCCTATTTTTAAAAAGATTCCAAAAATTCCCATAAAAAAATTTTTTCTGAAAAATTTCAAGCATTTTTTAGGTAAATCAACATTAAAAATCAGGTACTTATTTTAGAATTAACATCTTTTTGCATTAACTATTTTTAATTATTTTCAAGATTATTTTGTTTTTAATTTTGAAAAATGTATATTTGTATTAATCGAGGTAACTTGATTTAAAAATAGAATAACCCAATGTTTCATCATTATAAAATAACTAATGCTTATGAAGAAATAACAAATTCACAATATTTTCTATTTCATGGTAAATGCAACTATTCCTGTTGAAGATAAACTCATGTTTGCATTTACTTAGGAGATATATAAACCTCATTATTAAATACAGGAATTTCACCTTGTTATATTAGATAGTTTAGAGGTTGTAGATATAACAAAGCCCCCCTGATGGCAATATATTCAGATAAAATAGATATATATATACCAATGTTCAAAGAAGAAAAAATGAAAGAATATGAACAGGTTTTTAAAAAGAATAATATAAAATTTGATACTGAAGAAGATTTTAAATCTCTTCTAAATCAAATGTATCAATATGCTAAAATAGTATATGAACAATTCAAAATTAATAATAGGAAAAATTTAAATTATGGATTTTAATAAAGAATTAATAGCAATGATTGCAAAGTGGGAAAAAATAACCCTTAGTAACAGAATCAGATTTGGAATACAAAAAAGTAAAGAAATTAAAGCAAATAAAAAATTAGAATATGAGTAAAAAGAAGAAAATAGAAAGAGTTAAAATAGAAGAAGGAAAGTATGCATACACTTATACAAGAGTTTCTTCAAAGAAACAATTTGATAATAATTGTAGCATTGAAACCCAAATGAAGCATATAGAAGAATATTCAAAAAAAAATAACATTGAAATATTAGGTTCTTATGGTTTAACTTATGAATCAGCTAAGAGTGATGAAAGAAAAGAGTTCAACAGAATGATTGCTGATGCTAAAAAGAATCCCAAAGTTAATATAATTGAAGTCTATGATTTAGATAGATTTTCAAGAAGTGGTGGAAGTGCTATTGTCATAAAAGATGAATTGTATCAAGAAGGTATTCATTTAGTTTCAGTTACTCAACCCATAGACACATCTTCTGATTCAGGGGTTCTCATGCAAGATATACATTTCATCATGGGTAAATATGAGAACTTACAGAGAAAAAAGAAATGTATTGGTGGTGTTAAAGAAAAATTAGAACAAGGTATATGTACATTTAGACCTCCCATTGGTTATTCAAAAATAAAAGAAGTAACCAACAATAAAGAACTTGTATATATAGTAATTAACAAGCAAGGAGAAGCTTTAAGAAAGGCTTTTGAGTGGAAAGCTTATGACAACTTGGCTAATAGTGAAATACTATTCAAACTAAGAAGTGAAGAAGGGTTGAATATCAGTAAGCAAGAATTATCAAAGATATTTAGGAATCCTTTTTATAAAGGGTATATAAAGCATAAATTATTAGGTGACAAATTAGTAAAAGCTACCAACTTTGAACCACTTGTTCAAGAAGAACTATTTGATTTAGCAAATGGGGTTCTAACAGCAAAAAAATATGCATATCAACATGAAAGAATTAATGATAAATACCCATTGAAAAGACATGTGTTTTGTGGATGCTGTGATGAGGCTTTAACTGCATACACAAAAAAAGATAGATATGTATATTACAAATGCAATACCATAGGCTGTTGCAACAATTATTCAGGAATAAATTTACACAATCAATATAGAGAGATGCTATCTTCTTACTATGTGCCAAACAATAAAAGAGAAGCTTTTTCAGCTGTTTTTAAAGACTTATTTACAGAATGGAATCAAACTGCATTTAATCAACAAAAACAGTTTAAAACAAGAATAACTGAGATTGATAATAAAATAAAAACAGCCAAAACAAGATATGGTTGTGGTGAAATTGATAAAGATATTTATGATACTGTTATAAAAGAATTTGAACCACAAAAGATAGATTTACAACAAAAATTAGAGTTTGTTCAGGATGATTTATCGAACTACTCTAACATGTTAGAATATGCACTATCAATGTCCTGTAAATTAAGTGGTTTATGGAAAGATTGTGATTTGATTAGGAAAGAAAAATTACAAGATTTAGTGTTTCCTGAGGGTGTTTTTTATGAGCCAAATTCTGAGGTTTATCGAACTCCTAAGATCAACACTTTTTTTGAGGTAATTCACAATGAAACAAGAGGTTATGGGAATAAAAAAAGAGACAATTTGAGTAAAAACTCAGATTGTCTCTCGAAGTGCGGATGAAGGGACTCGAACCCCCACGCCTCTCGGCACCAGATCCTAAGTCTGGCGCGGCTACCAATTACGCCACATCCGCAGTCAAATTGGTTTTGCGGTTGCAAAGATAGTTTATTTTTTTAGAATAAAATAGTTTGCACAAATTTTTTCAAAGAAAAATAGCGAGCGATGGAACTATCATATTAAACCAACTGTATAACCGTTCGCTCCACCACTCGCTATGTCAAACTATTTTTAGATCAATTTCATTTCGCCCAATACATTGTTCATGCTGCGAACGGCTTCGGCGCTTTTTTCGAACAACGCCTTTTCGTCGGCATTCAATTCGAAGTCAAGGATTTTTTCAGCACCGTTTTTGCCAATCACAGTTGGAACGCCAATGCAGATGTCTTTTTGACCATATTCGCCATCCAAGTAAACGCAACTTGCAACTACTTTCTTTTGGTCGCGGATAATCGATTCAACCACATAAGCAGCAGCAGCGCCCGGAGCATACCAAGCCGAAGTGCCTAACAATCCGGTAAGGGTTGCACCACCTACCATGGTTGCTTTAACCACTTCCTCTTGCTTGTCGGCAGGAATTAGTTTTGTTACAGGCACACCTTTGTAGGAGGCGAAACGGATAAGTGGAATCATAGTAGTATCACCATGTCCGCCGATAACCATGCCTTCTACTTCGTTGGCATTTACGCCTAAGTTTTGGCTTAAATAATATTTGAAGCGAGAGCTATCCAAAGCGCCACCCATACCGAATACTTGGTTCTTAGGCAATTTGGTAGCTTTAAGTGCTAAATAAGTCATAGTGTCCATTGGGTTCGACACAATCAAAATAATAGCCTTAGGAGAATACTTTAAAATATTTTCGGCTACGCTTTTTACGATTCCGGCATTCACACCGATCAATTCTTCGCGTGTCATACCCGGTTTGCGCGGAAGACCCGAAGTGATAACCACCACATCCGAGTTGGCAGTAGCCGCATAATCGTTGGTAACACCCGTCAGTTTGGTGTCGAAGCCCAACAATTGAGCTGTTTGGTTAATATCCATCGCTTTTCCTTCGGCAACGCCTTCTTTCACATCGAGCATTACTACTTCGTTGGCTACTTCATTTATAGTCAACACATTTGCACATGTAGCGCCTACATTTCCGGCACCTACAACAGTTACTTTTGACATGTTTTTTATTATTAGATAATGATTAAAAATATTTTTTCGCAAAAAGCACACAAAGTTATAATTTATTGCCACTTGTTGTTCTGTTTTTTTTGAAAATGTTGATAAATATAACCGGATGTCATTTTCTTGAGGCATTGAACATTAATCATTAATCCGTACCTTTGCGAGTAATGGAAATGCAACTGGACGACAAAGAGTTTGGACGGATAGAAATACACCGAAACAACAGGGCAACACGGATTCGGATCACCATAAAACCCGATTGTTTGCGTATCACCCTGCCTCCGCGAGCTTCGGCTAAAGAAGGGCTGGACTTCTTGGAGCGAGTGCGCCCCGAGATAGCCCGCAAGCGACAGAAAGTAGCTCAAAAGCAACAAGTTGTATTGATAAATAAAGAAAACCCGTTGCGCACAATCTCATTCACCACACAAGTGCAAGCAACCAAGCGCGATAAAGTCTTTTTCTTGTTGAAAAACAATATATTACACATCGAATATCCCGAAGGAAAAGATTGTAATTCGGAACAAATGCAACAATATTTTCGCAACGGCATTGATTTTTTCTTACGAAAAGAAGCCAAACGATTGCTGCCCGAAAGGTTGGCTCACTTGGCAAAAACGCATGGATTTAAATTTACTGATATAAAAATACAAAGCAGCAAAACGCGTTGGGGGAGTTGCTCGAGCAGAGGCAGCATTAATTTATCCTACTTTCTGCTCACATTGCCTCCCCATTTAGTGGACTATGTGCTGCTCCATGAACTTTGCCACACGGTAGAAATGAATCACGGCAACCGCTTCTGGGAATTGATGGACAAGGTTACAAGCAATCAATCCAAAAGCCTGCGCCGTGAAATGAAACGATTTACCACACAAGTATAATTGACAATTAGACGATTTACAATTTACGATTGATTTTTTTGATAAATTGGTAAATTGTAAATAACAAAACAGTAAATAGGCTGATGAACTGGAATACCCTACTATCCAATAAGCGCTTCGGCATGGAAGACCTGCACCTGCGCAACCATGACGACCGCACCGAATTTCAACGCGACTATGATCGGTTGATCTTTTCATCGGCTTTTCGCCGGCTGCAAAACAAAACGCAAGTATTTCCGCTGCCGGGCAGTGTATTTGTGCACAACAGGTTGACACACAGCTTGGAAGTCGCTTGTGTAGGGCGTTCGCTGGGTAATGGCGTGAGCAAGAAACTGCAGGAGAAATACGGGGTCCGCTTTTCGCCATTTATCGACGAGATTGGATCCATTGTGTCGGCGGCTTGCCTGGCGCACGATTTGGGAAATCCACCCTTTGGGCATTCGGGCGAAAAAGCCATTGCCACCTACTTTTCGGAAGGTGAAGGTTGTTTTTTGCAACATAAAATGAGCGAAAAAGAATGGAAAGATATTATTTCGTTCGAAGGCAATGCCAACGCTTTCCGTTTACTTACCCATCAGTTTAAAGGGCGGCGCAAGGGCGGTTTCGCGCTCACTTACTCCACGCTTGCTTCGATAGCCAAGTATCCTTACGAATCGAGCTATGCGCCACCTAAGAAGCAAAAATTCGGTTTCTTTCAATCCGAAAAAGAAGATTTTGCCCGCATTGCCTCCGAATTGGGGTTGATCGAAAAAGAGCCGTTCCGGTTTTGCCGTCATCCGTTGGTTTATTTAGTCGAGGCAGCCGATGATATTTGTTACGAGATAATGGATATCGAAGACGCACACAAACTGAAATTGCTGACCAACGACGAAACAAAAGAACTGCTACTGGCATTTATCCCCGAACGGCGACACGAACGCACTTTCGAAACGATGAAAATGGTTACCGATATCAATGAACAGATTGCTTACCTGCGTTCGTCTGTTATCGGTATTCTGATAGACGCTTCTGTAGAGGTATTTGTAGCAAATGAAGAAGCTATTCTAAGGGGTGATTTTTCTTCTTCCTTGATAAAAAATATTCCGGAAAACTTGCGAAAAGCGTATGCCGATTGCGAAAAAGTCTCGTACAATCGTATTTATCGCTCCAAAGATGTGGTAGATATAGAAATTGCGGGCTACAATATTATTTACACATTGATAAATAAATTGACAGACGCCGTTTTGAACAGCGAAAAAGCCTACTCGCAAATGCTTCTTTCGCGCATATCCGACCAGTACGAAATAGACAACCCGGCCGTTTATGGCAAAGTGCAATCGGTGCTCGACTATATATCGGGCATGACCGATGTGTATGCACTGGATTTGTACCGGAAGATCAATGGTATGAGTATCCCTACCTTGTAAAAGTAAAACCAAGCCCCCAAATCCATCCGGAACAAACAACAACGAAAATCCGGACGAACCGGGGACTCGAATTACCCGTAGAGACAAGGCATGCCTTGTCTCTACCATTTACGGCGTTACACTCGCCGAGCACCCATCCGTGCGCGTATAAGTAAAAGTAACCGCACCCGCACCAACACCCGTTACCGCACCCGCATTCGTAACCGTAGCCACGCTTGGATTGTTGCTCACCCAGGTGCCGCCCGTGGTAGGCGAAAGCGTAGTCGTACTGCCCGCGCAAATTGTGGTAGAACCGGTAAACGACACAACCGGTTTCGGCGTTGTGTTCACGGCGACATAATCCGTCGTGTTCGAACCGTTTACCACTGCACGGAAGCGAGCCGTTTGCGGCAGGTTCTCTATCACCAGATTTTCAGTCGTTTGGTTTATATCCGTCCAGCTGCTGAACGGACTGAAAGCGTATTGCCATTTGGTTATCGTTCCCGTATACCGACTTAAAGTCAGCGTAAAGCTGCCCGCTCCTTCACAAATGCTTTCGCACGAAGAAACGATAATCGGTTCTTCGCCGATATACCAAATCCGCTTGCTGCCGGATAGTTCGTTAAACAGTTTTGCTGTCCTGCCCGAAGTACTGGCTGTGGTCGCA
>JAVBLE010000048.1:0-43426 GCA_031553685.1 Paludibacteraceae bacterium | reverse complement strand
GCGCTTGCGTTTTACTTTGTCTACACAACAGCAAGAAGAATTCAACGCTTACTTTGACAGTGCACAGCAGCAATATCACTCACAATTCGGCGATTCATTTATTGGAACAGTGCGCCGTTTAGGATTATCAACTTTTCGAATGTCCATGATTTTATGTGTATTACGACTATATAAGACTCCGGATTTCCCACAAATACTTGTTTGCAACGATACCGATTTCAACGCAGCATTGAGAATAACAAAAACCTTAATCCACCACGCCATATTGATTTTCCAACAACTACCTGCCGAAACATCCGGCAGCACACCAAACTCAAATCCACAACAAAGATTATTACAATCGTTGCCGCAAGAGTTCGACCGGAAAAAATATTTAGAAATAGCAAGAAATTTAAATATTCCCGACAAAACTGCCGAGAAGCAAATTGAACGCTATTTACAAAATAATTTCATAGAGCGAATTGCACACGGGGTTTACAGAAAACGGCACAACAATTAGTCATCTTTACAAATAACAAAATCCCCAAATCCCCACGATGAGGATTTGAGGATTTAGCGATATAAAAAACAAAAATATCAAAAAATTATGACCCAAAAATATCTCTTAAGAGTTTCACTTTAATACTACTTGGTCTATAAACAACCTTATCTGTGCCAGACTCCCAAGGTATATTAGGGAAACTGTCAATATTAAAGTTTTCACTCTGAACAGTACTCCTGTAAATAGTTATATTTGTTCCGGAAATTCGAATCAAACTGCCATCATTATTATTTTCAATCAGAGTGTTTATTAACGAATTTGTCAGCATCAAATTAACAGCCCCAAGAGACACAACTCTCACTAAATCTCTATTTGAACCTTCTTGATTTATTATAGAACGCTCATCTTGGGGGAAAGATGAGTATGATAGGATGTTAAATACAGAATGGTCAAATCTTCCGGAGGAACATACTATTGAGTTAAACGAACAAGATTGCATTTTTATAAAACTCTGTTGTACTGATACTGCGATGGTTGAATTTTCCATAGACAAATAGTTGGTTTGACTGTCATTTGTTCCCGATATATCTCCACCAACAGAAGAAAGTCTTAAGTACAGATTGTTGTCATCTACATTACGACACAATGATTGTTGAATTGTACCCGTAACAAATCTAATTGTACCTGTAGTTGAATTCCTCATCCTTAGATTTTTAGATTGCTCTATATTTCCAATAACAAGCATGCTTGTCGCTCTCAAAATATGGCTTTCCGTTACATTTCCAGTTACAATACAATCAGTACTTGCCCCTCCGCTGCCAAGAATTGAATTGGTTATATTCGCAAAACAAGAACGCCTGAAGCTATTTATGGTACTTTCTGTAATATTGCCAATGTATAGCGTATCACAGTTAGATATAACAGCACCTCTACTTCCGGAAGCTATCCTAACCTGTGGTAACTGTGCCCGTCCACTTCTGTAGTTCATTTCCACTTTTACATTAAAGCAGCTTCCGGACGCATCAAACCCATTATTATCAAAAAGATACAAATCTACAATATCGCCTGTAACCATAGCATTTTGAGCCATTTTTACAGAATTAACATCAGACGAACTAAAATTCTCAACTCCAAACCCATAATATCTTGATGCGTTTCCGCCATACTGCCTATCGCCCTGATTGGGTGTGTCGCTCTCTATTTTGGTAAAGAAATTACCATTAACAGTAGGTAGATTATAGGCAAAGTTCCCAGCATTTCCCGTATTGTCAGTCGCACGGGATAAAGTAAACTTTCTCCATCTGAATTTTATATTTTTAAAGTCAAATCCGCTTTCATTGCCGTTTTCGTCTTTCATATAGACTATTGTCCCTTTGCTCGTACTCCTTGACCAATCGGCACTATTGGTCATATCAATTCTTATTTCCATTTTTGGATTTTCAAGAATGGTGGCGTTTTGCTCAAATGTATTTCCACTTAACGCCCTTACTGCGATTGTGTATTTAATATCGCCTGTTTTCGTATCAGAATTTATCCTATCCCTATATATACAGGTGTATTCATATATATATACTGCACCTGCAACAAGAGTTCCTTCGCTCATTTTAAGCTTTATGTCTTGATATGTTGTAATAATGATAGCACCGCCGCCGCCACCATTTCGTAACGCCGCCACGGTTGTTTTTGCCGTTACAAGTTCCGGTCCGGCAGATTGTACTACGGCGAGCAAATCAGAATCCTGCAAGGTTCCTGCATTTGGTAATTGGGAAATTTTTAAATCAGCCATAATGTATAAATTTAAATAGTTAATATTTTTTCGTTCAAACTGAATAATCCTGATGAGTTCTCTACCGTCACCTTAAATCGGTAATAAATGGTTTCTCCATCTTCGTCTGTTTTCGGCAAACTGTCCGGAAGGGCGTATTGCATGGAAGCATTTTCTCTTTCTATTCTGCCCAATTCTGCCCAATTACCCGAATTATTCATTTGATACAAGTAATAAGTTCCATTATATGCAGTAGGATTCCATTCTATCACCACATCTTCCAATCTGTTTTCCGTTGGATTTTCGGTTGCCGTATAAGACAATTCCGGTGATTCAGGGTTAATAACATCAATTACATTGGCAAGTATCAGCGAGCTGGGATAAGAAAGCACATCTTCCGTTTCGTAAATGCCATTATCTTTATCAATTACTTTTGTCTTTACCGACCTCACTGCTACAAGTCTGTAATACAACACTTCCCCGAACGGATAATAGTCCAAGTCGGAAAAATCGTCGATAATTACATCATCAATAGCTGCGCTTGCTATCAATTGCATTGTTTGGATATTCAAAGCACTAACAGCATCGAAGGCTCTGTAAATTAAAATCGTACTGACATTTTCTGCTTCAATATATTTATTTATTTCAAATAATATCGCGGGAGTATCTCCTATAATTGTATTTTCCACACGGGGATAGAATTTGTTGATTTCCGGAGCTTTAGGCGGTGCCGCATTGATTAATTGTATCGGACCCAGTATAGGGCTTCTCTCGCTTACAGTAAGCATATTGTTCATTTCCCGGGCAAAATAAAAGAAAAACGAAGTAGAGGCTCCGTCCAAGGTATAATCCGTAAAACGGACTATTTTTCGGTCGTTTGCTGTATACTTTACAGCCATAGGTGCGCCGTCATAATTACCGGTTCCCGGAACAATCAATTCTCCGTTGGTATCTCTTAACACAGGTTTTCTATCCGAAGTTTGATAACCGGTTTTTACATAACGATAAACAACAGGCTGTTCGGTCAGTGGTAAAAACACTTTGTCGATAGCCGATTTTACCTTATCAGGATATGCTCCGGGATTTGTAGAAGCATTAAATACAGGTGGCAAATCCGGATTTGGAAAACGATAACCATTCCACTCTTTAAACTGTCCCGAGGCGTCTGTTTCGATATTTACCAATCCGTTCCAACGGTCTGTAAAAAAGGTATCATTCTCTATCTGTGCCAACGCGTTTTGAATTTGCAAAACAGTTTGATGTTTGTACAGGGCATCTAAAATAATTTGCTCGCTTGCTCTATAAAAAACCAAAGCATAAGGCTCTCTGCCTCCATCTGTAATTACTTTTGTATCGAAAGTATAAGTAGCTTTCCCGTAGAAATTAGGGCGAGTGGCAAACAAGGCACCGCTCGGCAGCTCGGGCGCTACCGGTTCAATAATCTCGCGTGCCAGAATAACTGCAGGGGTCGAAAGCGGCGAAGCTATTTTTTGACCCTTTACCACATCGGTCGAACGGCAGGCGATAAGACTTTGTTTACTTCCGTCGCCGGCAGCGGGCAATAATGAGGATTGGTTAAAGCCGGTTTCATGTGTAAAATATACACGGTATCCGGGATGATAATTTACATTGATATTTCCTCCTGTCGAGATGGGTATGTAGCCTTCATTCGGCGAATAAATTTCATTTACATTAAATGTTCCATCTCTGGCAATCAGTGTCAATGGCGATGTGCTTTCGATGTTCCAAATTTCCAACACTCTTGTTGCATCCTGAATTTTGCCATTGATTATGGTAGGAGCTTTTACGCGTACCGTTCCTTTGTACCACTCTACATTCGCGTCGCCATGTGGCGCAAGTGTAAAATTGTCGAAAACAATCCGGTAAACACCCGTGCGAGAGTTGGTAATATCGTGCCCATTATCATCAATATCCAACAATTCGCTGATGCTAGCTTTTTCAAATACTCCGCCGATATGAAATTCAGTAGTGTTTCCTTCCGAATCAATATCTGTTTCGGTATAATCACTCAGGTTTTTCAATATTACTTTTTGGCTAAGCGCCACTTCCCAACTGCTGGCAAGTGAGGTGTTTTCGGCTACCGCAAAATTATTATCTACTGTAGGTGCTTTGGCTGCGTTAACAACTTGTTGAACTCCATTATTATCAGGATCAATCAGCTCTGTATTATCCGGCGCTTTTAGGGTAAAAATAGCTCCTTCGTCCGAAACGGTAGATTGTCTTACGCTTTGTACTCGATATTGTCCTTCATCTATACTCAGGAAACTACCTACAAAATGAGTTTCCTTGCCCGCAGGAATAATCGGCAAAATAGTTTGCGGTACGCTATTAATAATGTATGCTTTTGTTCGTATCTCATACAAGCCTTGTCCTAAATCTGTTACCGATTTAATGCTGCCTTTTACAACATTCAACGCTTCAGTACGGAAGAAAAATTCAGCTTCTCTCCCATACCAATAGTTGGACGCGTTAATGTCATTCCACTCAAAAGTTAGTCTTACCAATGTTTTATCGGGCGTACTTATGGCATTCAGCTTGTTTTGTTCTGTTTGGGTGGTAAAAATAAGTGGTTCTTCTTTCTGAATTAGTTGTACCCCTAAATTCAACGGTGGAACTAATGTGTTTCGTATAGGGAAAATAGTTTCATCAGTCTGCAAAATATTACTCAAAGACGAAACGCGCGAAAACCAGTTTATTCCATATATGGCATAATCGTGTATACCCTCTTCCGTTTCAAAATGAGTATAAACCAGGTCATTCTCACTGTAAGGACGAATAACGGCTACTGTTTCATTTACGCCATGGTGGTCTTTAAATTCGGGGTCATTATTTATTTCCGGTTTGCGCCAAGTGGCTTCGCTATTTTTTTTATAAGCAATCCCAAAGAATATCGGCTCTGTATAATCAACATAACTGTATTCTTCATCAGGAATAAAGAAACCGCCCATTTTCCGCATCGAGTCGAATGGGCTTACATGCAAACCAATAGCGCGGCTATTATCGTATTTACCATATCCGTTTTCATCGGTCAGCAAAACGGGAATCTCTGTTTGGTTACTCATGCGCAACCCATACTTTATAGCAGATAATTCGGGGGTTACGGGCAGTTTGTAATCCGATTTGCCAACAGGCAAAGTCATAAATGTGTGCGTACGCAATCCGGCAGGCATTCCGTCCAATGCTGCCGTAGTTTCATACACAGCAATATACATATATCTATCCGTTGCATAAGGCGACATATCGGCATCAATATAACCAAATCCCAACATACGCGCAATATGGAAATCAAACGCAGCTAATTTCAATAATTCTAAATAGCTGATTTGAAATTCGTCCACATATCCGCCTACAGGTGGTGTTAAGCCACTTGGTTGATTGCAAGCATCTAAAT
Source organism: Paludibacteraceae bacterium (assembly GCA_031553685.1). GTDB lineage: Bacteria > Bacteroidota > Bacteroidia > Bacteroidales > Paludibacteraceae > JAFGVL01. The sequence continues at coordinate 37,768 of JAVBLE010000048.1, read as the reverse complement.
TATGGGCATTTTTGCTCAAGTTTAGATAAGTAATAACCCCATTTCGCAAGCCTTCGTCTGAATTTTCGCTCCAGCGGGTTTTGTAGTTAGCCACATTAACCGTTGCTCCATTTTTATATTTTGTCCATAAATTATTGATCGGATAAATAGATGGATTTTCCAAACGGTTAAAAACTTCGACATTGTCTATAGATAAAGACAATTCGGTCAGCGACTGCCAATCGGAAAGCTGGTTCTTACCCAACAAAAAATCCTGATAAGTTTCCAACCACAATAAATCAGGGAAACAGTTATCCCCCCGGAAACGGATATATTGGATATTCTCCGCCATTATTTTTCCGTTGCTTGCCCCTAAGCCATCTAATTCTAAATGACCGCTGTTTTCCTGCAACAAATAATCTAAATTTTCTTTGAGTAAAAACGAACTGCCCGATTGATATTTTTTCCGGCTCGAAATAAATAAGTCTTCACCATCCTTATTTGTGCGGGATATAGACTCAATCCGGGTAATATTCCCTTTTGCTTCATCAATTACCTGCATCTGCACAAATGCCGAAAACATCATACGACCTTCTACCTCTACTTCGATAATTTCGTTATAATTTTTCAGAAAATTCAATCGATCGTTTGCCGGATTATATTGTTGTTTTACCTGGTTATATTTAATCGTGTTTTCAAAGCGAACCTGCACATTACACTTGTTGTCGGGTAATGCCGGATTAGGCACCAGATTATTGTATCGCCATGTTTTTGTTTGATTGGGCAAATCGATAATTTCCGTAGGAGCAGTATTGATCAAATCAATAATTATCGGAAAATTATGATTATAGCGGGTACGGTATATTTTTACAAAATCGTTTGCTTTATTAAATCCCGCTGTCGTGTAATAATCGCTGCCCTGTGCAGCCAAGTTTCCTTTGGGAATATGCCACTCGGCAAGAGCTTTGTCAAAATCCCAACGCAAATGCACACCTTTTACCGAACCGTCGCTTCCGTCAGAACCTGCTCCTTGCATATACAAATAAGGAGATTGGGATAATAAGTTATTTTCTGATATACTTGCCATAATGATTAATTTACAAATTAAAAAAAATCGTTGCGTCTTACCGCCTTTGCGCCTTTGCGTTTAGTACAAAAAATGGAACGCAGTTTCCATTGTATTTATATCTTAAAATCAAATCTCCACCTCCACTACTTCCGTTGTCAGCGTAACATAGCCTTTCGCTGTCATATCATACCGTTTGTAGCGGAAAGTAAATACTGCCGTCCCACTTGGAATATTTAATACAGTGTTGCTAATAAAAGCCTGCGACTTGTCTGCCGAAAGAATTACTTTAAAATCACTTACAGAGCTACCGTTGACAGACATCTGGAGCATGTCGCTCAAATCTGTTTGCGGTATTTTCGGATCATTAAATGGTTCAAGATTGCGAACAATTATACCAATACTATTTCCCGTATGGCTATCTTTCACAACCGTAAAATCGGTCGTTAGGGCAGGCGGCAATACGCCTATCTGCAAAATACCGTCCGTCATACGGTTAAACTCGGTCGCATATTCGTTCACAAGAGGATCGGTCGCAGACATAGTGCCATCCAGCAAAGTAACTGCTTTGCTAAGGGAGCTTACATCTATCTCTTTTTCAAGTATAAATACAGCTTTTCGTACTTCCACGCCTTTCTCATCTCGCAAAATACAACTTTGTACCTGTGCCTTAAAATCGGCATATTGCGAAGTCTTAAAAACATACGAATGTACTTGCACCTGATTATTAGCATTTTGATATACAGCATTAAACACAGCCGTATAAAGTGTATCCGGTCTTAGTTCGCCGATATTAATTTCCTGCATAACAGCAAGCGGAGTAAATCTACCAAAACCGGCACAATTATCTCCATCCTTACTAAGGTTATTAATCATACGCACTTCCGGTGTCATAATCGGGTTCGGATTTTTCTTCCAGCTATTCGTGCCAATAAGCGAAGGTGTCGGGTTTTCAGGGTCGGTAGATATGGTTTCGGTCGGGTCTTTGATCAACACACTCAACTTAGACAATAGTTCGCCTTTATTGCCGTATGCGGAAAAACTGTTGTACATCGCATAGATACTGTTTTCGGTGTAAAACATCAACAGTTTGGGGTTGTGGTAAAACAGCGGCTTAGCATTCGTCAAGCGCCCGTCCGCATTCGGGTACGAACGCGAATAATCAATATAAGGCTTCAGTGTTGCCAGTTTGAATTGGTCTTCGCGGTCTTGTTTCAGCAACGATTTATAAACTTCGCTATACTGATGGAAATGCCCGAGTGGACCTGCTGTTTTAAACAAGAAATAATAATCGTTCCGATAATTCTTCTCATTCACAAGCACATCGTTAGTGGTTACTTTTATTCTAAAAACCGTATCTGGTCGCCAAATAGGGTCGATATTGGTGGTGAAATTTTCACGCATCGCATAAACTGTTTCGTCCACCTCTCGCTGTGTTTTCACAGACCAATTATAGTCGTTATCAATCACATTCAGCGTACAAATACTGAACAATTGCGTTTCACCATGATAAGCAAAAGCATTCTCCAAAAGCAATTTTCCCCTGTTTTCTTGCAATAGATATTCCGGTCGCTCGGTTAACAGGTAACCGGTATCCACCGCTCCACCAATAGATTCTATTTCTATCCAATCTACAGCCGCGTTGTTATAATCGCTTTGCTTGTACGAAACCGTATGCCAATTCCCTTCTTTAGCAATATCAATTATTTTTTCAGCTATCTCTATATCTTCAAATACGGGCAGGTTGGCAAATCCGGCATTACTTACCTGCACTTTGCGGAAATATTTTATCCGCACCTGCTCTGCATACGACGACAGTCTTAAAACAACTTCTGCCTGCTCTTCGGCAAAGAAAAGTTCTACTTTTCCTCCAAAGTTCAACGCATTTTGCAGTCCGAATGAGTTGGTTAACGAAATCACTCTGCCATCTCGTCCGGTTACACGGATTAATATCCGTTGCCGTTCAGTACAAACATCTGTTTTAAATACTTGCCCTACTGTCGGGAAGATTACACAGGTCTTAGGCTTCTGCTGTCCTTCGCAAAAGAAGAAACCTTCCTTGTAGCCCAAATCCTCAGGGAGCGTGGGCAATCCACTTGTAAAGCGAGTGATATACGATAAGGGCGATTGGGCAAAAATGCGCAACTTATTATATTTATTCGGCGTGTCATCTTGCCAATAGCCACATTTCAAATGATCTGTATTTGCCGGAAAATCTATTTCCGTTTCATCGGTCGCAGCAGGTCGAATACCTTGATAGATATCATAAGTAGTCCAAGTACTGCCGTTTTTATATTCTATGCTTATATCTTCTAATTGAAACTTGTGTTGCACTTGGGCTGATTTTCCTTTACGCGGCGGTACCAGTTCTGTATTATATGCTCCTTGCCCCTGCACTCCGAATTTCGACAGTCCGGCAGAATATTGCAATCCCATCCCTTTCAAAAATTCGATATCTATAAAACTATCTACCGAAACAATGTAAGGATTCATATTACCTGCCTCAGCACCCGTAGCACTGTATAGCAATGGATAAGTTTCGCCGGTCAGTCGGTTTATGGCTCTTGCTCCATTATACGGGTCTATCAATGAGATTGGATTCAGGTCGCGTTCTTTATTAAAACTCCATGTAAAATCAACCGTATAAGGACCGCCCAATTTCTTAAACGGCCAAGGCACCCTTATCTGGAATGACAACCCGCCGCTGATGATAAACGGCTTGGGTGCTTCGGCTTTAAGCCAGGCGCCAATATCTATGCGTACACCTACTTTCCAAACATAAACTCCGGCATAGCCGCCCAGTGCAATACTGCCGCCTATCTGAACAGGTTTAAAACTCACTTTGCCCGTAGTATCCAAGTAAGCCCCCGCTTCAAAACGCAAAGGCCCAAATCTCTTAGTAAAGTCCCACTTTGCCCCGGCTCCGGCATTAATGCCCTGCTTGCTAAGCATAAAGTAGAAATAAGCATTAAACAGTGTAAATAATTTTGCCCGTATGCGTTTATCCTCCGGCTGATCCCGACCGATATTCACATACCAAGCCCCCGAATTGCTGAAGAAAAATGCCATCTCGGCTGTGCCGTTCAGCGTAGCTATTTCTCCGCCGTCGGGTATTTTTATATTGGCACCGAATGCCGATTCTATCGATTTTGTCGAAATAGCAATCATAGCCGAAAACGGCGGATCATTAGTCGTATCCAAGCCTACCCGCTCTTTCAGGATGGCACCCTGTCCCTGTATCAACAAAATATCGGGTACCGACAACAGCACAAATACCTTAGCCGAAAACACCTTGCCACCATCAAAAGCAGTAGCTACCGACATGCCCGCCCCTACCGAAAATCCGTTTTGCTGAGCCATTTTGCTCACCTGTATGCCCTCGCGGTAATCGGGAGCTACTTTTTTCTTGTAATACTCGTACCAACTACTGTCACCTGATAAGCCTGCGGTTTCTCTACTGGCTACATAGCGTTGTCCCAGCAAGCCCCGGAAACCATAAATACCCACGCCTGTAGGTCCCAATGGGATAGCCATTGGCAAATCTATATTTACATCCACAAGGAAAGATGGAATGCCGGGGTTATAACGCATGCCGGCGCTTGCCAAAATTTTCAATTTAGGCAAAGACAAACTCACGCCACCGGTATATTCCGTGCCGTCATTACCGGCTACGGTCGGCTCTTTCATGGCAAGGTAACCACTGATAATTGCCGCCGCTGTGCTACTCGATGCCGAGCCGGGAATAATTAAATCGATCGAAAGGCTTTGTATGCGGAAAAATACATGCAATGGACGGCTACTACTATTATCCACCGTAAAGTAAACCTTCACCCCATCGCCGCGGGCATCAATGCCCCCTGGATTAATATTCACCCCACCATCAAAACCGAAATACCAGTACTTACGCATGATATTGTTGTGCATCCGCTCATCCGAACCAAAGTGGATAGCAGTGATAGTAATTTCTGCCGGACCTAATTGCAGCGTTTTCGGTTGTGGCAGTTTAAAGGCGCCGTCCAATCCTTTCAGTTCTATCGTGCCGTCTTGCCAGATAGTGAGCTGTATATCCAACGGGTCTTTAAATAATTTACCGATGGCGGCTTGCTCGCTAAAATCCAGTGCACCGCCTGTAGATATATAGAATTTGTCTTCTTTTCTGCCTACCGATAGCGTTTTGATTAAAAATGTCATCACACCTGGAATTTTTATCGGTATGCCATCCACTTCGGAGCCGGTAATGAAGAAATCGCCATTTGCGTCGAATGACATTGTTATGTCTATCTTGGCATCATTGCCGACGGCATCTTTAAAGCCGGGTATTTGCAGCGAGCCGACTATGTTGGTGTGTACAAATTCACCTTGCTTGAGGGTAAGATCAAAGCTACGGAAACCGATGGTAAGACCATTTTCGCACCCAAGCTTAAACTTCATTTCAGCGCCATCGGGCGCAGAGGTACCGATAGGCTTGCCGTTGGTATCTATGGCTCGTATGCCGAATGTGCCCGATACACCGCCGGTACCCAACAATAAGTTTTTACCAAAGATACCCAGCGTTGTACCTTCGGTAGCGCCCAAAGCCTTAAACCATTTTTCGGGCAACCCGATTTCGGCACTTTCTATATATACGCCTACAAAATCGGTAGGATAACCCGCTGCATCGGCTTCGGGAATATTGGTGGTGCGGCTTAGGTCGAGCTTCACATTGGTAAAACCAATAGTAAAACCTGTATTTCCTATTTGAGATACTGCCGGAATTAATGTTGCTGCAATTTCTGTTGTAAAGCCAAATTTACCTTTTGTACTGAAAAAGAATTCCGCTGTGGCAAATTGCAGTATCGTTTTAGGTGGATTGTCTGGGTCTGTAATGGGTATTGGCTGACGATTTTCGTCTAAAGGCACCAACATGGTACGGGGAAATTCTAATCCGGCAGACAACAGCAGATTGGCTGATATTTGAGGGACAAATAAATCTTCTATTTTGGCAATAATATCATAGTTACCTGTAAAGCCAAATAATTGCTTGACATTATCAAGAGAATTATCAATGCTTGTAAGGTCTATAATATATTCGGCTACAATAGCTGCTTTTAATGAGAAATTCTGATTTTCGGCTGCTTCGATAATTTGGTTTATAGCCGTTTCAATATCGTTGCTTACCGGCAATGTAATATTTAAACCGTAATTTGCAAGGCTGGTAGCCAATTCATTAAATGGATCTTCTGATGTACAGAATGAGATGCCTGTATAATAGAGAAGCCTATCATCGGTAAGATTTGTTATTTTGAGTGCTAAATCAAGAAATGCTTCGGGGGTGTACGGGAATGTTGCCAGGCTGAAATTCTTTATATAGCGCCTGATGCCCCAGTAGTTGGTTACAGATATAGGGAAAGAAGACATACCACTGCTATCCGGATTAAGAACCAATGTGAGCCCTGTGCCAAAAACATCGTATTCTATCCTTTTAAAGCTGAGTACATCCAAATTATAGGATATATTGCTTCCGTCACTGCTGTGTACAACATTTAAGTTACGGTATGCCAACCCATTTAACAAGTAAGAAATTCCTCCTTGTATAAAATTCAATTGCTCGGGTAAACTTTCTACCGTTACAATCTTGGATAGTTTGGGGAAATAATTATTTGACATAATCTTAGATTTTTATTCAAAAGAAACTCCGTGTGCTTCGAAACGATAACAATTATAAATAGGCTCGTACATTCTATTTTGAGGGCTGAAATAAAAATACAATTCTGAATGATTAAGAAACTCTTGTGGACACCATTTACCATTGCGCAATATTTCGCATTTACCTGATGTACTCATACCACCTTCGTTATAGGTATAAGTAAGTTTTATTTGAACCATATCACTAAGCCCATCATCATAAGAGTTGGACTCATAATTAGGATCTAATGTTTTCTTACCATATTGTTTTTCAATAATGTGTGTTACCATATTCCCATTTATATCAAAAACATAATCTTCCTTATCCCACAAAATCCATTTCCCATCTCTATAGTCTTCTCCAACTCTTGCTATCAAACGATTATTCTCATCATATACAAAATGATTTCGGTGCTGAATTAGCTTATTTTCTTCAATTCTTGATACTTGATTTCCTTTTTGATTATAATCGTAAGTAAAATATTTATAAGATGTTGTATTCCATTTTCCATCATTAAGTTCCTCTTCAAATTCCATCAATACATTATTATGTTCATCATAAGTATATTTTCCCTTCTTTCTGGTTTCCCATTCAATTGGTTGGAAAGATTTGCTTAAAATTTTTTCGGAATTCTTGTTATATTGAGTGATACAAGAAGTTTTGTTTTTATTGCTGTCATATTCATATACTATTTGATCATTTTCTACCCAAGCATTCTTTTCCCAATCGAAATATACTTCTTGTATCAGATTATTTTTGGCATCGTAGCTATAAATATGTTTTCCACCTCGTACATCGTCCCGCCAAATTTCAGACAATTTATTGTTATTCGAATCATAAGTATAAGTATACTTCACATTCATTGTATAAATATTATTCTTCATATCCAAACGCTCTGAGCTCAATTTATTCCCTCTTGTATCATAAGTATATACATACTTATCTCCCATACAATCATTAAGGAAACAAGATTTTATTTCGTAAGATAATGGTTTGTTAGTTGAGTCGTAGGTGTAGTTCTGAATATATAACCCCATACTTTTAATTGACAATACATTATCTCTACTATCATAGGTAAAGACACTACCATTTATTGTTCCTGTCTCTATATGATTCTTACCTTCTAATGATTCCGTCAAAACATTACCTCGCTTGTCAAAAGTTCGAACTATTTTTGCTACAATATTATTATGTGTGTCGTATGTAATCAATCTGTCATAATTGGATTTGAATCCCATTGGTCTAGTTTGGTAATGAAGCTTAACAGCCTCTATTTCTTGTGCATTTGCAAGTTGTAAACTTGCCAGAAGCAATAATGTATAAAATAAACGATTCATATTGTTGTTGTTTACCTAAAAAAAGCTAAGGGGTCCAAACTTACAGAAGCTGTTATTACCCCTAATAAAAGTCCAAATCCTTCAATAAGCATAATATATAGTATCCAGTATCCAAATTTTGAGTCTTCACGAAATGATGCTCTTTTTGTATTAATAATGATTGGGATGGCAAGCCCGATCCAAATTATTAACCGAATAAAAAATTGCCAGTAAAAAAATATTTCGGGATTAGGATATATATACCCAAGCCATACGCTTTGAATCCATACATTGAAAAAAGGAACAATGTTACATCCATTAGAATAAAAACAAAAAATAAACAAAAGCCAACATGTGATAAATATTATTCTTAAAATGAATAATATACTAAAAAATTTAAATATTTTCCCCATGCTTTTCATATATGTATTTTAATATTTGATTTTGAAATCAGATACCTTTTTATTAGGAAATATGAAATGTAAGCTTATCCAAACAAAGGACCTGATGCAAATCCTAAAATAAGGAGATAATAAAAATATCCTAAAAAAATCCCGATACCATCTATAATCACAACAGTGCATAATATTTTGTATGCAATTTTCGACTTTTTATTAGTGAATGGTTTCTTTACATTAAAAATCAGTAGAACAAGCCCAACCCAAATTACTAATCGAAAAAAAAAATCTAAATGAAAATATTGTATATCCATAAAAAAACCAACCCATATTTGCAAAATACGATAAGAATAAAATGAAACATCAGCAACATTAAAGTGTGGATAAAGGTCAACCATAATCCAAATCGCAACAAATAGTATCCTTAAAATAAGTAATACACCAAAGACTTTAGTTATATTTTTCATGTTATACTTCCCTCCTCTTTACATTTGGCTTTTAGAAATGGTAAAAACTTATTATCAAGGCAATATATGGTGTACTCTTTCAGTTTTTGTATATCTTCATTAGAATAATGAAATGGTTTATTTATATTATCAGTTGTTGATTCTATAAATGCGAGAACGCTTATTATATGCAACCTTTTTAGCAAGTTTAAAAAATCAGTCTTATTAAAATTCAATTGTTTAGATAAATTTTTATTGTTAGAATATTCTATGATTTTGGGAAATAATTGTTCTACATATAGTTTTTGATTCTTTTACTCTATGTAGTAGCTAATATCGAAATTTTCCTAAGGCTACTAAAAAACCAAAAAAAATCCCGAAACCTTCTATACTCATAATATACTGTGCCCAATATCTAATCTTTGTATCTTTGTGTGAAAAATTTCTCTTTGGATCAAAAACAATTAAAATGAGAAGACTCAACCAAGTAATTAATCGAATTACAAATTGTAAATGAAAATATTTTTCAGGGCTTGGATATATAAAACCAAGCCATACACTCAGAACCCACTCATTACAAAAATCAGAGATATAATTAATATTAGAGTAAGAATAAATATTAACCAAAAGCCAACAAGTAACAACTACTATTCGTATGATAAACAATAATCCCAAAAATCGTATAAGTTCTCCGATATTTTTCATGCATTTTTGTTTGTTGATGTTTTATATAATATTATTTAAAACCAATGACCTGATGAACCAGAATCCCATAAACAAAGTAACCAATTTAAAAATAGTCCAATACTTTCAACAATAAAAACAATAAGTAATATTAAATTTCCAATTTTAGATTTTATATCAAGCGATATTTTTCTGTCAAAAATAATTAGGGCAAACCCTAACCAAATTAGGAATCGAATAAAAAACTGTAAAAGAAAGTATTCTTCTGATATATAATTAATACCAATCCATATAGACCAAAAAATCATAGAAATGATCCAACTAATATCAACTTCATTATAAGGATAAAAATCAATCAAACTCCAACATATAATAATCATTATCCTTATGATGAACAATACACTAAAAAACTTAAATATATTCTTCATACTTTTCATCTTAGACTTCCTTCTTCTTGACACTTGGTTTTTAAGAACAGTAAAAATCTATTCTCAAAACAGTATTCGACATAATCTTTTAACACTTGGTAGTCTTTGGATTGGTTATAATCTGTTTCATTAAATGATGGATCGCTAATAGACGACTGATTATCTACAGAGATAAATCGATGAATTGGAAATGGAATATTTTCAGCGACACGAAAACCCGTCCATTTTTTATGGAGGAGTTTATTATACCAAAATTCAGCAAATAACCACATTTTATTAAGAATGGATGCTCGAATATCACTCCATTCTAAGGATAGGAAGGGACTATCTGGCAACCATGTTGTACCTGATAATATTTTAAATTCTGTGGCAAGATTTGCCCAACGCTTATCGTATTTATAATAGGTTCTTACGGGTTTGATAATCAGTCCTTGTCTTAAAGACGATTTGCCATAATAGTACAAAGTAAAAACATCTGATAAAAGTAATCCTGTGTTATGTTTTAAATTTTCATAGGCACAATAAATGCCTAAAGCATCGGCATTACCAAATAAATCAGCATTTGGAGCAGATATTTCATAATATCTACTCAAATCTGCATAGTTAGGAACACGACTACCTGAATATGGTGGCACATTCTTTTTTAAATGATAAAAACATTCGGCTATGGGGGTAGCTATATTAGCAATTAATCCGGAATAATCGTAGGAAATAAGTTCTGTAGGTTTAAATGTATATGCTGCAGAATATTTGAATGGTAATTTATTTTTATAGGCTTTATTATTATATAATGAATATTCATTGTAACCATAATATCCACCTCCCATATTGGTTAATTTGAGTGATTCAAAACCATATAATATTTGTCCAAAATCCGCATGATATGTATTTCTTGTATCATCTCCATGTAACACTATAAGGTAAGGAGATGAATTGTCTTGAATTTCATTTTCATTAGCTTGCGCCGTTAAATGATCGTAAACATCAGCACCATCTTTTTTATCTTTTTCCTTCATAATATCTCGATACAAAAAACGGTAGAGACCATCATAGGGAGCATCCAAAATTAAATTTTCAAAAGCTTCTTGTTTAAAAATATCCTCTATAAAAGGGAAAGATTTTTTTGCAAATCCCCCATAGTAATGTACTCTTATTCTGGTGCAAGTTTCCCCTATGTTTTTATCCTTTGTAGAATAACATTTTTCAACAACTTCAATATATCTTATGGCCTCGCGAAATGTAAAATAGGCTTTAAAATCTGTTCCTGTTGCTTTATTTGCCTTTTTAAGTGCATTATTTTTTACTAAAGTGTGCGGTGGTGCTTGTGTATTGAAGTTTATAGTTGTGGAAGAGAAATAACTACTATCTGTGGTGTTTATTTCGATACTTTCTATAGGGCTTTCTATAGTTCGTATACCTGCAGAGTTAAGCCCGTGCAGTTTTAAGGTACCTTCGTAGTAATAAGTACCATTGGCATCTGTCAGCTGGGTTAAGCATGATTGTGTCTCAGGAGGCGTGTCGCTTGCATTGGCAATGCCTAATGATACTTCGTGCAAGGTTTCGTCTATTTCGGTTATGGCGTTTTTAATGTAGTTATCGTATTCGTCTCGTGTAAAAGTGAGGCAGCATACCTTGGGTTTGTAATAACTACCGTCGGTATCCATAACAGGCATAATATTATACAGGTATATGTCTTTATTTTCTATATATGTTTCGTTGAGTTCAATATTGGTATTGTCTCTGTATTCGGTTTCGCTGCTCGTCATTGATTTGCCTAAAACCGGATAGGTGTTGTTGGAAACTATATTTGTTTCGTAAGGATTTAAAGTTGCGCTTAAGGTAATGGCGTCAGTGGCTTGCACATAAAACTGAATAAGGGTGGCGGTCTCTACCAATGTTATTTCTACAGCGGCATTGTAGCCCAAAGCATATTTTGCCGACAATAGCTTTTTACCTAACACAGACCTCCACTGAGAGCCCGAAGTCAATGCCGTCTCCGAAATCGAAGATACGGGACTAATGATGAAATCAAGATAATGTTCTCTTTTCAACAAGGTATCGGGAGCATCCTGTATATCATCATAGTTGTTTCTTCCTATATATATTTTAGATATGGAAGCAGCGGTATCCGAGATAACAGGAATGTTTACAGTAAAAGGCAATGTCCAGCCGCTGCTGATTTCGTCAGGTAATAATTTGGGTTGAAGTTCGACAAACTTTTCGTTGCCGGTAATGTTCGTCAGTTTATTGTCCTGTTTTTTAAGGGCGTAATCGTAAAAAATGTATGGTTGGGGGTTGTAATCCAGGCGGATAGATAGTTTTACCGGAAGAATTTCGGCAGAAACACCTGTTTTTTTGAAAGTAAAAATAGGCCAGAATTCTGTGTAGTACTCTGTTAATTCTTCGGTGGCGCCATTATCATACGAAACGGTTAAATGTTTCCCTTTTGTAACATCTGTTGTTTTACCTTCATAATCTTTGTAGTAATTGAACGAATAACCATTTTCGTTCCTGATATCAATATATACACTGTTTTTGGTGAAAAAAGAAGAAACGAGGTTGGTAAATATATCATTATATCCAAATACAGTTTGTTTATTTGCACTGGAATCCATGTAAATAACACCACATTCATTACAAAGCATTAAATATGCTGCAGGGTCAACATAACTTAATATCTTTTCCCGTTCTCTCATGATAGCTATGGGTTCATTTCCCTTTATGTCTGTAGGTGCAGGAGCAGCAACAGAAATGATATTTTCCGGTAGTCGTAGTTTCTCAAGTGTAATGGTATCTGCCCGTTCTTGTAAAACAATTTCAAAACCGGCATTAAAAGTGTCTGTTGTCGAAAAATAACCTATAAAGTCTCCTGCTTTTACTTGCGCAAATTCATATTCTGTCCGTATTTGACTGAAAATATTTTCTAACGGGGTATTACCATCTTCGGAATTAAGATTCCAACCTAATACTCCTACATTGGGGGCAGCTGCAGTAAAATCATTCGGGTGCTTTTCTTTCAGGTCGTTAAAATCATCCCAAATACTTTCTATTAAATCTGTTTTGTTTGGACTGTCTTTAGCTATAATTTGATCAGACTGAATAAAGTTTTCTTTTTTCAATCCTCTATAAATATAATATTCAACAGGAGTAAAGCTATTCTCTATAGTTTTGAGTGGCTTGATAATAAGATTAACAAAATCAGAATTATCTGTACTCTCTTGTATAATGGCAAGCCCATCACACACCGCAAATGCTTTTGCCGGAACATTTGTTTTAAATAAAGATGTAACTCTGTATTTTGTTGTTTTTTCGTTCAATACAGGTCCATAAGCCAATGTCTCACTTTGCTCCTGTATAAGATCTTCTTCCACGAAAAAGAAAAATTTAGTACTACTCATTTTTACATTAATTTATATTGTAAATAAAGTTGCATTCGGACTCCGTCCTGCCAAATTTGCAATTCGGCAGTTATAAATGTAAGAATTTGCAATTCGATTTTTCCGTTATCAGCACAAAATCTTTGTTCCTGTTAGCAATAAGAAATACAGCTAATATATTATAGAGAAGGTAGTCAATAGGGTGGCATACAAATTCATCTGTATGTGCAAACAAGGCTGGAGAGGCAGTAAAGAGGCGCATATCTATATTTGTTTTAAAAGGAAATTAAACAATAGAAAATCACACGCAATAGTGAGCGCAATTTAAGAAATATTTTTTAATAAACAAATATTTTATAAAAATATTTTATGTATATCCGCTTTCAACACAATGCACATTCAAACTAAAAGCTACGCTTTATGTACTAAGTCGCAACGACGCAAAGAAAAAAATCTTAGCGTCTTCGTGTCATTGCGTCTTCGCGTTTTAGTATAGAAAAACGAACATTTTTCACAATAAATAATAAGCCCATAGGTAGGAATATTCTTAATTCTTAATTCTTAATTCTTAATTTCATTCCCCTTTCCCAAAGCAGCTTTTCACTATTTTCTTCCCACCCATAAGGAATGAAAGCGTTTCCGGAAAGGGGAAAACCCCACCCACCCTTCAAGGATAAAAGAAGCTGCGAAAAATAATGTTCAATTTTTTAGTAGCCATTTTTCGCAGCACCTTTTGAAGTGTCCAGCCCCAAAAACAAAAAACGCATTCAAAAGCCACGGCAAAGTTATGCCGTAATTTCCCGGAACAAGCCCTGTGGGTTTCCAAAAGACTACGGCATAAACCGCTGCGCTATTTATTCCGTTTCCTTTTGGAAATTCCAGTCAATTGCACAATCCGGTGCCTAAGCTTTATAAATGCCTCCTCATAATCATGCAAAAACAAAAAAGGCTTCCCGCGAAGGAAGCCCCAACCTACTATAAAGATTACCACACCAGAAACAGTAGGATTTTTTTAGCGTTTCAAACGCCTGAAAAGATATCTTAAAACCAATGAAACAATAAAGCTCACCGTTGCACCCACAGCAGACAGAATAACCGTTTTCAGCAAATCACTTACAAAGATATTTCCGAAAAACGACAACACTGCACCGCCTAAAGTTCCCGCCCGTACATTACCGTTCATCGCTGTTTCAAGAATCTTCATCGTTTGCATTTCTTTTACCGGAGGTCTCTACCGCCGTTTGGCTCACAGCCGTCAATACACCACCTGCCAAAGCCACATATCCCGCAGCAGCTACAAGAGCACTCGGCAGTGCGATAGGAGCCGCCAAAATAGCCGCACTCGCAGCAGCCAGTGCCAGCCCGATGGTCCGCAAAGTTTTAAAAAACTTTGGAGTAGGAGCCTTTACCCGTTCCACAATATTCATCTCATTGGGATTTACTGTTTGATTTTCCATAATTTAAAAACAATAAAAATTTAAACAGGCTCTAAACACCATCTACAACTTCCACAACCGACAACACATTATAAGCCCCGTTTTTCAACGAATAATCCGCGCCGTTCACTTCCTGCACAAATTCAATACAAAGCAGAATAAAACGCGTACCCGTAATACTCGGTACCGATTCCGGCACTATCGAAACCACTTGCGATTCCGGATTAATTGCCAAGCGCAATGCTTCCGAAACCTTCAACTCCGAAGCACCCGTTACAAAGTCAATACTCGCATACCCCGATTTAAAAATCACATGCGTAGCCCCTTGTGGAAACGCAATCTCATCCTGCGTTACGATAGACCAGATAGAAATCTTTCCCGTGGCAACATCCACCTGAAACGGTTTATACAACACACTACCCAGTACCGCCTGATTGTTAAAGTTAAAACCCTTCAACAACGATTTACCCGCAGGCAATGTAATACCCTCCGCCACACTGCGTTCCCCACGAATATCAACCTCATCCAAGTTCTTGATACGCGTCATCAGTTGCGTAAGCCTTCCCGTCACACGGCTATCCGAAGCATTCATGCCCAACACACGCACCGTATCGCGCAATAACTTTCCTGCCGAAGCCGCATTGGCAAACTCCGCACCATTTTCGCGCGTCCGGGCAAAAGCCGGGTCATTAGCAATACGATTGCCATCTATACCACCCTTACCACGCGCCAAGAAACCATCTTTCGATTTATAAAATGAAATATCCCCGATGGTTCCTTCCAATTTGATAATACCTTTTTGTCTTGCCATAATTTAAAGATTTAAAATTACAGCATAAAGTTATAACCAACCCGTAAGCATTACCAAATAACACTTTCCGCCAATGTCGAACCTTGCCGTTTTTGCCGGAAAAGCAATATAAAACAACATAATTATTTGTAAATTTGCAGAAACAAAAGTCCAATGGAAGTCAAAAGGATTTGCATATACCCAAAAGATGTACAGCTCATCACAGGCAAAAGCGAACGCTATGGCAGGTTTCTCCTTGCAAAAATAAAAAGACATTATCACAAGCAAGAACACCAGTTCGTCAGTATCGACGAATTCTGCCAATACACAGGTTTAGAAGCCGCGCAAGTACACCCCCTCATTGTCGGATAATCGACCAGCCTATCATAAGTCGTTCATCCTACCACATATCACACCCCAACCACATCAAAAAACAGCCACGATAATTCGCGGCCCTTTTTCCAAAACTATTTCAATGATTGTTTTAATTCCTTACCTGCCTTTGTCAAGCGGTATTTTTGTAGGCGGCTATTAGGTTTATCAGGCAATGTCATTTCGATGAGGCCTTCTTCCAAGGCTGGCTTTAAGTAGTTTAACCGGAAGTGTTCAACATGGGTAAGATTAAGTTTTTCCTGAATCTCCTGACGGTTCATTTCACCCTCTAACAACATAATTAATTGGGTGACTTGCGCGGTGACTTGCGCGGTGACTTGCGCGGTGACTTGCGCGGTTAGTGGTGCAGCCGATGGGAAAGTCATTCGCAAAAAGTTAGTTGAGAATTTAAAACACTCCTTTCCGTAATGTTGCAAAATACGCGGAATGCCTGAACCTAAATGCTCGACCAAATCCACATCTCTAAAAACTCGCATCAGTTCCTTATTGCGAGGAATTGAAAGACCTTCGAAAAATTCGCTCTCTTCCAATCCTTGTGGCAAACCGCCGTACGAAGTAATCTCAAAACGATCGTCGAAAAACTCAAATTTGGGTGGTATTTCCAAAGTGTAATCATTATGCACAATCGCGTTAATAATAGCTTCACGCAAAGCAACAGGATTCCACAGGCGTTTCTCTTCGCGTTCCTTTGGCGTAATTCTGGCCAAGGTTTTATTTTCAACATCAATCTTATCCAATACTTGTTTAGTAGCTTTTATCAAAGAGCAATAACCATATTCGTTATTTTCAGCCAAATTCACACGGTCGAGTCCGTTATATTTGGCCACTTTTATCGACATATTATTGATGTCCGATAACAAGTAAGCTACATAATTGTATTGCCCTTCTTCCGTAAGCAATTCCAAATTGGTTGCAAATTGCTCATTTAATGTTTTGCCAACACCGTCATAATAAATCCGCAACTGCTCAAACGAGAGCCTCTGCTTAGGCGATTTGATTTTTCCAATAGAATTGCGAGTACGCTTTGCAAATAAAGATTCTATCATTCGTACCGGCATTGGTTCGGCAGCCGTTCCCACACGAATAAAACAACCCTTCTCAGACATACCGTGTTTCTTGATATAGTAAGGCTTTTCTGTACCGCTTGCAAAAGTGACTTTAATAACATTTCGGCCATCTATTTTCTCAACAACCACATCAAACAAACCCAAGCAAGAGGGGAGAATATTGTTTTTCAGGAGATCTTTAATTTTAAGCATGTCACTGTCAATATCCGAAAGTCCGACCGGATTTCCATGTTTGTCAATGCCGATATACAACACACCACCTTCGTGGTAGTTTAAAAATGCCACGCCTTCTTTTTCCAGATCATCAGTAAGCTGTTGTTTGTATTCTATGCGGTTTGTTTCTGTTGGCATACTTTTATAGGTTAAGTAAAACACAAAGATAAAAAATAGTAAATTATATGCGTTTCACTTTTTTATAAAAATTCTTATGACTACTTAAAACAACAAATACCTGTTCAAAAAACAATCCGCAAGCTTTGGTTTGCTTAAAAAAATCATTAATTTTGTATCATACGATTTGATACTTTTTGATCCCCAATTTTAAGGGTGTAAAATCGGTTATCCAACTATTTTTGCGAGTGTAACAATTTGAAATACTGTTGACAAGATAAAAGGGACAAGTCCCTTCATCCGCACAAAAAAACCCCGTTAGAAAACATTTTCTAACGGGGTTTTTCTTCTATCTTAACTAAATTATCTACAGAATTTGTCCACATGACAGAATGTGTATCCCAACATGATCTGGTGTGTTGCATAGCTATACCGTATTAACCGGTTGAGATCGGCGCCGTAAGCATAGGCTAAGTAAAATTTGTTCAACTTAAATCCCACCATTCCAATTAGCTTATTTGTTTGCACATGGTTAGGGTCTAAAACGCCACGGAATGTTGCTTGCACCCACCAGGCATTATCTCTGTTTTTATTAAATTCTTTCGAATACTTCAAATTTAAATCTAAATCCATAGCCTCATCGGCAGAAAATTTATACATCAGGGATGGTTCCAAACTTTCTTTATGGTTTAGCTCAAATTCGTTGCCTAATAACAATTCAAATGTAAGAGGTATTATTGGCTCTAAATCCACATTGGACGCACTCATTTTAGTTGGCACTAAATTAAAGGCGGATAAGCCTGTAAAAAAGCCATACGATGTAAAATAAGCTCCTACATTGGCATTGAAAACTTGCGAATCGCTCATGTCCTGGTAAGCAGGATTGGTTGGATCGGGGTTGAAATCGGAAGAATAACCACGGTTGAATACTTTTCCGGATACTCCGAATGACAATTGCCTGTCGCGACGAACTTGCTGGCGCATATATCGCCGTCCATCGGATAAATCAATATGGTATGCTAAAGTGAATTGCGCCCCTTGTTGCAAGCTATAACCATTCCGGTCGTTAAAAATATATGCTCCGATACCCATACTGTTCTGCAAACGGGTCTGAAAGCTTAATGTTTGTGTCATTGGCGCGTCGGCATCTAAACCTACCCAATTGAAGCTATTTGTAAACATAAAATAAGTACAATCGGTAGCGCCGGCTACAGCAGGATTAGCTAAATAGTAGTTAAAATAATATTGGTTTGCCACAGGGTCTTCTTGAGCAAAAACATTAGTGAACCCAAAGAAAACTGTGGCAATAAAAAGTATAATTCGTTTTAAATAAGGCGTTTTGTTAAGCATAATTCAATGTCTTTCTCAAAGATTTCGTAAAGATAACAATTTTCTTCTACTTTCAGTTCAAGTCGGGCTTTTTACCTTTTCAAATTGAAGTGTCCTACCATGCGTTGACCCAATTCGTACACATTGATTACATACCAATAATCCGTACCTACAACAGGTTGACCCCGATACATACCATCCCAGCCTTTAAATGTGGCTCCGGTTCCTTTGTATAGCTCTTTACCGTAGCGATCGTGGACATATATTTCGGTACGAGGATATTTGTCTATATTAACAATATCCCAAGTATCATTGTCGCCATCGCCATTAGGTGTAAAATAGGTTTCGGGTATCAGGTCGTTAAATTGAATGGTAAGGCTGTCTTTTGTTTTACAACCTTTGCTATCTTCAACTTCAAAGACATTTTTCCCCGAGATCAGCTCTGAAATAACCGCTGTTCCATGGAACGGCAGAGAAGGCGAATTTTGAATTCTATATATGTAAGGCGGAGTTCCTTTGTCTACCACAATTTCGATTGTTTTGTCGTCTTTCTTTGCTTTATTGATAATAACCGGATTATCCAGCACATCGACATAAACAGGCGCTCTATCCGACTCGCAACCTGCCGAACTCATTGCCGAAACATAATAAGTCTTTGACGCAGGTGCACTTGTTGACAGCAACGGCGGAGAAATCCGTGAAGGGGTACTTGCATGCGAATACCACAAGTGGGTTAAGCCTGCAGAACTTACCAATGAAGACACATCAAGTGTAGTGCCCTCTTCGGCACAAACTGCGATACCATTTGTTTGCGGCATAGGCGGAGTATCCTGTATTGTACCGGTCATCGTTTGCGGCAAAGACTCGCAACCGTTTTGGAAGCCTTTGACCGAAACTGTCATATTGCCGGGCACATGGGTTGGATATGTCAATACACTTCCTGTTTCGGGAAGAAGCTGGCTATTCATCAACCATTCATAAGTTGAGTAATTTCCACTTGCTTCATACACTAAATTCCCGCCCAAACAAACCAAACCGGTTCGTGCAGTCAGATTCACCATTGGCAATGGTTTTACGGTAGCAGTTGCTACCGGCGTATTAGACACACAATTGGCAAGTGTTGTTGCAGTTACGCTTACAGTACGCGGGCCTGCCGGCGGATTAATCATTGTGTAAATGTATCCGGACTGTCCGGCAACAGGCATACCTCCATCCTGCCATGAGTAAATTGCATTGGGGATATTGGTAGCTGTGAAGACAAGGTCTTTGCCCGCACAAATATCACCGGCAGTAATAGCCAATGTTGGTGGAGATTCGACTGTAACAGCCAATGTTACAAGAGGTCCGACACAATTATTTACCATTGTTTCCTGTACCGAGACCACATAAGTTCCGGGAGTTGTCCATGTAATTGGCATCGAACTTGTTGTATTCGTTAGCGGCGTTCCTCCGTTTATCTGCCATTTATATCTTGAACCCGGCGTTGGATTTACATTATAAGTTTTGGTTGTCCCGACACAAACCAGATCAGGCGCTGTGCTTGCAGCCTGAGTACGGTGTGTACCCAAGAGCAAAAGCACGGCGCTTAATGTGGTTAGTATTTTTATTGGAAACTTCATCACTTATAATTTGATAGTTTAAGGTTTAAGGTTCAAAGTTCAACTTACTTCGACTCTGCTCAGCAACCAAGGCTCAGCAATCGAAATTCAAATATTATTGATAATATGATTTTCTTTAGTCTTTTCTCTCCTATAATATTTCCATTTTATTACCCCAACCGTATTGCCGGGGTAATAAAAGGAAACATCAAACTTTATATGAAATATGAAATCGTTTTTGAAAAATTTTACTGAAACTTTCTGATTAATAATTTAGATGCTTATCCGCAATAATACTCTAATTTTTACTTTATAGATTGCTTTGTCGTACCTCCTCGCAATGACGCTTCGGTTGTCCGTCGTCATTGCGTGGTAACTGAGCGAAGTCGAAGTCAGACAGTGAAGCAATCCAAATAGATATCAATTATTTAAAGAAATTTAAAACAACATCTTAGAATATGCGGATATGTATTATAATTTATTGTTAATATAAAAATCAAGTTGTGTTTTAGAGGTTGTTTTGAATTAATCCTGAAACATATTTAGACAGAATTAACCTGTTTTTATTTTGCCTTTGGCAAACCAATGTCCATTGACCATTAATTTACAAACAAAAGGTTAATCATACTGCTACCGCAATATCTCCATGCGTTCGCTTCGTATCCTCCGCTCTCTTAGCCGACAGTTCGACTAAGCTCACTGCAACGCATGACGAATCCTCCTTTTCTTTTGTTTTTACTGACATTTTTAATCTAAAACACTACCAAATACTGTATTGACTTGTTGCCGTTCTTTGTTTGTACAGAAGGGTGGCAACCTGTACAAGCCCGTTGACTATACTTCCTGCATACTGGTGAATGCTGTCCGATATACCGGTTTTTACCTTCTCCTGTTGTAGGTAGCTTCGACTGTTATAACTCAACCGAATATTCTACAATAAGCAGACCAGACTAATCCGACTTCATTCAACTTTCACTCATATTGCAGAGATATAATCTTTTGTGTCAATTTGTCTTATTACATATTGCAGCAGGTACTATCCGGATATTCGGTCAGGGGTACGACATATATTCGAAACCATTAACGGGCTTATAGAGTATATTGCCATGTTTGTATATTCACCCTGACGGTTTATTATGGATACATCTCCTACTACAATGGTAAAGTACAATTATTCTTTCCGTTCAACAATGGCAGCCATTCACAAGAGCTAAACATTGTTGATATCCGACCTGTTCACTTCATTTATTTCTACTAAACCTTTTCTTCAACCCGGACTCACTTTGCAGTGAGCCGCAGGTTGAAAAGGAGGTTTATGTGTTATTAATCGTGATAGATTGGTGAAGTTTGAACAGTTGGGTAAATAGTCTTAGTTATAGTGAACTCTGCACCATCGCAACCATCTGCATTGGTTGGTTTCACTCTGTAAGTAACAGTACCGTTAGTTGTTGTACTTGAGTTTACAAATACATCATCATTAACACCTGCTTCGAGGGCAGCTATTGTGCTGAATGTATCACCTGTTGCTGTAACCGTACCACTTGCTGTTACGCCGGCTCCTGGAGTTACACTTACAATAGTGTAAGTAGAAACTGTTCCGTTTGTAACTGCTATAGGTGTTGTTGTGCTACCGGCATTGTCATTAGAACATACTGTAGCTGCACCATTAGATACTTGTGGTTCTGGTCTGATTGTAACTGTATATGTGAACGATGGTCCATCACAAGTAGTGTGAGGTACAACGGTATAAGTTACAGTCAAATTACCATTGGTTAAGTTTCTGAATTGTTCTGCTGCAAGAGCACCTGATTGTACCAAAGTAGTTTTGGTTGGATCTGGCGTAATACCTGATACTCCATTCAACGAAGGATCAACCACTACATTGGTAATATAATAACCACTTCCTGTTCCGGAGATTGGTGTACTAAACTTATCTACAGTCGGTATTGTTACATCTGTTGAGAATGCAGCATTCGAGCATACTGTAGCTGTTTGGTTTTCAATAATTGGAGCGGCAGTAATGCTAACTGTTATCGTATAGCTTTCTCCTGCACAATTATTTGCACTATATGGAATTACATTGTAAACCACATTTAATGCACTACTTGTTGTATTTGTAAATACATCATTCTTAATTGCATCAGGATCAGTTATACCCGTTCCTGTTGTAGCAGTTCCTGTTAAGCCGGCTGGAAGAGCATTGGCTGTGATGTCCCACTTGGTAATTCCAACTCCATTCGTTCCGGTTGTAGCTAATGTTTGATTAATAGCCGTACCTGAACATGCAGATGCTGTAGGAGATGGTACTATCTCTGGTTGAGGATTAACCGGAACTGTAATTGTAAATGGAGTTCCTTCACAACCTGCAGCTGTTTTCGGAGTAATTGTATAAACTACATTTACTGCTGCATCTGTTTTATTTTCATATTTGTCATTTGCAATAGCACTAGCCGAAGTTTGTACGCCAGTTGTTGAAACTACTGCAGTCAATCCGTTCAGATTTACATTTGTAATATTCCATTCTGTAATAGCCAATGGTGTAGCACTATTATCAGGAGTTGGCAATGTTACACCAATAGTTCCATTCGAACATACCGCAGAAGCAGTTGGAATAGGATTAAACACAGGTTTAGGATCAATAGTTACACTGATTTCATATGGAGTTCCTGCACAGGCATCAGTACCGGTTCCTGCATAAGGAGTTACTTCATAGACTACAGTGGCTTGGACACCTGTTGTATTCGTGTATGTATCACCTGCAATCAAATTCGCGTTTGTAGTTCCTGTAACTGTTGGTGAAGCAGTTTTAACTGCATTACTAGCGCCACTTGTCAGACCTGCTGGCAATGTTTTCAAAGTAACATCCCACTTAGTAATAGCAACCGGTGTTTCCGGAATAACTCTATCATCCACAGTAGCTAAAGTTACACCAGTAAGAGTAGCATCTGAACAGAATGGACCAAATGGTTTAGGTCCAATTACCGGCAACGGATTAACTGTTACGGACAAATTTACTGTTTGCCCCGGACAGTTATTAACAGTCGTCTCGTTTACTGTTATTGTATAATTCCCTGCCTTTAACCAAGAAATATTAAGCAAGTTGTTCTCAATTACTTTGCCGGGATCATTTAGTTTCCCGATAAGAGTACCGGTATTAAGTGTCCAGTCTGTGCCGGAGGTACCGGAAATAGTCCAAGTATATGCAGAACCGGCAGTTAAAGCAACCCCCACATTCTTGGTCGTGTTTTCACACACAACTAATGTTGTTGTCAGGTTCATATCCCCTTGACCCGGCACTTTTTGCGCAATCGCTCCCCAAGGTATCAGGGAGAGCATAAACGCAACAATCGAAAGTTTCAGTAAATTTTTCATAATTGTAAAGTTTAAATTGTGAATTGTTTTTTAATTATTTATTTTTTATTTCTTATGTTTTTAATCGTGATATATCGGTGATGTATCTGGTTTCGGGTGAATGGTTACCTGTACTGCCTGCGGTCGTTTGTTGCAAACTGTGCGGGATGTATTATAGCTGATATAATATGTACCCGAAGCGCTTACTGCCGAAGGATTTGTCAATACTGTTCCCTCATTGGCATCTGTCCAGTAAGTAAGTACGGCATCGCTTGGCAACTGGCTTCCGGCAGTTACGGCAGGCAGTGTAAGATCAACTGTTCCCGGTGCACAAACTGCAGCAGGATTGTGTGTTACGAGGTTTGCCTCGGTATGCTCTTCGGTTATATCGATGGAAGCAGTAGCTGTACAACCATTTGGAGTAGAAACAGTTACTGTATATGTACCCGCTGCGGTTACTGTTTTAGTTTGTGTGGTTTCCCCACCCGGACTCCACGAATAAGTAAGTGTTGTACCTGCCGGAACAACCGAAGTATTTGCATTCAGGACAATGCTCTCCTGCAGGCAAGTCAGCTTGGTGGTATTGGTTGGTGTCGTTGTTATCGTTACCCCCGGGTTTTCGACAGTAATGGTTACTGTATTGCTGGTAGCTGCGGGTCCTTTGCATGGATTTACATCAGTATTGGTGTATACTACAGATACCTGGTCGCCATTATTTAACGCATTATTGCTGTAGGTTGGTGAGTTTGTCCCTGCCGGACTGCCGTTTAAATACCATTGATAAGTAGGTGCAGCTCCTCCCCCACTGGCTGTTGCTGTAAATGTAACAGTTGTGCCTGCGCCATGGCAAATCGTTGTTTTGTCGGCAACAATGGATACGGCAGGTGTTTCGGTTTTGTAAACAATGATGGTATCTTTGAGCGTAAAGGTATTACAAGGCGCGGTTGTCGGTACCGAATAGGTGATTGTATAAGTGCCCGGCGTACTTGAGGAAGGGGTAATTGTTCCGGTAGTGGCATTGATAGTCAAACCTGCAGGGGCTACTGTATAAGTTGCCCCGGTTGTTATAGAAACTGTATTGCCAGGAGTTACAGCACTGCCAGTTGTGCAAACATATTCCGGGTAAACAATTGTTCCTGTTGGCAAATCAGGTTTCCGTATGACCGATTTCTTGGATACACTGTAACGGTCGCAAGTGCCTATAGAAATTGCATCAAGTCCTCCGGTTTTATAATACTCAACTACCTCATTTACTACAGTGAGATTATTACCCACCACAGCCATAAACTCAAAGGTACCTAATGGCAATGTATTGCCGTTAAATTGATGTGAGCCTGAAGTTTGGGCAGGAGCTAAGACTGTCCAATATGTATCAGTTGTTTTCTTATATAAGAAAGCATACTTTACTGCCGGATAGAAATCATCAATATTGAAATCGGTTTCGGCTTTTAGTACAATCGGTTCATTGCTGGCACAAATAGTGTAATCGATTACCGGATATTGGTTTACATAAATATTTAAATAAGTATCCGGCGAGCAGGTTATAAATGAAATATCATCAATGGCATAGTCATTACCACCACCCGAAGGCTTATTACTTACAATCTCGAGCATTACACTTGAATTTTCGCCCGAATTAAAACTAATACCTCCTTGTACCCATGCGCCACCAAATGGAATATCACCCGTATTAACACGATCTAAGATAACCGAACCATCAGCCGATTTAAGTACAAAATCCAGATTTGGCAAATTAGTAGTTGTACTGTTGTGTATATTGGCAAACCATGCAGAAAAATTATATAATGTATTTGGACACAATCCGGTGAATACTCTACGGAAAGCAACTTGGCCTGGATCGCTACCATTTATTACCATCATAGCGCCATCAACATCTCCTGTGGTATGGTCAGGCATATCCCTAAAATATGTTGCTGCTACACGGGAGTTATTGACTATTGTGTAATGTCCGTCATTTACATTGTTGGTTGTACCCACACCATCACAAGAGTATGAAACAGCTTGGAAATTTGTAACGCATTTCCGGGCTGTACCTGATATTGTACCAAAATCTTCTGTTAATACAACTGTTGAGTTACCCACCGCCGAACAGCAAACAACCGTACGAACAGTTATAGTTGCCGACAAGCCATTATTGGATGTAGCACGGTAAAGCACATAGCCGTAAGGCGGAGTTACCGTAATACTTGCTCCGGTACCTGTCAAAGGTTTCCAAACTCCATTATCATTCCATTGCCATGTATAAGTAGAAGCCCCTGTGAAATCTTTTGTAGTCAGAACAATTGATTCACCTTGACAGCATACATTGTCCATTTTGTCGGTAGTGATTTTAGGCTTAATGCTCACAATTCCGGAAAGAGCAAGTGTAGATCTACACTCATCACTACTACTCACAGGTTGTACATTTATTGTTTTTGGTTTAGTCCCAGCAGACAAACCTGCTTTAAGTCTTACATAAAAAGTTTTAGAACCAGCTGCTAATTGTGAGGTCGGAATACCAAAAGGAATATCATCAGTTGAAGTATTCCAATCAGTTCCATTTAATGAATATTCAAAATCACTTCCTATACTATTCAATTCCAAGTCATATCGTAAGTATGTCCAAGTTACTGTAACAGGAACTATAGCAGAAGGACCTGACCCTTCAAAATAATCTAAACCGGAAATAGTTGAAACATCTAATGTAGTTGTACAACCTGTTCGTCCATTAAGGGATACTTTAACATTATTTGGACAACCTGCTACTGAAGTTATCGTCATCTCTGTCGTTGTATTATTTCCATTACTTGTACTCCTTTTGCGTACTAAAACAATAACACTTCCTGAGGTTGTTGGAACCGGATAATCTCTATTGTCTCCATTAACCCAGATAATACCTCCATCCCATGAAATTTCATAATCAGATGTAATTTTACTAAATCGAATATTATTGCCCACAACTAACCCTGACCATGAAACAACTATTGATTGCGTATTATAAGTTAGATTAGACGAACCCGCTGTACGATCCAAATTTGTCAAAGCAATTTTATCTACCCACAAGTTACAACCAACCCCAACCACCGTACCGTTCAATGGCAATTTTGCCGAATAACATCCAAACGAAGCTGTAAATTCGTTGTTATAAGTCCCTGCAGCCAATCCTGATTTCAATTGATAGTAAATTGTTTGCGTTCCGGTAGCAATTGTTGGAGTGAATGATGCAAGATTATCCCAAGGTCCGGTAGCGCTGGTTAATGAATATACATAGTTCGTACCAGGCAATGATAATGCGATAGATGTACCAGCCGGCACATCCGAATAAGACAAAGTAGTGGATTGTACGGCTGAAGGACCGCTTCCAACCGTATAACTAAGGTTTAAAGGAGTTGGGGTATAAGATAATTTCACAGCAGATGCCACTGTTCCACTTAACAAAACAACAGGAGCTACTCCTACATATCCGCCACCCGACAGGGTTATGGTTTGATTGTTGTAATTGCCATCGGTTAACCCGTTCTTTAAGCGTACATATACCGTTTTGGTAAAAGAAGTGCCTGTGTATGCAAATGAAGTAACCGGAGCGGTAGCAAAGTTATCTACCGAATATTCGTATGCCGAAGTGGCGCTAAGGTTGATTGTCCCGTTGTTGGTCAAGTCGCTGCCATTCACAATAAACTGCTCGACATTCCGGTTGCAGCCATCGTTTGTAAAGCCCGACAATGTGGATGGTGTTACCGTTAAACTACCTTTAGGTGTGGATGTACATGTTTCGCCGGATACTACAATATTTTTAAAATCAATGTTTTTACTGCCGGATGTTGCTGTAGAATATACAAATAAGCGGAATAAAACAGATGCACCGGTTGGAACTTGCAGGGGAGTAGCTGCCGTAAATGTTAATGTTGATGCATTGTTATAGGTAATTGTATTTTCATTGCCAAAATCAACGAATGCGCCACCATTTACAGATGCCTGAAGCTTATACTTAACAACAACTCCACTACTGCTACCCGACACGCTGGCATCAATTGTAAGCTTATCAATCACAGCCGAAGCATCGGTAGCTAACTGCATCGGGATATTAACATGATAACCGTCTGTTGCTACGCTGGGCCAGGAAGTGGCTTTAATCCGTTTTCCGGTTCCATTATTCCATGCTTGCGAAGTAATTTGATTTCCAACACCAATCACATCACCCGAAATATCGGTATTGGTTCCTTGAACAGCATCATTAGTACTTATTAATGGCCAGTTTGTAGTTATCGGCGTACCTCCCGAACAACCCACAGCCGGTTCGCGCACAGTTCCGCCCAGGCTTACCGTTGTGTTGCAGGTTGCATTGGCTGTTGTAATTTGTAACGAACCGGATTTAGCGCCTGCAGATAATCCGGCTGCCATTCTCACCTGTGTGTTCAAAGTACCACCGGTTAATGGCGAGGCTGTATAAGTGAAATTAGTGCTTTTCCATGTAGAAGATGTTGGATCGAAAATCTCAAAGCCCACAGGCGGAGCAATTGTAATAACACCTCCCGCAGGAAGGTTAGCCCAAACAACAGATAAGGGTTTCGCACCGGATGGACCTGCTCCTTCGGTATAAGCCATATCTGTAATAGCAGCTATGGGCGGTATGGAACAAACAGGTACCGGCACTACACTTCCACTGACATTAACCGTAGATGTACAAGTATTATCTGCTGTGGCTGCAATCGTTACTGTGCCGGGGTATGTATTTATCGCTTTGCCTGTAACCAGCCGTATCTTAATATTAGCTCCCGAATTGCCTCCGGTTACCGGCGAAGCGGTATAAGTAACTGCTGTGCCGGCATTCCCCCATGTTGAGCCACCATTTATTGATATCTGATAATCTGCCGATGGAGTAAGTGTTATTTGCCCTCCTGCAGGAAGATTTACCCATGCAACCGTAAATAATTTCTCGGCAGAAGTGCTGCTTCCCAATTCATACCCCAAACCAGTAACCGCAGGACAGCTGACATTACAAACAGTGGAAGAAGATATAGTTACCACTTGTTGTGTACTACAACCATTGAGTGTATAAGTTACCGTTACATCACCATCAGTTAATGGAGTGAGAGTACTTCCCGTTAAATTTGCCGAACCTGTTCCGTTAGTTACAGTCCAAGCACCACCTGTAGGCGATCCAATAAGCGCAAGCGTATTAGGTATTTGAATGGCATTAGCACTTGTTATGGATAGTGTGGTAGGAAGGTCGGCAGTTGAAACAGTTGTACTTGCAGCAGTACCCCAACAATTACCGGCGGTATTAAAAGCTCTCAAATAATATGTAGCAGCGGTGTTTACTGAATATGGAGAAGTTTTTGTCTTATCTGTTTCTGTAGCTGAAGTTTGCCAATACCATGTGTCGTCTGTAGCTGCTGTAGATGTGGATGAAAGGGTCGCTGTACCATCACAGTTTTTTGTTACCGTAAGGTTGGTTGGGGTGCCTGCAGCACAGGATGGAGCTTCAAGCGCAATTCCCCACACATAAATATCACCATTTGTTGTTACATAAATATTATAGCATTCAGTGGCAGAATAATCAGGCAGCGTAGATATATCTACATTATGATCAATAATATTAGTGTTTGCATTAGGAAAACTCATAGTTTTAGTTCCTAGCGTTGAGGCATCTGAACATTTTTTAACGGTAACAGTAACAGTTCGACCTGAGCTACTTCCATTACCATAAATATGGAGTTTTGTTGCATTTGCAACACTTAATATATTGAATCCTTTTGAGCTGGGTGCTTTCCAAAAATAACACTTTGTTGTGCTTATTCCAGAAAAATCAACGAGAGGAGTAGGGTCAATAGTTCCCGAAGGCGTAACATTGGCTGTACCCATTCCATTATTTGTAACCCAAGAAGGAAGTGTTGGCGTACAAGAAGAACCACCGTTAACACAAAATGTTGCTGCAGCCAAAGTAGATGTCAAAGTAGTCGTCTGTCCCCAAGCCGAAGTACTCACAAACAAAAACACACTAATAGCAAGAAAGAACACCCATAGTTTGCGTAAAGCATTGAAACAATAATTGCTGTAGGAAAGTTTTACGGCATATTTCTCACAACCACCTTTAATAATGACAATAATCGTTCTTTTGAATAACAATATACTCAAAAAAGCAAACACACCCCCCACTACCGATTTCCAACCGGAAGTAAAAAGTGTGTTATGTGCATTCTTATTTGAGTAGAAATGTTTCATCAGCAAAAGTATCCAAATGAGCAATTCAATTACTTTTAATACAAAAATACCTAATTAAATATTCTTTAATTTTCGACACAACAAAGTAATAATTATTTTTTCAAAAAAAAAATATGTTTAAAAACATGTTTTTGCACAAATACATACTACACAAATAATTATCAACTATTTAAGCAAGATGTTTTTTGATAGTATTCGCAATATTTTGTTAATCCACATTTCTCGCAATGAGGTTTCCGAGCCATGCAAACATACCGTCCGTGAAGCAATATCCAATGATGCGCTTTACCCAAAAGACCGGCAGGAATATTTTTTACCAGTTCGCGTTCGGTAGCCAGCGGTGTAGTAGTATGGGTAAGGCCCAATCTGTTTGAAACCCTGAATACATGCGTATCTACCGGCATTGTATTTTGATGGAAGGCTACCGAAGCAACCACATTCGCCGTTTTTCGACCTACCCCTTGCAAAGTTTGCAGTTGGTCAATGTCATGCGGCACTTCCGAGTTAAAGTTTTCAACCAACTGTTTTGCCATGGCAATCAAATGCTTGGCTTTATTATTGGGATAGGATACGCTTTTTACATACCGGAAAACATTTTCAAAGCTGGCAACAGCCAAAGCCTCAGGTGTCGGGAAAGCCTCATACAATGGTGGAGTAACCATATTTACACGCTTGTCGGTACATTGTGCCGAAAGGATTACGGCTATCAACAGTTCAAACGGATTTTTGTAATGCAATTCTGTTTCGGCTATTTGCATGTTTTCTTCAAACCACTTTATAACTGCCGTGTATCGTTGTTTCTTTGTCATATTTTATTTAGGGTGTTTTATGCAAAAATAGATAATTGTTTTGGAATTATAATATTTATTTAATATCAAAAAATCGGAGTTTTATCCAAGAAATAGCATTGTGGAATTAGAGAATATTAACTACTTTTGCCATCCAAGAAAAACTATATATTGATTATTTTTGAAAAGCAAAATACAGGAATGAAAAAAGGAATATTAATTTCTCTGTTATTGTTCATATACACCATCATCGGCATTGCCCAAACGCCCAGTTTTGTGGTGGTTATCGACGCCGGTCATGGTGGGCACGACCCGGGCGCGGTTGGTTCTTTTTCGTATGAAAAGGATATTAATTTAGCGATCGCATTGGCTTTTGGTAAAAAAATAAAGGAAAATGACCCGACCGTAAAAGTCATTTACACACGCGACACGGATAAATTCCTGACCTTACAGGAGCGTGCCGATATCCCGAATAATGCCCATGCCGATCTTTTTGTGTGTATTCATACCAATTCCAGCACCAGCTCAGTGCCTTACGGTAGCGAGACTTACACATTAGGGTTGGCCAAATCGAAATCGAACCTCAATGTAGCCATGCGCGAAAACTCCGTAATGCTGCTCGAAGATAATTATCAGACCAGATATAAAGGATTTGACCCCAATTCGGTCGATTCGTACATTATGTTTGAATTTATCCAGGATAAATATTTGGACAAAAGCCTGTCGTTTGCACAGGATGTGCAACGCAATTTTGAGAAAAAGGGGCGGGTTGACAAAGGTGTGCGTCAAGCCGGATTTTGGGTATTGCACAAAACCGCAGCTCCAAGCGTACTTATCGAACTGGGGTATATCAGCAACAAACAGGAAGAGTTGTTTTTAAATTCGGATGAAGGACAAGATCAGATGGCAGAGGCTATTTATAACGCATTTTCGAGGTACAAGCGCGACTATCAACGCAAATCGGGTAAAGATGCAGTGGCCTCAGCCAAAACAACGACAAACGAATCTAAAAATGACCTTTCAAAACCGTATGTCCCAAAAACAGCAGCAACGCAACCTGCAAAAGAACCGGCAGCAACGCAAGAAACAAATGCACAACTACCTGTTAAACCAATAGTTGTTAATACGGAAAAAACACCAGTAACAGTTGCCGAGCAACAAAAAGAGGAAAATACATCAAATTTGCCTAAACCGGGAACAAAACCTGTAACAATAAAAGAAACTCCGGCTAATACAGAAATTCCGACAGCTAAATCGCCGGCGAATACTCCTGCACAGGTCAATCCTGAGAAAAAACCAGCAACAACAGTGGAACAACTCAAAGAAAGCTCGTTGGCAAAGCCACCTAAAGCAGAACCTAAACCTGCGGTTGAGGGAGATCCTGTGTTTAAAGAAATCCCAATTGCTCTAACTCCACAAACAAATCCGGCAGTTGCACAAAAGGATGAAATTATATTTACCATACAACTATTTGCCTTAAATAAAAAATTACCTAAGAATAGCCCTGAATTTAAAGGACTAACAACCTCGTATATTTATGACAATTCGGGTACATATAAATATGTTTATAGCAGTTCGCCTGATTATATGGAGGCACAAAAGATTAAAAACTCTATTAGCGACAAATTCCCTGATGCGTGGATTATAGCCCTCAAAAACGGAGAACGCATATCATTAAATGAAGCTTTAAAAACGAAACAACCTTAAATCATGATAAAGAAATATATTACCAGAGAAGTAAAAATCGGTTTTTTAGTCGTATGTTCGGGCGTAATCCTGTTTTTTGGATTTAATTACCTGAAAGGAATCAACATTTTCAACCCTGCCAACTATTATCAAACTTCATACACCGATATTGACGGGTTAATAGAAACAAGCCCCGTCTTTAGCCATGGACACAAAATCGGTCAAGTAAGTAAAATCAACTACGACTTTTCGAAACAAGTTCCTTTTATTGTTACACTCGACATTGCGAACGATGTGCATTTGCCCAAAGGCACTGTTGCCGAACTTTGCAACAACGGTTTGGTAGGAGGGAAAGCCATCCGGTTTATTTATCCGAAAAATATCAGTGAGGTGGCGCCGAAAGGCGATTTGCTTCCTTCGTCAGTAGAACCAAGCTTGATGGGCGATGTTCAAAACCTGTTGCCCAAAGTGCAAACCTTGCTCGAATCGACCGACTCGCTTATGCGTTCTGTCCGCGCGCTTGCCGAAAGCAAACAACTGAAAAACAGTTTAAACTCTATCGAGCATATAACTGCTGATCTTGAAGCTTCTTCTTCGCAACTCAAAACATTGATGAACAACGATGTGCCTAAAATTGCACAAAATGTAGATGCAATGACCAAAGATTTTGCAACAATCGGAAGCAATGTGAGCAAAATCGACTTTGCACAAACTGTGAATAAAGTAGACAATGCTATGACAAATTTAGATGCTGTCAGCCAAAAAATCAATAGTGGAAAAGGTACTTTAGGCTTGCTTGTTAACGACCCTACACTATATAATAATTTAAGTTCGACCTCTAAAAGCGCCGACAATTTGCTTGTCGATATGAAGCAAAACCCGAAACGCTATGTGCATTTTTCCATTTTTGGCGGAAAGAAAGAAAAGGAAGAGGCTAAATAACAATTTATCCGGCTAAATCGAGGAAAGGGCATGAAGTTTGCATTAACATTGTCATGTCGATAAACACGATGGAGATTTCAGCATAATCTGACACGCTTTTGCGATGTCTCGACAAGTTCGACATAACGAACTGATTTTTAATTTTTAATAAGAACCATCATGAAACGATTTGCAATATTAGCCATCAGTCTTTTTGTTTTTGGCAGTTTATTTGCCCAAATAGACACAAAAGCAAAATCAATATTAGACAAAGCTTCGGCTAATCTAAAGAAAAACGAAACAATAAAAATTGATTTCACACTAACACTCGAAGATACCAAAACCGGCAAAAAAGAAGTAATAAAAGGCGATGTTGTTTCCAAAAACAACAAGTTTAAAATAACCACACCGGCAGTTCAAACTTATTTTG
Source organism: Paludibacteraceae bacterium (assembly GCA_031553685.1). Lineage (GTDB taxonomy): Bacteria > Bacteroidota > Bacteroidia > Bacteroidales > Paludibacteraceae > JAFGVL01. The sequence goes on along the minus strand of JAVBLE010000048.1, from coordinate 4,065 downwards.
ACGGAAAAGACCAATATGTTTACACCCTGAAAAATAAAGAAGTAAGCATTAGTACTCCAACCAAAGACGAATTGCAGGAAATAAATCCGGCATTAATCCTGAGCAGTTATGCCAAAAATTCAAAAATAGAATTTAGTTTAGACAATAAAGAATCGTTGCCACACCATGTTATTGATATTTCGCCCGACTTAAAACTGAAGAAACCCTATTACAAAACGGTTGTAAAGATTGACAAGAAAACGCTTCAACTCATTTCGATCAAAGTATTAAGTCAAAATGGCGTTCAAACACTGTTTGCAGTCAATAAGATTGATACCGGTGTAAAGTATGATGATAACTTTTTTACATTCGACAGCAAAGCCAATCCGAATGTAGAAATAAACGATTTACGATAAAACAATAATCAAGATGGAAAAAATCCGTTGCCTCATTATCGGTTCAGGTCCGGCGGGATATACTGCCGCCATTTATGCTTCGCGTGCTAACTTAAACCCCGTTTTATACGAAGGAATGCAGCAAGGTGGACAACTGACCACCACCACCGAAGTTGAGAACTTTCCCGGATATCCGCAAGGAATTACCGGACCGGAAATGATGGAAGAATTTCGCAACCAAGCCCTCCGGTTTGGCACGGATATCCGTACCGGCGTAGCTACTGCTGCCGATTTGTCATCAGCGCCTTATAAAATCACTATCGACGGCGAAAAAGAAATTACTGCCGATACAATAATTATAGCCACCGGCGCCACTGCTAAATATTTAGGATTGGCAGACGAGACTAAATATGCCGGAATGGGTGTTTCGGCATGTGCTACCTGCGATGGATTTTTTTACCGCAAAAAGCGCGTGGCTGTTGTAGGCGGAGGCGATACTGCCTGCGAAGACGCACTATACTTAGCCGGATTGTGCGAGAAAGTATTTTTGATTGTACGAAAAAACTATTTGCGGGCTTCTAAAATTATGCAAGAACGCGTATTTGCTGCCGAAAATATCGAAGTTTTATTCGAGCACAATGCGATTGGGCTTTGGGGCGAAAAAGGCGTAGATGGCGTTCATTTACTTAAACGCATGGGAGAACCGGACGAAGAAAAAGTAGATATTGAAATTCACGGTTTCTTCTTAGCCATCGGACATAAACCGAACTCTGACATTTTTAAACAATACCTGAAAACAGACGAAACCGGCTATATCATTACAGAAAATTGCACACCACGAACCAAAATTCCGGGCGTGTTTGCCGCCGGAGATGTTGCCGACCCTATATACAAACAAGCTGTAACAGCTGCTGCAAGCGGTTGCAAAGCGGCTATTGAAGCCGAACGGTATTTGTCTGAAAATAAATTGTAAAATAAATTTCATCTATTCGGATAATTTATTTTACCTTTGCCGGCGTTATCAATATTTTTCTGTGCACAGGGAATCTCGTTAAAATCGAGAACAGTACCCGCTGCTGTAATTCTTTTCTTTTTTCTTTAGAAAAAAGTTTTTCTCCGACAAAACCACTGCCATAATATAGGCGGGAAGGTGTGAGAGTGTAAAAAGATAAGTCAGAATACCTGCAGAAATATATTTCTTATTAATCAACAAAACTTTCGGGAGAAAAAGTTTGATGAATATTCTGCGTATTCTTTTTAATACAATTTTACACAGAGATAATATCTCTAAAGTGAAACAAATGCTATGCACTAATGAGTGTAAAGCATTCATATTTCCATTAGAGAAAACACAGAGATACACGGAGTTTGAAAAAATCTATGATTTTTTATCTCTGTGTATCTCCCTCTTTTCCTCAAATGCATATCAGACAAAGCCTGCTTGTTTCATAGAAGCTTTAAGTAAAAAATATAGCTTTTTTCTCTGTGTAATATTATTTTGTACTATAAATCTTCCGATTTATGCACAGACCGATTCTATCCATACCGAACTCGAAGCAGTTTCTATTGCCGAAAAATCTATTTCCAAACCTTTTTCCGTAGCCGAATACAGTCTCGGCACACGCCTTGTTGAAGCAGACAGTGCTACCCTTGCCCAACTGCAAAACAATTCGCTTGCCGAATATATCTCGCGCAATACTGCCATTTTTATCAAAGAAAGCGGCAATGGTATGATGTCGTCCATCTCGTTGCGGGGCACGGCTTCGTCGCATACAGCGGTTAGTTGGAATGGGCTGAATATCAATCCGCTTACAATGGGGCAAGTCGATTTCAGTTTGCTCCCACTTTTCTTTTTCGAGAAAATAGCTGTACATCCCGGTGGTGAAAGCGCTTTGTATGGCAATGGTTCGATTGGCGGCGGTATTGCACTTGGATCGGATACGAAGTTTATCCGTCGGTGGACAGGGCTTGCGCAACTATCGGGCGGCAGTTATGGTTATTGGTTTACCGGAGCAAAGGTACAGGGAGGAACTGAGCGTTGGCAAAGCCGCACGGCTATTTTATATAATCGTTCGGACAACGATTTTGATATTTACCAAAATACATTTTCGGGGATAAAAACTGAAAAACAACAGAATGCAGCCTTTCGTAATTACGGCTTTACACAAGATTTTTATTTTAAATTGAATAAAAATAATGAACTGAGCCTGAACACTTGGTACACGAATAATTACAGGGAAATACAACCTTCTATCCAAAATAATCGGGATACAGCTTCGTATGACGATATTCTGAACCGTTCGTTTAAAGCTATGGCTGCATACAAATATGCGGGCTGTCTGAAATGGGATTCGTACATTGCCTACACGAACGATTATCAGCTTAACCAAAGCGATGTGATTGCCACCAATAACCTGATAGCGAACTCGACTGCCGAAAAGGCGTGGCGGCGGCTTTCGTTAAAGAGTGGGGCTTCGTACCAATATATCGTGCCGCAGGTTTATGCGTATGCTTCGGGTATTACAGATTGGCGCGCCAATTTTCAGCTTCTTACCAAATATTTATTTACCAACAGTTTTTCGGCAGATATTAACTTGCAGCAAAGTTTGGCTAAAGACATTCGTGTGCCGTTTACGCCATCGGCAGGGCTTTCGTGGCGAGCATTTCGCACATTTGCGAATGAGTTGACATTGCGAGCCAATGCTTCACGCAGTTTTAAAGTGCCTACGCTAAACGACCGCTACTGGGGTGGACTCGACAACCGCTACCTTGAGCCGGAAGACGGCACGAATACCGAGTTGGGGTTGAATTATCTTTTCAGAAGTAAAAAATACAAGGCTGATGTCAACGCTTCGGGCTATTACAACCGCGTGAAAAATTGGATTATGTGGATGCCGCGCGGTGATATTTGGAAACCGCAAAATATCGATTTAGTGGCTGCAAGAGGGATTGAAGCATATTTAAAGCAAGAATTATTGTTGGACAAATGCAGTTTCTCGTTGATTTTGAATTATGCTTACACCAAAACTACGATAATGGAAACGCAGAAAAGCCTCGAAGCGCTCGAAAATCGCCAAATGCCTCTCTTGCCCGAACATACGGCAAATGTAGCTTTTCAATTCGATTATAAAAAAATATATCTGAATATTACATCCAACTTTGTGGGCGAGCGCACTACTTCGGATATTTTTGATGTGATGCAGGCGTATATCGTTACCAATGCAGCAGTCGGGTATTATTTACCGATAAAAACGCAACGGATTGCTGTTTCGTTGCAAATCAATAATATTTTCGACCAGCAGTACGAAACGGTGCCGTTTAAAGCGATGCCCGAACGGAATTACTGCGGGACAGTGAAATGGATTTTTTAAAAAATAACCGGTTATCTATATAAATTCTCTTATTAGTACATGACAACAAATTAAAGAACAATACAAAAGCAATAGAAGTGTCGTCATGCGTTGCAGTGAGCTTAGTCGAACTGTCGAGCTTGTCGAGACATCGCAAAGGATTGATTAGTATTGCTTTTGCGATGTCTCCACGACGCTCCTCGTGCCACTTCGACTACGCTTGGTTGCTGTACTTCGACAAGCTCAGCAACCAAGCGAAGTCGAAGTACAGTGACCACTCGTCGTTTTGGTCGACAGTTCGACTAAGCTCACTGCAACGCATGTCGATCCTTTTATTAATT
>JAVBLE010000010.1:0-56966 GCA_031553685.1 Paludibacteraceae bacterium | reverse complement strand
CACAATTTGCGCGGGCAGTACGACTACGCTTTCGCCCACAACGGGCGGCACCTGGGTGAGTAATAATCCGGGTGTGGCTACGGTTACAAATGCGGGTGTGGTAACGGGTGTAAGCAGTGGATCTGTTACCTTTACTTATACACGCACGGATGGTTGTTCGGCGAGTGTAACGCCTTAAAGGTGTGGGTATTGTAGGGGCGTTGCAGGTGGTCATTGTAGGGGCGTTGCATGCAACGCCCCTACTGCGTGCCGTTTCATACATTCAAGCCCACGATTTGTCCGGATTTTCGTTGTTGTTTGTGCCGGATGGATTGGGGGCTTGGTTTTAAAAGTGGTCAGGGGCTCTTTTTGAAATGAACCCCTGACTGTTTTTATTTGTTTTATATCCTTAATTTTCATTTCGGGAGAAATTGTTACTCAAAGTATTTTATGTATTTTTGAAACCCGAAAAAGAATACTTGTATGAAGAAATATTTTGTGTTGATTTTGCCCTTCTTGTGGAGTTTGAATGTATTAGCCCAAACAAAAATCCCGATGGATACAGCCATCCGCTATGGTAAATTGTCCAACGGACTCACTTATTATATCCGCCACAACGAATATCCGCCACAACGAGCCGATTTTTATATTGTACAAAATGTAGGAGCTATTTTGGAAGAAGATAACCAAAACGGCTTGGCTCATTTCCTTGAACACATGGCTTTCAATGGCACAAAGAATTTTCCCGACAAAGCCATTATCAATTATATGGAAACAATTGGGGTGAAATTCGGCGCTAACATTAACGCCTACACTTCGCTGGACGAAACGGTGTATTTACTTAAGAATGTGCCGACTATCCGCCCGTCTATTGTGGACAGTTCGTTGCTTGTATTGCACGACTGGTCGAGTTTCATCACACTCGATGGAAGCGAAATTGACAAAGAACGCGGCGTGATACGCGAAGAGTGGCGCACAGGAGCCACTGCCGACCGCCGCATGTGGAAAGAAAGCAACAAACTGAAATACCCAAATTCGCAATATGCTAAACGCGATGTGATAGGCGACACAGCCATTATCAACAATTTCAAATACGACGAATTGCGGGCATATTACAAAAAATGGTATCGCCCTGACCTGCAAGCATTAATCATAGTAGGTGATGTGGATGTAAACCAAGTGGAAGCTACCATTAAACGACAGTTTGCCGATATTCCGGCACCCATAAATCCGGCAAAGCGCATCATTTATGATATCCCCGACAATAAAGAACCGATTGTTGCCATTACTACCGACCCCGAAGCGAAGGTAGCAACCATAGAGATTGATTACAAACACACTCCGCGCCCCGACAGTGTGCGCTTGTCCGAAAAAGGTTATACCACAGAGTTAATTGATAACCTGATTGCAATTATGCTCAACGACCGTTTTAATAAATTGCGTAACGAAAAAAATTGTCCATATATAGATGGTGGCGGTTATTACGACGATCTTACCCGTTCGCGCGATGCCTTTGTAATAGCCGTTGTATCCAAAGAAGGGTTGGAGAAACAGTCGCTCGAGGCTTTATTGAAAGAAGCGCAACGCATGAAACAGTACGGTTTTTCGCAAACAGAGCTCGACCGCGCAAAAGCCAACCTGCTGGCAAATTACGAAAAGTCGTACAACGAGCGCGACAAACGGAAAAACAACAGCTATGTTGGTGAATATACGCGTAATTTCCTCGAAGCCGAGCCAATTCCGAGCATGGAGTGGGAATACAGTTATGCTAAAAAAGCAATCGCCGGAGAGATAACCTTGGAAGCAGTGAATAAGGTAGCCCAAAGTTATGTTACTCCCGAAAATATGATTGTGGATATATCGGCGCCACAAAAACCAACCGTCAAAATTCCTACCGGAACAGAAATCCGCGAATTGATACAGGCTTCCGAACATAATCCGGTAGAGCCTTACAAAGTAGAAAAAATAGAAAAACCATTGCTGGATAAAAAACCAAAATCCGGCAGCATTGTCAAAGAAACTAAAAACGAGCAGTTCGGCACTACCGAATGGACGCTTGACAACGGTGTGCGAGTGATACTGAAACCGACTGCATTCAAAAATGATGAAATTAGTATGTATGCATTTAGTGAGGGTGGATATTCGTTGGTGAAAAATGTATCCGATTTACCTTCGGCACAACTTGCCGACGAGATTGTAGTGCGCGGCGAAATAGGAAAACTAAACCAATACGAACGCTCTTTGGCACTGACCGGAAAAATGGCGGGTATCTCGACCAATATCAGCGAATTTGAAGAAACTATGTCGGGGGCAACTTCGGTAAAAGATGCCGAAACCATGTTTCAATTAGCCTTCTTGAGATTTACCCATGTACGCAAAAATGCAAAAAGCTACGAAACCTTTATGCAATCTCTGCGTACAAAATATGCCAATCAGGCAAAAAATCCGAATGCTGCATTTAATGATACCCTTTCACTTGTACAGGCCAATTACAATCCGCGTCGTGTAATCATGAACCTGCAAACGCTCGACCAGATTTCATCATCAAAAGCCTATTCTATTTACAAAGAACGGTTTAAAAATCCTGCCGACTTTACTTTTGTTTTGGTGGGAAATATAACCATGGATAGTATAAAGCCTCTTATTACCACCTATTTGGGAGGATTGAAAACAGATGCAAAACGCGAATCGTGGGTGGACAATAACATTCGTTATCCCAAAGGGAAAATTGATAAAGAATGGACGCGCGACATGCAAGTCGAAAAATCATCCGTTTGCCTTATTTATACAGGCGGAATGATTTACAATTTCGAGAATTCGATAACAGCCGGTGTTTTAGCAAGCATACTCGACTTGCGTTACACCGAAAGCATTCGCGAAGACGAAGGCGGAACTTATGGCGTAAGCGTTTCAACCCGTTTGACCAATCGCCCGCAGGAACAAATCCGTTTAGCAATCCGTTTTGACACCGACCCACAAAAAGCCGGTAAATTAATCGGAATAGCTCAGAAAGAATTGGACAATATCCGTGCAAATGGAGTGAGGACAGAAGATTTAGAAAAGGTGAAGAAGAATTTGTTTAAAAACTTTGCCGAAGGACAAAAAGAAAACAGTTGGTGGCAATCGAGTATTGCAGCGTACGAAAAAGAAGGGTTCAACTATTTGAGCGATTACGAACGAATTGTAACCGGAATCACTTCCGAAAAACTGCAACAAATGCTTGAAGCCATTGTTTCTCAAAGCAATTGTATTAAATTTGTAATGAATCCGAAATAATCAGAACTTGCATTAATCATTGATAATTAATAATTAACCATTATAAAATATGCTTCCACCATTTCTCCGCTACAATGATAAAGTAGCCATTGTTTCCCCTTCGGGATGTATCGACTCAAAATTCATCGACGGAGCAGTAGCCCGCCTCAAAGAATGGGACCTGCAACCCATTGTAAGCGAATTTGCCTGTGAGCAAGACGGTCGGTTTGCCGGAACTGTCGAACAACGCATAGCCGACCTGCAAGCCGCTATCGACAATCCCGAAATCAAAGCAATCCTTTGTTCGCGGGGCGGTTACGGATTAATGCAAGTAATCGACCAAATCGACTTAACAGCCTTTGAAGTCAATCCGAAATGGATAATCGGGTTCAGCGATATTACCGTGTTGCATGCCGCTACTACAGCTATTGATGTCGCTTCATTGCACAGCATCATGGCAAAACATTTGACCGAACTTCCCACTGATGCCGAACCCGTTCAATTGTTGCACAATACTCTATATGGCGGAGATTTACCTCAATACACCATTCCTGCACACGAATTAAATCGCGAAGGAGAAGTAAAATCAATCCTTGTAGGAGGAAATTTATCCGTACTTTTCGGTTTGCGCGGAACACATTTTGATATAGATACCTATCAAAAAATATTATTCCTCGAAGATGTTGGCGAAGAACCATACAAAATAGACCGCATGATGCAAAACCTGAAAATAAGCGGAGTGCTCGAAAATCTGGCAGGGCTTATTGTCGGTCAGTTTACCGAATACGAAGAAGACCCACAGATGGGAAAAACGGTGTACGAAATCATAGCCGATGCAGTAAGCGAATACGAATATCCCGTTTGTTTCAATTTCCCTGCCGGGCATACAGAACGCAACCTACCTTTGATACTTGGCGCAGAAGTAATGTTCAGTGTTGATAAAAATGAAGTCGAGCTAAAATACTAAACTCTAAACACAAAGCTCACAAACTTAAACTGTTTGTGAGCTTTGTATCTTTGCGAACAACGCATTATCACTCATATATCCAAAGCAAAACAGGCTTCTTCGCTTTCTGTAACATCCCGTCAAGTACAGTCATCAAACTATCATCCACCACCGGACAGCCCAAACTGAAACCCATCGGCAAATGAGCCGGATAAATCTCGCCCGTTGGCACAGGCGTGTACGAATGCAAAACAACAATTCGCTTAAAAGCATTACTGTTCGTCGATTCAAGTCCATGCATTTTGTAGTGCACATGAATGCCATATTGGCTGTATGACCGGATTCCCAGCTTATATTTCCCCAACGAAGTACAATTACTCCCCTGCGTATTACTAAAAACAGGCGTCGAAGGCGTACTCCCCTTCCCCATCCCATGACACACAAGACCGGTGTTAGTCACCTTCTTATCCTTGAAATTCCATACAAAAAAGCGGTTCTTCCCCGAATGAATGCTCATATCAACCAGAAAGCAATACTCCGTATTCATCCCCTTTTGTTTACAAAAAGCAAACGCCTCATCAGCCTTCTCGTGCAATCTCTCAGTATTCAAGTTCGGTTGCGCAGCTTTCGTTTCGGGCACACAAGCTGTCAACAAAAGCACTAAAAGTGGTATATACAAGCGCATCAGTCTACTTCTTTACAGGCAAAATCTCAATCCAATACCCATCCGGATCATTAATAAAATACAAACCCATATCCGCGTTTTCGTAGCAAATGCAACCCATCTCGCGGTGAAAAGCCCATACCCCATCATAATCCCCCTCTACACGCACACAAAGGTGCATCTCATTATCCCCCAGATTATACGCCCTATCCCAATCGCGGAGCCAGGTAAGCTCCAGCAAGAACTTACCACTGCCATCCGTCAGATACACCAAAACAAACGAACCATCAGCCGCCTCCTTGCGTTTCGCTTCCGTAAACCCCAAAGCCCGACCATAAAACGCCAAACTCTTCTCCAAATCCCTCACATTAAAATTATAATGATCAAAATGAGCCTTTACTTGCATACAATTCTCCTTTTTATATAAATTCAAAAAACAATTAAAACCATTAGGGCGCGCCCCCTCAAATCCCCATTTCAGCAAACCTCCCTTCAAAGATCGGGGTCGGGCTGTCCGCTATACTCCTCGCCACCACCGCCAGTTATCACACAAACTGTCGTCAGCCGAAGCTAGCCCCTCTCCTGTGAAGATGAGTTGGAGAAAGGTGGCTGCGGGGTGCCGCTTCCATCCCTCGCGCATCCGCATACGCGGGTTGGCACACCGTCCCTATAAATATCAAAATCCCGTCATAAACAAACCAATATCATTAGCTGGTAAGTTAAAATGACTGCCAATCAACCGGTTGGTAAGAATACCCTTATAAAGATACGCCCCATTACGCAATCCACTGTTTTGCCCAACCGCCGTAACAATATTCCCCGATTCCCCGATTTTCAACATCAACGGAACAAAAATATTACTCAACGCAATAGAAGCCGTCCGCCCCACACGCGACGACAAATTCGGCACACAATAATGAGTAACGCCATGTACCTCGTAAGTAGGATCAGATAAATTCCGGCATTTAGAAGTCTCGAAACAGCCCCCTTGATCAACACTCAAATCAACAATGACAGCACCATGCTTCATCGTCCGCACCAAATCTTCCGACACCATAAACCGTTCCGACCCATTAATATATTTCAGCGTCCCAATCACCGCATCAGCCGAAGCCAGCGCCTTGAAAAGCACACTTGGATGAATCACCGAAGTGAACACATGTTGTCCAAACCGTTGTTGCAATTTGCGCAGTTTATTAATATCATGATCAAAAATCTTAACTTGCGCACCCAGCGCCAAAGCCGTCCGTGCTGCGGTCGATCCGGCAATACCCGCACCCAAAATAAGCACTTCCGTTGGCGAAACACCCGCAATTCCGCCTAACAACAAACCCTTTCCACCATTCTCGTTGCTCATCAATTGTGCCGCAATGGATATTGCTGTAACCCCATCAATCTCCGACATAGAACTAACTACCGGAAAATTGCGTTGTTCGTCCTTTATCAACTCGTATGCAAAAGCCGTAATCTTTTTTTGCATCATTAGTTTCATGCTATCTGCCGAAAACAAACTAAGCTGAAGCATCGAAAATATAGTTGCCTTGTCGCGCAGCAAAGTAATTTCACTTGGCGTAGGCGGCGATATTTTCAGAACAATATCTGCAGCAAGCACATCGGTCGCATTTTGCACAATCGTAGCACCACATTCCGAATATCGCAAGTCGGTATAATTCATGCCCAACCCCGCACCCGTTTCAATCAACACTTCATGCCCCTCTTCCACCAAAAGCGACACCGCTTCGGGCGTTAGCGCAAGGCGGGTTTCAAGCGTTTGGTTCTCTTTAGGAATACCAAACAACAAGCGTTTGCTGTTCGAAATCTCGCGCAACAAGCGTTCGCTGGGCTGCAAATTTTCTTTATTCTGCCACATAATTTATTAGATTATCAGGTGACAAATTTACAGATTTTTCAGATATGATGGCTTACATACCCAATTATTCCACATCAACCACATCAACTAATTTGATTTCGAGCGACTGGCATATTTTCAGCAATGTACCGATAGTAAGATTCGTTCTTCCTTTTTCAATCCTAATCAGATTGTTATATTCAATATCAACCATGTCAGCAAATTGTTGCAACGACAAATTTTTATCAGTCCTTACTGTTCTGATTTTCAGTCCAATTTCTTTTAATACATCTTCCTTCTTCATAATTTTCTATCAAAAATGATTGATAACAAAGAAAAATGTTTACTTTTGCACAATAGCAATCATATATGATTGCTATTGTGCAAACAACTTGATTTTGAGTTATAAAGATGGATTGTACATTCGTTTTCTTAAAAAGTAATCTTTTTCAATTTATTGATCAGAATTTTGAGGATTATTTTTATTGCATCTATAATATTAATCTAAATTATTTCTCATTTTATTTGATTTATAAACACTTTTTCGATAAGTAATGTGCATAAACAGAATAAAATTACAATCAAATCATAAAATGGCGTAATTTTTGTTGCTAAATATCAAAGGAGGTACCCGAAAATCCATTTTTAGAGTAGGGGTTATTTTAAAAAATTTAATTATGAAAAAAACTTTTTTAAAAGTTGTTTTGATTGCTGCCAGTTTATTTGCAGCTACAGTTGTAAATGCAGAAACACCAATTTCGTTCTCAGGACAAATTGGGTATGCTTCTCCAAGCGGAGGTTGGTTTAAAAATGCAGCAGGAGAAAAAATGTCTAAATTTGGTCTTGGTTGGGATTTTGATGCTCTCTGGCATTTCGAACAAATGGATTACAAATTGGGTGCTGGTATCACTTACAATGGGTCTGCATTGTTTGGTGCTGATCTTGATAATGAACAAGATGTTAATATAGGCATATATGGTTTAAGCCTGTATGGAGTAAAAGGTCAATATCGCTTTTTTAATTCAAAAGTAAGCCCTTATGGGGCATTGTCTCTTGGACTATCACAATTCTCTACTCCTGAAGTAACCATGACAGATGGTTACGGCAATGAAACAGTAATCGCTGAATCTGAAAGTGCATTTGGCTTTGGTATCCGTCCTGAAATAGGTGTTGAATTCGGCGCATTTGTAATTTCTGCAGCGTATATAATTCCTATGAAATATAAATTTGAAAACACGGAATCTAAAAGTGCAGGAGCTTTGCAAATTAATCTTGGAGCTAGAATTAGTTTATTCGATCGCGACTAAGATTTAGAATTTCTTAATAAAAGCAATTATTAAACTTTTAACAAATTGATATTTGAACATCGTCAATCAATTCAGATTGGCGATGTTTCTTTTTTAAGAAAGTAAATTGAGAATTTCTGTAACTGCTGTTTCAGCTTTTTCATTATTGTTGATAATGTAAGTTGCTTGTGTGTAAAACGGTTCGCGAGCGGTAAGCATTTCTTGAATAAAAAGAGGAAGGTCTTCGTCTGTTTTTCCGTGTAAGAGCGGTCGCTTATCTTTGGCTTTAGATAATCGTTTTGCTAAATCTTTGGCAGACGATTTGATGTAAATACTTATCCCGCTTTCATTTATCAAACGCATATTATCATGAAAGCAAGGCGCACCTCCACCGGTCGAAACAACAATATTTTCCATTTCGGACACTTCAGCGAGCATACGGTGTTCTATTTCACGAAACTTTTCTTCGCCCTGTTGGGCAAAAATATCTCGCACTTTTTTCTGAAATCGATTTTCGATATAGGTATCCAAATCGATAAATGAAAATCCTAATTGCTCGGCTAACAACCGCCCAATGGTTGTTTTTCCCGAACCCATATACCCTATAAGGAAAACCCGGTTCAATTTAAGGCTTTTAGTTTATTAATCAGCGGATTGGCATACATTTCCAATATTTTTTTGCGGAGGAATGCTTCATCTTTATTTTCAATTTCGATTTTGTCTAATTGTTGTTTTAGATAAGTTTCGAAAGTTGATTTATCTTTTTCATCGTATTCGGAAGCAAAGCAATCCGTTTTGAGCAATAAATCATACGCTACTTTATTACCCGAATAAATGGTATAATTGCGATGAATATGCTTATCTATTAATTGTGCAACGGCTTCAATCTGTTCATTACGATTTGCTGTTTGAGAAGCAATTTGTGCTATTTCATCATTGATATTTCCCGAAAAATAAAAATCCACTTGACCTTTATAACCAAACATGCCCGTTTTCATATTGAGTAAATCGTCGCCGGGTTGCTTTTTATAATCCTGATTATCGCGTTTGGCTTGAAATTCTTTTGCCTTCAAATAATCACAAGGATCATATTCGTACGAGATTGTAAGCGGGCAAATATTTAATTCTTGCATATTGGTTAAGAAATCTTTTTCGCCACTCATATTCAGCATTTTAAGAATGGCTCCTTGCGTCCTGTCGTTCGAGTCTTTGGCACGACCTTCGCGTTGAGCAAGCCATACACAATGGTTACGCTCAACAATACAATGCCGGATATATGCCGACAATCGTTGCGAATTTTCAAGCACTTCGCGAGGCGAACCTCCACGATTGACTATAAAACTACGATTAAGACGAACCACATCGCGTATCCAAGGGTAAATAAGCAGGTTGTTGCCTATTCCGATTTCGGTAAGCGGCAAAGCAATTTTTGAACTCCCTGTGTTTAAAAATGCTGAATCAAGAATTATATCCCGATGGTTGGAAATATAAAGGTATGCTTTTGATTTATCAATATTCTTGGTGCCAAGCAGGTGTACACCTTTGGTTGATTTGAATTCCACAGCTTCGTCCACCCATGGAACGATTATTTTCAGTTGAAATTCAAGTATTGTTTTCAGGCTGCGAAGAAATGCAATCATTTCTTGTGGATCTTTTCCTGGAAATATTGCTGGAAGTATTTTTAAAAATGCAGGGTCAGTTGTAAGGCGCATAAATGTATCATGCACTTCATTATCTCGATACGAGCGTATTTCTTCAAAATCGTAATGGTGTTTCATTTCTTTTTAAGATGAAAGATTATTCAATCTTTGTGCTTTGTTTGAATGAAAAATGTTTTTGTGCAAAGTAACTAAAAATAGTTGTAAAAACAGTGGTTATCATTTTAGAGGGTGTAGGGTAAAAACCCAAAACCTCTACAAATATTTTTAAGCAGAAATAATTGATCAATAAATTTATTGCTACAATCATCAAGTAACGAGCCAATTGCACGCGACGGCGAAGTATCGAACCATGAAAAGTAATGCTGTGGGAAAGATAAAAACCTGTTAACAGACTGATTGGGAACGAAAAAACGAGTGCTGCAATATGTGGTGTAAAAGCTACAAAACCTAAATCAACAATCGTTTTTTGGAAAATAAAATTGTAAAGAACGAAATATAAACACCAGTCAAATACCACATTAGATCCTCCGCAAGCTAAATATCGAAATACGCTGACAGGCATAAATCGACGAAAGGGAGGATAAAAGAAATCGATAATGTGAGTGATTTGACGACGCATGAAGTTTATTAAATTATCTTTGCAAAGGTAATTTTTAAAGTTCAATAATTCAACTACTCAAAGCCTCATCAAAACATAAATTCTAAATCTTTGATTTCTTAATTCTTTTAAATATTTGAATTCTATGCAAGTACGCGCAAAAAAACATCTCGGGCAACATTTCCTTACCGACCTCAATATTGCTAAACGAATAGCCGACAGCCTTACCAATGAAGAGCGGATGCCTGTTTTGGAAGTGGGTCCGGGTATGGGTGTACTTACACAGTTCCTCTCACAAATGCCGACTGTGGACTTATCGGTTGTTGAAATAGATACAGAATCGGTTGTGTATTTGAAAGAACATTATCCGGAATTGAAGATAATAGAAGGTGATTTTTTGCGGCTTGACTTGAATAAATACTTTCCTACGCCATTTTGTCTGATTGGAAACTTTCCATACAATATTTCAAGCCAGATTTTTTTCAAGATGTTGGAGTATCGCAATCAAATTCCATGTTGTGTCGGGATGATACAAAAGGAAGTTGCCGAGCGATTGGCTGAGCCGCCGGGCAGCAAAACTTACGGAATTTTAAGTGTGTTACTCCAAGCGTACTATAACATTGAATACCTTTTCACTGTGAATGAAAATGTATTTAACCCGCCACCCAAAGTAAAATCGGCGGTCATCCGCCTTACTCGCAATACACGCGAAAGCTTAGGTTGTGATGAGAAAATGTTTGCCAAAGTGGTAAAAACGGCTTTTGGGCAACGCCGAAAACAATTGCGTAACTCTATCAAACCGCTTGTACCCAAAGACAGTATATTACTTGCTGATGAATTCTTTAATCTTCGCCCTGAGCAGTTGAGTGTAGATGATTTTATTGATTTGACAAAAAAGATAAGTAAACATAATATTTAAAAAGTAGCGATTAAATATTATATCATTTTTATAAAGTCTGCAGTTTTTGCTCCAAACTATATTCGTCAGGGATAAGCACTTGGCGGGCTTTGCTGCCTTCAAACGGACCTACAATTCCGGCAGCTTCGAGCTGGTCCATAATTCGCCCGGCACGGTTGTAACCGATAGAGAATTTGCGTTGAATAAGTGAAGTTGAGCCGCTTTGATGTGCTACAATCAGTCGAGCGGCTTCGTCGAACATCGGGTCTTTTTTGCCTAAATCGACATCGGACAAATCGCTGCCTTCTGCCATTTCGGGTTCCGGCAAATAGAAAGCGGTTGGGTAGCCTTGCTGGTCACCGATATAATCAGAAATGCGTTCTACCTCCGGCGTATCGACAAAGGCGCATTGCACACGCACCAAGTCACTCCCTTGCGAGAAAAGCATATCGCCCCGACCAACCAATTGGTTAGCCCCCGAAGCATCCAGGATAGTACGCGAGTCGATTTGCGACGATACACGAAAAGCCACACGAGCAGGGAAGTTTGCCTTGATTACTCCGGTAATAATATTGACCGAAGGGCGTTGTGTAGCAATAATCATGTGGATACCTACCGCACGCGCCAACTGTGCAATACGCGCTATTGGCAACTCTACTTCCTTGCCCGCCACCATTATAAGATCGCCAAACTCATCCACAATTACTACTATATAGGGTAAGAACCGATGTCCTTTTTCAGGATTTAAGTGGCGTTGCACAAATTTTTCGTTATACTCGGAGATATTGCGTACATGAGCTTTCTTGAGCAAATCGTAACGCATATCCATTTCTTTGGTAAGCGAGTTGAGCGTTTGTACCACTTTGGTAACATCCGTAATAATCGCATCTTCGCCATCGGGCAATTTTGCCAGGAAATGTTTTTCTATTTTTGAATAAATATTAAACTCTACTTTCTTCGGGTCAACCAGCACAAATTTGAGATACGCCGGATGTTTTTTATACAATAATGAAGTGATAATAGCATTCAGTCCGACAGATTTACCTTGTCCGGTAGCCCCGGCAACCAACAAGTGTGGCATTTTACAAAGATCCACCATGAAAATCTCATTCGTAATGGTACGACCAAAGGCCACAGGCAGAGCAAATTTCGACTCCTGAAACTTCTTTGAACCAATAATCGAAAGCATCGAAACGGTTTGTGGGTCGGCATTCGGCACTTCGATACCGATAGTCCCCTTGCCCGGAATTGGCGCAATGATACGAATACCAGTCGCTGCCAGGCTCAACATAATATCGTTTTCCAAATTTTTGATTTTGGAAATACGAACGCCTGCCTTTGGTACAATCTCATAAAGCGTAATCGTTGGTCCAACGGTCGCTTTAATCATATCGATTTCAATCCCGTAATTTCTAAGTGTGGTAGTAATACGGTTTTTGTTGGCATTCTGCTCTTCGGCGTTTACAGCACCTTGTCCCGAACCGTAATCTTTCAATAATTCGAAAGTTGGGAAATGATAACGCGACAAGTCAAGTGTCGGGTCATACTCGCCCAACTCGGCTAAAGCATCATATTTTTCGTCATCATCGCCATTGTTATTATTTCGCAAAACAGGTGAAATTGGTTCGGGTATCTCATCAATGATGGGTTCGGGCGTATATTCTTCATCTTGTGGGACAATGATTTCGAATTCGGTTTCTTCAGGATTTTCGGCAATGACCCAAACACCGTCATCATCTTCTTCTTTCGCTTCTTGAACGAGTTCCGGTTCAATTATTTCAATATCGGGCACATTGGCAGGTTGCTCAACTGGTTTTTCTTCTTTCGCCGGTTTTTCTTTTTTGGCAAAAAGCAATTTGAATTTTTCCCACAAAAATAGTGTAATTCTTTTGAGTAAAGGGATTGTACCACTATGAGCAAAAATCCAAAATATAACAAATGTTGAAAAAAGAATCAGGAAAGTGCCGAACACACCAATGTTGAGCGTAATCCAATCGCTCATTGCCATGCCGACAACGCCCCCAAAATTAACAGCTGTATCATTATAAAACCCAAAAAAAGCAAATGCTGTGGCTGTAGGTATCCATACAAGCGCCAAGAGTGTTACAACAATGGCTTTCCAAAGGGTAACGAGGCGCACTCGCATAAACCGCATACCGACAATAAACAACAGATAAAGAATGAAATACGAAGCTATTCCGAAACAATCATTGACAAAAAAACGCGAAATATACGCTCCCATCGGACCTGCCCAGTTGGTTATTTCTTTTTTGCTTTTTTTGATGTCGAGTTTTAGTTTATCTATGGCTTCTTCCGAAGGTAAAGCATTTTTCTTTAATGCGGTTATTTCTTGCTTTTTGCTGCTGATTTCAGCAATTTTGGCATTATCAACAGCTGCGGTGAAAAAGAACGAAGTAAAAGCCAATGCAAGATATGCCGTAAGCACCAACAACAAAATGCCAATGCCATATTTTGTGCGTTGGTCGGCAAAAAACCGTACGATCTTACCTGATGAAGATGGTTTCGTGGTTTTTTCGGTTGATTTTGTTTTGGTTTCGTTATTTTCTTTGCTTGACGCCATATCTGAAATTTAATTTGCAAAAGTAATAAAATTAACGGACAAATGTGGTGCTCAGTTAGCCGTTTCGATGAATTTTGACTTGTAATACTTGTCGCGTTTGATCGATTATCCGATAGCGGTTATCCGTGCGTTCGCCTACAATCCAGATGATATTTTTGCCCGAAAGCAATAGTGGCGTTTGTTCTTTCTGCAAGATTGAAAATTTTTCGTCGATAAAATAATCGCTCACTTTTTTCATGCCAGTCATCCCAAAAGGAACAAAAGTATCGCCCTCTTGCCAACGGCGAAACAATAACGGAAATTCCAACAAATCAGCATCGAAATAAGCGGTATTTTTATTTTTTTCTAAAATAAAATCTTCTTTCAATATTATTTTAAAATCAATTGAAATAGAATTATTTACATCAATTCGGCAAGGAATTTTATTTTTTTCCACAGAAATATTTTTTGTTATTTCAGATAAATTTAATGCTGCTATTAATAGCAAATCTCTGTCCTTTAAAACTCTGTGTGTGAGCGAAAAGAACTGTTTGCCGGCTTCTCCGGTCAGATTTTGATAAATAATGCGGATTGTTTCGGGTGAAAAACCGTATTCAGTCAGGATTTCGTACAAAATGCTCGCTCCGGCTTTGTGTTGCAAAATGGGTTGAATTTTTATCGAAACAATATCTTTTTTGTTACAAACAATTTCATTTTTTAATTGTGCAATTCGTTCGTTGTACAGAATTTCCACATCTTTAAATCGTTCAACCTCATACAATAAAATTTCTTTTACATTAGGCGAAATTTCTTCTAACAAAGGAATAACCGAATGACGGAATTTATTGCGGATATAAACTTGTTCCCAATTGGATGAATCGGTAACAAAATCTATGTTATTTTCTTGCAGATAAAATTCAATTTCTTTGCGCCAAATATTTAATAATGGACGAATGATATTGCCCTGACGCGGCTTAATTCCTGACAATCCACGAATGCTTGTGCCGCGTGTAAGATTCATTAGCAGTGTTTCCACCACATCGTCGGCATGATGGGCAATGGCAATACCTTCGGCATTTGTTTCTTGCAAAAGCTTTTCAAACCAATTGTAGCGCAATTCGCGGGCTGCCATTTCAATGGAGATTTTATGTTGGGCAGCATATTGTTTGGTATCGAAATTAATTTTGTGGAAAGAAAGGGATAATTTTTCAGCCAAGTTTTCTACAAATGTTTCATCGCGGTTAGATTCTGTGTCACGCAAATTGAAATTGCAATGTGCCACTTCACATCGATAGCCCAAATTGACCAATATATGGAGCAATGCCACCGAATCGGCACCTCCACTTACACCAACAAGCAGCTTTGCCGGTGCTTGAGGCAGATTATTCTGAATGATATATTGTTTTACTTTTGAGATCATTAGCAAAATTTATTTTCCACAAAAATACATATTGTACAGCCGATTATTTACCTTTGACAAAAATTTCAGATAAAAAATGACAACTAATTTTTATGATTTAGTTTCGTTGCGGCAGAGCGACCGCAGTTATGATACCGACCGACCGGTTGAGCGCGAAAAGCTGGAACGCATTTTAAACGCGGCTCGTTTGTCGCCCTCGGCATGCAATGCGCAACCTTGGAAAATCGTTGTGGTGGATAATCCCGAATTGAAAAATCAGGTTGCTGATGCCACTTCGGCAAAGGCTTTGGGTATGAACCATTTTACCAAACAAGCTCCGGTGCATATTGTGATTGTAGAAGAATCGGCAAATTTGAGTTCGACGCTTGGTGGGTGGGTAAAACGGAAGCATTTCCCGCATATCGACTTGGGCATTCTTGCCGAACATATTTGCCTAGCTGCTGCAACAGAAGGTTTGGGCACCTGTATGATTGGCTGGTTCGACGAAAGCAAGGTGCGCAAACTGCTCGAAATTCCGAAACAAAAACGCCCGATCTTGATTATTACTTTAGGTTACTCGACACAACAAACACGCGAAAAGAAGCGCAAAACGATTTCCGAAGTGGTATCTTGGAATAAATATTAATTTTAAGGAAAATGTTACTCAAGATTTATCCCGAAAATCCGAACCCGAAGGAAATCCAAAAAGCAGTGGAAGTCCTTCGTAATGGCGGGATTATTATTTATCCTACCGACACTATTTATGGAATTGGGTGTGATATTTTCAATGCAAAGGGTGTCGAGCAGATTTGCCGGTTGAAAGGAATTGATTCATGCAAGACAAAAAATCTTTCGTTTATTTGTTATGATTTGAGCCATATCAGCGAATATGCCAAAGTGAATAATGCTGTTTTCAAACTGATGAAAAAGAATTTGCCCGGAGCATTCACTTTTATCTTGAATGGGAGCGGCAATCTGCCTAAATTATTCAAGTCCAAGAAAACGGCAGGCATTCGTGTACCCGACAATTCGATAATCCGCGAAATTGTCAAAGAACTTGGCAATCCAATTCTTTCTACCTCCATAAAAGATGACGAAGACGATATCTTGGAATACATTACCGAACCGGAACTGATTTATGAGCGTTATGCAGATAAAATTGATTTGATGATTGACGGCGGAACCGGAGGTATAGAGCCATCGACCATAATTGACTGTACCGACGATATGCCCGAAATAATCAGGCAAGGGAAAGGCATTTTACAGGAATAGGTTTCTATTGTATTAAACCTTAAAAGTTTATGTAACTATTGTTGGATTGTGGATTTTTGTGTAACTTTGTTAACTTTTTGCAATAAACTTATTTAACTAACTAATATCTGATTTTATGAAGAAAACATTTTATTATTTTCTTACAGCATTTTTATGTGTATTGAGTATCACATCTTGCGAAAAAGATGAAGAAGATCCATATTCCAATAATGGAGTCGGGGCTTTTACATCAGTACTGATAAATGGAAAAGGAATATCGAATGGCGAATCCTTAGCTTTGAGCGGAAAAGACCCTTTAAGCCTGACCTGGGAAGCAACCCGTGGGCTTGAAAACATTAAAAGCATTAAAATTACATGTAACGGCAAACCGGTCAGAGACTACACAGGTATTTTGTGGGATGGTATTGCAAAAGAAAGTTTGCCACAGGGAGGAGAAGTAGAAAAATGGATAAAAAACATAAAGCTGCTTCCAATCAATGGCACTTATGCCCTTACTTTGACCAATAATGCCGGACAAACTACTACATTCACTTTTAAGGTTCAAGGCTCTATAATCATTGCCGGAGCCCCTACTTTAGAAATTAAAATAAACGGAAGCTCTATTGCCAATAATACAGGCAAGTCGGTGCCCGAAGGCTCGCTGTTTACCCTTAGTTGGGTAGCCATAAAAGGAGATTCGTTACTCAAAGACATAAAAATTGAATTTAATGGTTATGAAATAGGTTTAAGCCCTTACGAGCCTAAAAATGACGACGAAAAAGACTATTGGGCTCAAAGCGTTACTTTACCTTTGCAAGCGGGAAGCTATAAAGTAACTCTTACAGATGTTGATGGATTAACTCAAATCATTAATTTTTCGTTGTTAGTTGGATCAGATCCTATTCCTTCTAGCCTGTTAGGAAGATGGAAATATTCATACGCAGTAACCAAAACAAATTATCCGGAAGGGATTGCCGGTCCATCAGCAGCCGAATGGGCAAAAGAGATTGATGAAGCTTTAGCTGGTAGTATAGTTGAGTTTAAATCGGATGGCACTTTTACTGCGATTGACTCGGAAGGAAGTTTCGGTGGAACTTATTCAATAACTGGTGATATGATTCTTATGTCCTACTTAGAGGATGGGACGGAAGAGGGTGCAATTTTCTTCTACAAAGACAATAAACTGTGGACATCGGCTGATGCAGTATTGGTTTTGATGGGTATGATGTATCCTGAATTAGAGTTCCAATTTGACTGGTTTACTTTAAGTGGATATTATGTAAAACAATAAAATATGGGTGTCAATAAAAAGCGGGGCTTCATTAAAAAAATGAAGCCCCGCTTTTTATTAAATCATGTTTTCTCAAACACAAAACAAATCCGCCGGATATTCCACCTCCACCAAATACAAACCATGCGCAGGAACAGAAACGCCTGCACTACAACGATTTTCATCTTCAATTATTTTTCTGAAGTCATTTTCGGATAATTTTCCTCGACCAACCTGTAGAAGCGTACCAACTACAGCCCGCACCATATTTCGCAAAAACCGGTCGGCAGCAATGGTGAAAACCCAAGTATTGTCGTCCTTTTTTGTCCACTCGGCATGCAGGATTTTACAATTATTCGTTTTTGCATCTGTGTGCAATTTACTGAAACTTGTAAAATCAGTGTATTCGAACAGGATTTTCGCGGCTCGATTCATCGCTTCAAAATCGATTTCGCCATACAAGCGCATCGCAGCATCGGTCAAAAAAGGATTTTTGGATAATGTAACCCAATATTCATATCGGCGAGAAATAGCGTCAAAGCGCGCATGCGCACCGGCTCTGACAGGAACTATCTTTTGGATAGCAATATCGGCAGGCAACAAACTGTTTAATTTATAGACAAAATCATTCAAATTTACAATTGGTGCAGGTGCGTCAAAATGCGCTACCATCAAGCGTGCATGTACGCCGGTATCGGTGCGCCCAGCCCCGACAATTTCCACTTCTTGCCGAAAAACGGTTGACAAAGCTGACATCAGCACTTCCTGCACCGAAATGCCGTTGGGCTGGACTTGCCAGCCATGATAATTTGTGCCTTTGTAGGATAAGTAAATGAAATAACGCATCTGTTTTGTTGACTATTATATCTAACCTGCAACCACTTCATAAAACTCATTAGGAACAAAATATTTTTGTGCCAATTGTTGAATTTCTTTTGGGGTAATGTTTTTTATCACAGACAATTGCTTTTTATGCAAATTGAAAGTAGAATCATTTGCCAAGAGCGAAATATATGAATCGGCAACCGAAAATGTGCTGTCGAAAGCACGCGCCATGTCGCCCAGCATTACATTTTTAACCAATGATAATTCTTCTGCTTCGATTGGCTCATCGCAAAGTTTTTGCATTTGAGCGTACACTTCGGAGATAAGGGGCTCTACATATTCGTTGGCAGCTTGTGTGCTGATGCTGAAACTCCCTGCATCACGCAAACTGCCCAACGATGCGCCAATGCCATAAGTATAGCCTTTTTCCTCGCGAATGGACGACATAAGCCGGCTACCGAAATATCCGCCCAAAACAGTTGTCAGTACCCGAAGCGGGCAATAATCATCCGCCTTGCGCGTTACTCCTGCACGACCTATTTTGATGGCGGCTTGCACTGTATTTGATTTTTCGATAAAATGTTTTTTCTCCGAAGCGGGATTCATTGTATGTTTGCTGTTTTCTTTCTCAATATTTTTCTTCCAATCGTTTTTCCCAAAACGCGTTTCAATTTCGTCTAGTGCCGTTTTATCAATTTTTCCCGAAATAATTAGTTGACAATTACCGGCGTGGTATTGTTTTTGATAAAAATTTAAAAGTGCATCCGCCGTTATGGTGTCAAAATCTTTTTCCGAAGCCGTTTTGGCGTATGGATGTTCGATACCATAAATACACTCGGCAAAACGCGTATTGGCAAGCACTTGTACTTTTTGCTGGTCGAGCAGGTAGCGTTGTTTGCGTTTGGCGCGCAAGGTTTCAAATTCTGATGGCGGAAAAATGCTTTCTTTGAGCATCGATTCAATGACAGCAAGCGTTTGCGGCAAATATTTGTTGAGACAATAAACAGTCAAGTATGAGTTGTGGTAACTTGCCGAAAGCGACAACCACGAGCCGTAAAAATCCAACTGTTCGGCAATTTTTTGCGACGAAAGTGAACGGCTTCCTTCGCGCAACATTTCGTTGGTGAAGCTCGAAATAAGTGGTTTGGATTGTTGCCATACACCGCAACCAAACATGAAATCGAGGCGCAGAACGGGATTTGAGTCATCGCGGATTAAATGAACAGGAATACCGTTGGTCAGGCTTGCTTTTTCGACCAAAGGAAATGTGATGGTTTCAATGGGTTGTATGGGTGGTGGTATAATGAGTTCAGGCATTTTTGTGTCAAAAAATTAATGTTAAAAATTAAAGTCGGGGTTGCCGATTTTTTTATTATTTTTGTGGGTTAATATGGGGTTTTGTGCCCTTTTTGCAACTAAAATTTAGTAGATTATTAAAAAGTTTCTGAAAATACCGGGTATCGTTCTTGCGTCAATCGTTCTGTTATTGGTGCTTTTGCTCGCGGCTTTGCAAACCAAAGCGGTGCAGAACTATTTGTTGCAAAAGGCAACCGTTATCCTTTCGGACGAATTGCAGACAAAGGTACAAATTGAATCGGTAGATATTCCATTTTTCAACAGAATTTCGTTAAAGGGCGTGTATGTCGAGGACAGGCAGCAGGACACACTGCTGTATGCCAAACAGGTGAGGGCTGGTTTTAGCATCCGGCAATTGTTTAAAAACCGGATTGTGATAAAAAATGCTACACTTACCGAACCACATTTTTACCTTGCAGTTGACACGGCTAATGTTCTGAATTTAAGATTCATAATTGATGCTTTCAGGAGCGATAAACCGAAAAAGACACAGTTGGTTTATGAACTTGACAGGCTGGATATTAAGGATGGTGCGTTCCGGTTTGACAACCGGAATTTTGACCCAAAAGAAACGGGCTTTGACGGGCGGCATATTTTTGTAACCGATTTGAATACAACGCTTTCAGTAGATAAATTTGACCAAAAAGTGTTGATTGCAGAGATTGAGAAATTGTCGCTGAAAGAAAAATCAGGAGTTGAAATTAAAGAGTTTTCGGCAATACTGAATGCGGATACTGCCAAGGCAACTTTACGAAACTTAATGGTGGCGCTGCCTAAGTCGAAACTTGAATTTGACGATACGGTGCGGGTTCGGTACGATTCGGTGCGGGCTATCGGCAAAAATATCCGAAATGTGAAATTTGATTTCCGCATAAAACCATCAACAGTTTATCTGCCCGATTTGCAGGCTTTTGCACCAAATCTTGCGCGCTTACACGATAATGTGTTGTTGTCCACCGATTTTCATGGTTCTTTTAGTAATATGAAAATCAAGAATCTGGCGGCTTCGTACGATGCTGCTTTTTCGTTGAATGGCGATTTTGAGTTTTCGGGTTTGCCCGATTTGCAGGAGACTTTTATCTATGCGAAAATCAAAAATATAGAAACGAACAAGGAGAAATTACAGGATTTTCTGGCTTCGGCACAGGGCAAACCTGTGGTGCTTCCCGAGCAGCTTAGCCGGCTGGGAACGGTTCATTACGAAGGAAATATTTCGGGACTGATGAGTAATTTGGTGGCTTACGGGCAAGTTCGGAGCAATATTGGTCTGATTTCGACGGATATTTTGCTGGAAGTTTTGCCACAATTTAAAGGGCTGAATTACAGCGGGAAAGTGCGGGCAAACAACCTGAAACCATATATTCTGCTGGGTGATACAGCCGTTTTTAAAGAATTCTCGTTTAATCTTTCGTCAAAAGGCGAAATTCGCCCAAACAAGCAATACAAAGGTGATATTGACGGGGTTATTTCATCCATTTATTACAATAATTATTTGTATAAAAATATTTCGGTGCGCGGCGATTTCGATCCAAAAGAGTTTCGGGGAAATATCCGAATGGATGACCCGAATGGAAACTTGAATTTTCAAGGCGTTTTAAATACCTCGAGCCGGAGACCTTCGGGAGCTTTTAAATTAGCGGTCGAAAATCTTAATTTGTACAACCTGCATCTTATTAAATCGCAGCCCGACTTGGCTATTTCGGCAAAAGTAAAATCAGATTTTAATTTTTCGGTTGACAGCCTTGATTCTCAGACGGCAAATGTTTTGATCGACAGCATTTTATTAAGCAAGCCGGACAGAAACTTTTTTATCCGGAAGTTATATTTAAAATCGATTGTTTCGGATTCGGTTAACCTGCTGACAGTCGATTCGCGATTAGTGCAAGGTGTTGTGAAAGGTCAACACTCGTTCCGGTCTATAAACAAAAGTCTGGCTACTATTTTTTCGAAATATCTTCCTATAGATGAGCCTGTTATTGACAAAAACAATCCACCTCAACCCAATAATTTCATATTTTACCTGTCCAATTTTAATGTAAACAAATTGGCAGAATTTATGGATATAAATCTCGAATTATCTCCATACAGTTCTATCTCAGGATTTTATAATGATATTGATGAGAAATTCAGGATAGAAATGTCTGTGCCTTATTTGCGGCAGAAAAAAACGGAGTTCAAAAATCTGTATATGCTTTGTAACAATGCCGGAGATGGGATTGACTTGATCACCGCTTCGCAAATGAATGCCGCGACTAAAGTTCAGCTTGAATCTCATATTGCAGGCGATTCGGCTTTGGTGAACCTAAGTTGGAACAATGACGAAATTATCGGCAGCCTGGATGCGGTTACTTTGCTTAAACGCGATGAAATTGGGAAATTACTAGCTGACATTGAAATTATTCCTTCCGAAATTTGGATTAAAAACGAGCAGTGGAACATACAGCCAAGTGAAATACATACCGATTTTAAAACTTTTACGGTTCATAATCTTTCGGTAAAAAGCGCTGATAAATTTATTGATATACAAGGGGTTGTTTCCAAAAAATTGGAAGACAGCCTGGTGGTTAATTTGCGCCAAGTGCCGTTGAACCCGATTATGCAATTAGTTCGCGTCTCCGAACCGAAACTTGACGCAGAAGTTTCCGGACATGCAACTATTTATAGCGTTTTGAGCGATATGATGCTCGATTTAGACCTTGATGCCAAAGATTTTAGTTTTAATGATGCCCATTGGGGCGATGTAAAAGCAAAAAGCCGTTGGAATACTGACACTAAAAGCCTGAATGCAAACTGTTTAGTGATTAATAAAAATGACACAATTACTTATCTGCACGGAAGTTATTCTCACAAACGAGATTCGCTCGATTTCATAGCTGATGCACGAGGTTTGCCGCTCGATTTTTTACGATACTATTTGAATAATGCTGTGCAGAATGTGAGCGGAAAAGGTACGGGAAAGGTGCACCTGTTCGGCTCTTTCAAACGGTTTATGATTGATGGCGATGTGGATGTGAAGAATGGACAATTTGATATTGACTTTTTGAAAACAACCTATCATTTTTCAGATATTGTACATGTCAGACCTACTGAAATTTCGATTGATAAGATTCAGATGTTTGATAAAGAAAATAATTCGGGAATAGTTTCGGGACGGTTTACACATAAAAATTGGAAAGACATGCGTTTTAATTTCAACGCCACCTGCAAAAATATTCTGGCGATGAACACCAAGGCAAAAGACAATCCGAGTTTTTATGGAAGAGCTTACGGAACAGGAACTGTAGCTATTTCGGGCACAAGCGATTTGATTAATTTCAACATCAACATGCGTTCCGAACCGCATACTCGTGTGGTAATTCCTATGGGAAGCGAGGCAAGCGCTACCGAAAGTTCTTTTATCAAATATGTTACCCATGCCGACACTACTTCAGAGGGAATTATCGACAAGAAAAAAGAAGCAAAGGACACAAAAACGACCACTACCTCAAAATCGGTCGTAAAAATGGCTTTACAGCTCGAAGCTACACCTGATGCCGAAATCGTACTGATAACCGACCCTGTCAGTGGTGATTCCGTACAGGCAGTTGGACGAGGAAATTTACGCTTGGATTACGCTTCAAATGCCGATATGAGGCTATCCGGAAGATACGAAGTCGAGAAGGGAAATTATAATTTTTCGATGCAACAAATCGTCAAAAAACCGTTTACCATTCGTCAGGGAAGCTCTATCAGTTGGAGCGGCGATCCATATCATGCCATTGTCAACATTGATGCCGTTTACACAATTCCTTCGGTTTCATTAAATAACATTTTAGAATCTGCTGACTTAGAAACGCTTACAAGAACAACCGTACCTGTCAATTGCTTGCTAAATCTAACCGGCGACTTGATGAAACCAAATATTAAATTCGATATTGAAATACCTTCGGAAAGTGAAATTGAACGGCGCGTAAAAGCTGTGATAAATAATGATGAACAAATGAATCGTGAAATAATTGCACTGCTTGCCGCAGGACAGTTTATTCCTCCTCCTACCAATTCTCCATCGGAAGGAGGGAGTAATATTGGTTTATCAGCTTTAGCTACCACACTGTCCGGGCAACTCAACAATATGTTGGGGCAAATGTTGGGGCAAGCAGGCGACAAATTCAATGTAGGTGTCAGTGCCAATGTTGCTTCTACCACCAGCACATCAGCCGGCGGTGGCGATTATGATGTAGCCCTTAGTTACAAACCAAATAACAGATTGATTATCAGCACAAATATCGGATACCACAATAATACAACAACGACAACCACCAATAACACATCCAATTCGCCTTTTACCAGCGATATTGATGTGGAATACAAGCTTACCCGTAATGGGAAATGGCGGGCAAAAGCATACAATCATTCGGCTGACAACTATTATTATGACACAAATGGAGGTGTGAAAATGACGCAAGGAGTCGGCATAATGTATCGCGAAGAATACAATAAATTTTCGGATGTGATTAATTCTATTTTCCGGAGAAAAAAAACTCCAAAAGACACAACAAAAGTGGAAAAAGACTCATTAAAAATTCAAAAATAAAACCCCAATATGAACAACAAAACATGGATTAAATATTTTATCATATTCAATATTTTGCTAATTCCTTTTCTTCAGCTCTCGGCGCGCAGTTTGGTCGAAAAAGCATTTGTAAAAATGCCCGACGAGTATTATTTGTCGCTCACTACTGAGATGCGCTCCAATATGCTGGACGAATACAAAAAAGACACTGCTTACCTGCAACAAAACCGTTTTAGAGGTAAAAGTCAAATACTTAAACTCGATTCCATCAACGATTTTATATCCATTCAAAATTCCGAAAAAGGAAAAGTCGACATTAAAGTTTTAAGAGATAATACCGATTTTCCAATTTATATTGCTGTTATCTTTACAGCCTGCGCTCCAATTTGTGATTCGCACATTGGCTTTTACGACGCAATTTGGCAATTTTTACCCAATTCGCTATTGCCAACAATTTCAATCAACGATTTTTTAGATGTTGATAAAATAAAAAATGAAGGCAAAAAGTCCGAAGACATTGCAGACCAAATAGGAATGGCTTTTGTACAATATTCATTTGTCGGAAATAATATTGAAATTATGCTGCAAGCCGAAAAATCACTTGAAGCCGACAATTACAAGCGATTGAAACCCTATTTTAAAAAAGAAAAACTAACTTTTGTTTGGAAAAATGGGGGCTATGAACCTGAAATATAAATAACCGTATGGATGAAATGTAATATATTTGCATTCAAATAGCTTTATAAATCATGAAGAAAATATTTTTATATATAATTTTTGCAATTGCACTATTATTAAATAGTAATGCGCAAGAACTCAATTGCAATGTGGTGGTAAATGCAGACAAGTTGCCCACACTCAACAAGCGCATTGTAAGCTCTATGCAAAAAGACATTAGCGAGTTTATGAACAGTCATCGCTGGACTGATTTGCAATATCAGCAAAACGAAAAAATCGAATGTTCACTCATAATAATACTCAATCAAGCAGAAAGTGATAAATTGTACAAAGCCGAAATTCAGGTACAAGCGCGCCGTCCGGTGTTTAACAGCACTTATTACACACCTTTGTTCAGTTTCCGCGACGAAAATTTCAGTTTCGAATATGTAGAAATGACTCCGCTCGAATACAATGATGGGATATTCATGTCCAATTTAACTTCGGTATTAGCTTATTATGCCTATATAATAGTTGGTTACGACTCCGATTCGTTTTCAAAACTTGGAGGTACAGCTTCCTTTCGCAAAGCTGAAGCCATTGTCAATTTAGCACAAGGTCAAAGCGAAAAAGGTTGGAAAGCCTTTGAAGACCCACGAAATCGCTATTCGCTTGTAACCAGTTTATTAGACGAAAGCATGCGCCCATTCCGCGAGTTTTATTACGAATACCACCGTTTGGATTTAGATGCCATGGCAGAGAATACTGCCAAAGCCGTTTCCAGAATTACGCTCGCAATGCAGGTACTGCGCGATGTAAACCGCGCCCGTCCGTCGAATGTTGTACTCACTTCATTTTTAGATACAAAACGCGACGAGATTATCAATATTTTCTCTAAAGCATCACCCAAAGACAAAACCGATGCCTACAAGCTTCTGATGGATATTGACCCATCGCAAAGTACAAAATACGATGCCATATTAAAATAGTGGAGAATTAAGAACTGAAAGTGGAAAATTAAATTCACTCTCTGTTCTCCGTTCTCCGTTCTCAACTAAAATGTTATCATCATTACACATAAAAAATTATGCAATTATCCAGTCGCTTTCGATTGATTTTGAAAGCGGCTTTTCCGTTGTTACCGGCGAAACCGGTGCCGGAAAATCTATTATCATGGGGGCACTTGCACTCGTATTGGGGCAGCGTGCCGACGCCAAAGTGATACATGAAGGCGCCGAAAAATGCTTGATTGAAGCCTGTTTCGAAATAAAAGAATATAACCTGGAAAGCTTTTTCGACGAAAATGATTTAGATTATGACGATCATTGTATTGTTCGCCGCGAAGTGCTTGCCGGAGGGAAATCCCGTTCTTTTATCAACGATACGCCTGTTTCCCTGTCCATCCTGAAAGATTTTGCCGAACAACTGATTGATATTCATTCGCAACATCAAAATTTGCTTTTAAAAGATAATTCATTTCAGCTCAATGTAATAGACATTATTGCAAAAAATGAAACACTTCGGAAAGAATATTTTTATTTTTATAGAAAAAATAAAGATTTACAACATGAATTGGAAGAACTGATTGCCTCAAACGCCAAAAACAAAGCAGAGCAAGAATATATTCAATTTCAGTTAGAACAACTTGAGAAAGCCCAACTCAAAGAAAATGAACAGGAAGAGTTGGAAGAAGAGCAACAACGCCTTACACACAGCGAAGAAATAAAAACAGAACTCGGCAAAGCATCGCAGTTGCTTTTGGACGACACTTCCGGCATTATTGCCAATCTGAAAGAAGCCTCATCTGCCATAAAAAAAATAGTCCGGTACTTGCCCGAAACTTCCGAACAGGAAGAACGGATAAGCAGCAACCTCATTGATTTAAAAGATCTTGCACAAGAAATAGACCGCCTGCAAAACAATATTGAATTCGACCCACAACGCATTGAATTTATCAATCAGCGGCTCGATTTGATTTACACCCTCGAACAAAAACACCAGGTTTCATCTATTGCCGGATTGATCAGTTTGCAGGCTGAATGGGAACAAAAACTTAGTAAAATAGAATCGGCCGACGAAGAAATCGCCGGATTAAGAAAACAAATCGCCGAAACCGAAACGCAAGCATTAAACTTCGCAAAACAAATCACGGAAACCCGTGTAAATTCAGGCAAGATTATTGTAGAGAAATTAATTGCGCAACTGAAACAATTGGGAATACCGCATATCCGGTTAGAAATATCAGTTGCCGAAAAAAATGAATTGACCGCCACAGGCAAAGACCAGATTGAATTTTTATTCTCGGCAAATGAAAAATCGCCCTTGCAACCCATTGCACAGATAGCCTCGGGCGGCGAAATTTCGAGAGTGATGTTATCCATCAAATCTTTGCTGGCAAGTGTAAAAACGCTGCCAAGTATTATTTTTGACGAAATAGATACCGGTATCTCGGGCGAAGTAGCCGACAAAATGGCAACCATTATGCAACAAATGAGCCACAGCATGCAAGTAATCTGCATTACGCATTTGCCTCAAATTGCCGCCAAAGGAAACCATCATTACAGTGTTTTCAAGCAAAAATCGGAAACCAACATCAAACAGCTGAATCCTGAAGAACGAATCACCGAAATCGCACAAATGCTAAGTGGCGCTTCCATGACAGAAGCAGCCATTCAAAACGCTAAAGCATTGTTAGCAATAATCTAAACAACATCTTAACAACTTCTAAATCTTTTCGTTACATAAATTCGCGAGTTTTGTATTGCAAAATATACTAATGCGATATTGTAAAAAAGCGTAAAATGCAAAAATTATTTTCCTGTTTTTTCTTTTTTATTAATAAAAAAGTGTATTTTTGATGATTGAAAAGTGTCTGAGACACGCTAATTATTTTGGATGAAACAATTTTTACTTATATTATTCCTTTCTATCAACACATTTCTTTTTGCTACAGGCAATAACGCGGCAGACAATCTGTTCGACCGCGTTGCAACCGAAAGTACAGCAACAAGCAGTGTAGTTGTTACTTTCTCCGACGGTAAGCTCACCGTTGAGAATGCCCCCCAATCCGCCGTAATCGAAATATATAGTATGCTTGGTGTAAGCGTGTTCAAAGCAACGATGAAAGAACCGCGCCAGTCATTCATCATTGACCTTAAAAAAGGATATTACATTGTACGAATTGACAATTTAACAAAAAAGATTTCAATCAAATAATTTATCAACCCTTTTAAAAATTACGATTATGAAGAAAATTACCTTTTTATTAATATCGTTCATTGCGACTATCACAATGGCGAGTGCTCAAAACTTAGTTCAAAATGGAAGTTTTGAGACATGGACAGCAAATGTGCCGGACAATTGGATTATGATTTCAGCAAGTGGTAGTGGAGCCGCTCCTGCTACTAATATTGTTTCAGATGGTACAACCTCTTGCAAAGTAACAGCAACAGCAACAACGAATTGGTCACAATCAACAATTACCATTACTCCGGGAACGACTTATACATTAGCAATGTCATATTATATTGCCAGTGGAGATGGAACAGATGCACGCATTTGGTGTAATTTTAAAAACAGCACTACTTTTTTTACTGAACAAGAATTAATCGACACAGGACTTTATTCTAAATTAAGAGGACCTGGAAATGCAAATTCATCAGGATCATCTTATTTCCCTGACGAAAAAGGAGCATGGAAAACCTACACAACAACATTTACAGCTCCAGCTGCTGCTGTTGGATTTGATTTTCAATTTCGCACTTATAGTAATGCCACTGTTTACTGGGATAATTTTTCTTTAGTAGAAGGTGGTAATGCCGGCATTGGCGATGTAGTAGCCGACAAAGGTGTTGTAGTAAACGAAGTATTCTACAATCTTCAAGGAGCAACAGTAGCCGAGCCTCTTTCAGGTCAAACCTATATCAAGAAAACAACTTATGATAATGGGGCGATAGAAACAACTAAATTTATCAAAAAATAAATTATAACTTTATATAAGCCTCGATAATCTTCGAGGCTTTTTTTCTTTGCTTTTTTAATTGTCTAATTTAAAATATTATTATTATGAAAAAATTTACTCTTTTACTATCGTTCATTGCTTGTGTAGCAATGGTAAGTGCTCAAAACTTGGTTCAAAATGGAAGTTTTGAAGCTTGGACAGGTAATGTGCCTAATAATTGGACAATGCTTACTGGAGGCTCGGGAGCCACCGCAGCTACTAACATTGTGCTGAATGGTACAACTTCATGTAAAGTTGCTCCAACAGCAACAACAAACTGGTCTCAATCAACAATTACCGTCGTGCCTGGAAAAACATATGAATTATCAATATCATATTATATTGCCTCAGGTGATGGAACAGATGCTCGTCTATGGTGTAACTTTAAAAACAGCACTGCTTTCTTTACTGAACAAGAATTGGTAGACACAGGACTTTATCCTAAATTAAGAGGGCCAGGAAATGCAAATTCATCAGGAGCAAACTATTTCCCAGATGAAAAAGGGGCATGGAAAACTTATACTACCTCATTTATAGCCCCAGCTAATGCTGTTAACTTTGATTTCCAATTCCGTACTTATAATGGTGCGACTGTCTATTGGGATAAACTCTCTTTAACTTCCAGTACCCCAACCATCACAGTAAATCCAACCACTCCTCTTTCAGGCTTTACTTATGCAGTAGGTGAAGGTCCATCGGCAGAGCAATCATTTACAGTGGAAGGAGCAGATTTAACCAATGACATAATCATTACTCCACCAACTAACTACGAAATTTCGGAAACAACCGGCACAGGGTTCACTTCTTCTGCAATTACCCTTGCTCAAAGTGCTGGAGCTGTAGCTTCCACAACTATTTATATCCGGTTGAAAGAAAATTTAGCCGTTGGTGAGTATAATAATGAAACAATTACAATTTCGTCAACCGGAGCTACTGACGAAACTGTTATTTGCAATGGCGAAGTTACAACTACAACCGGTTTAGTCAATACTTCAGCCGACAAAACAATCAAAACAACAGAATACTACAACCTGCAAGGAACTCAAATTGCCGAACCAATACAAGGACAAACTTGTATCAAAAAAGTAACTTTCGAAAACGGTTCTGTTGAAACAAGCAAAGTAGTGGTTAAAAAATAAGAATTGGATTTATACCCAAAAGCCTCGAAGAATTTTCTTTGGGGCTTTTCTTTTATGTATTTTTGCAGAAACAAACAGTAACATGATAAACAAAGAAGACATAACCCCCATTGGCAATACCGGAAAAACACACGGTATAAAAGGCGAACTATCCGTTACATTCGATAAAACAAACTTTGACGAAGACAAAACACCTTTTTTCGTTTTTGATATCGATGGCATTTTTGTGCCGTTCTTCATCGATGATTTCCGGTTTAAGACAGATACAACCGCTTTGTATAAATTCGACGGGATCAATACCGAAGAGCAAGCACGCGAACTGTCGAACAAGACAATCTTTATCGAAAACCGTTTTTTGCAGGAAGAAACACCCGATGAAGCCGGAATACATTTTTTTATCGGATTTACAGTCGAAGACAAAGAAGCCGGCATTCTGGGGAAAATTACAGATGTAGAAGACAGCACCGAAAATGTTCTTTTTGTCATCGATAACAAAAAAGAAGAATTGCTCATCCCTGCCACCGACTACTTTATCACCGAAATTGACGAGGAAAATAAAATAATTTACATGGACTTGCCCGCAGGTTTAGTAGATATGAATTTAGCCGAAACAGACGAATAAACCACATACAATCAGTTGATCGACAAAAAAAAGCGCAATTACAGATTCCACTTGACAATTCGGCTGAGTTCCTCGAACAGCAGCTAAGGTTCTGTTGCACTGAGCTTTCGTCCAGTGAGCCAAATCGAACTGTCGAAGTATTGAAGTCTTGCCTTATTGGTCCTGTAAACCCTTCAATCGCCTCCTGAATCATGCAACAGCCGTTTGTTTTTAGTGTCAGAACCACTTGTCCTCATGTAACAACCTCCCGACCTCATGTAACAACCGATTGACTCAATGTAACAACCGATTGTCCTCATGTAACAACCGATTGACTCAATGCAACAACCTATTGTCCCCATGTAACAACCTCCTGACCCAATGCAACAACCGATTGTCCTCATGTAACAAGCTATTGTCCTCATGTAACAACCTCCTGACTTAGTGTAACAACCTATTGTTTTTATGTAACAACTTATTGACCATATATCACAAGCTATTGTCTTCATGCAACAAGCTCTTGTGTTAATGTAACTGCATAGCTCATGCAATTTTACAGACCATGCCATCCCTAAACATACAGAAAAACAAGGTCTCAGATCCACACCAAGAACGACTAAAAATTCTATATAACAAATGAATGAAGAAATATTCCCCATAGTAAACGAAGACGGCGAGGAGATTGGCAAAGCCACCCGTAAAGAATGCCACAGTGGTTCTATGCTGTTACATCCGGTTATACATGTACATGTATTTAATTCAAAAGGAGAATTGTATTTGCAGCAACGATCGTTTACCAAAGATATCCAGCCTGGCAAGTGGGACACTGCCGTAGGAGGTCATGTCGATTACGGCGAAACCATCGAGCAAGCCGCCATGCGCGAATGCAAAGAAGAATTAGGGTTGGAAAACATTTCACCCGGATTTCTCTACAAATACAATTGGCAATC
This sequence comes from Paludibacteraceae bacterium, assembly GCA_031553685.1. Classification (GTDB taxonomy): domain Bacteria; phylum Bacteroidota; class Bacteroidia; order Bacteroidales; family Paludibacteraceae; genus JAFGVL01. The sequence continues at coordinate 25,270 of JAVBLE010000010.1, read as the reverse complement.
AACCATTGAAAACGAATTGGTATATGTATATTTGTTGTTGTACGATGGAGAGATTTCCCCCAATCCGGATGAGTTAATTGGCGGTCGGTTTTGGACAACCGGTGAAATAAAGGCACACTTGGGAAAAGATTTCTTTACTCCTAACTTCGAATATGATTTTAACCTGCTTATTATTCGCCTCAACCTGTAAAATATCAAAAACGGAAAACTTTTTGATATTCAAATTTTCATAAACCATTAATTTTTAATTGTTTAATTTTTATTTTAGAAAACTTTGCATTTATTGTTGAAAAAATAATATCCTTTTTGTTTCATAATTCAAATATCTGTTTTAATATTGTAATCGGAAATACGAGACAGGCAAAATGATTTTCGCTATTGAAAATCAAAACAATATAAAAACAGGAGAAATTGTGAAACCAAAAACTTACACTCACGAAGAAGCTTTTCAGGCTTCATTAGTTTTTTTTCAGGGCGACGAACTGGCGGCTCGCGTTTGGGTAACCAAGTATGCACTCAAAGACTCGTTCGGTAATTTGTATGAAAAAACGCCCGACGACATGCACCACCGCTTAGCAAGCGAAGTGGCTCGCGTTGAGGCAAAATACAAAAATCCGCTTTCGGAAAAAGAACTGTTCGACCTGTTCCGCAATTTCACTTACATTGTTCCTCAAGGCAGCCCGATGACCGGCATTGGAAATGATTTCCAGATTGCTTCGTTGTCAAATTGTTTTGTGATTGGCTGCGATGGCGAGTCCGATTCGTACGGCGCTATCATCAAGATTGACGAGGAGCAAGTGCAGTTGATGAAACGGCGCGGCGGCGTGGGACACGACCTTTCGCACATCCGCCCCAAAGGTTCGCCGGTAAAAAACTCGGCGCTCACTTCTACCGGTATCGTTCCTTTTATGGAGCGTTATTCAAACTCTACACGCGAGGTGGCACAGGACGGTCGGCGCGGCGCGCTTATGTTGAGCGTTTCGATCAAACATCCCGACTCCGAATCTTTTATTGATGCTAAATTGGAGCAAGGCAAAGTTACCGGAGCCAATGTGTCGGTAAAGATCCATGACGACTTTATGCAAGCCGCATTGAACCACGAAGATTATATCCAACAATACCCTATTGGAGCCAAAAATCCGACATTTTCGAAGCATGTGGATGCAAATGCCATTTGGAAAAAAATTGTGCACAACGCATGGAAATCGGCAGAGCCGGGCGTATTGTTTTGGGACACGATTATAAGAGAATCGGTGCCCGATTGCTATGCCGACCTTGGTTTCCGCACGGTTTCGACCAACCCTTGCGGCGAAATTCCGCTTTGCCCGTACGATAGCTGCCGTTTGCTGGCTATCAATTTATATTCGTATGTAAAAAATCCTTTTACTAAAAAAGCTTCGTTCGATTTTGATTTATTCAAAAAGCATGTGCAACTGGCACAGCGTATTATGGACGATATTATCGACCTCGAATTGGAGAAGATTGATAAAATCCTTGAAAAAATAGACTCCGACCCCGAAACAGAAGAAACCAAACGCACCGAAAAATTGCTTTGGGAGAAAATTAAATCCAAAAGTGCACAAGGGCGTCGTACAGGTGTGGGGACGACTGCCGAAGGCGATATGCTGGCAGCTATGGGCTTGCGTTATGGCACGGACGAAGCAACCGATTTTTCGGAAGAAATACACAAAACGATTGCTATCGAAGCCTACCGTTCGTCGGTACAAATGGCAAAGGAGCGCGGCGCATTCCCTATTTACGATACGAAGCGCGAGGCAAACAATCCGTTTGTAAACCGGATTAAAGAAGCCGACCCCGAACTCTATAAAGAAATGTCGAAATATGGTCGTCGAAATATCGCTTGCTTGACCATTGCCCCAACGGGTACGACGAGCCTGATGACCCAAACGACTTCGGGTATCGAGCCGGCTTTCCAGGTGTTTTACACACGACGCCGGAAGGTAAACCCGAACGATGCCAATGTGCGTATTGATTTTACTGACGAGATGGGCGATTCGTGGGAAGAGTTTTCGGTTTTCCACCATAAGTTTGTTACCTGGATGCTCGCCAACGGCTATGATGTAACAAAACGCTATACGCCCGAAGAACGCAACGAGATGATTGCTGCTTCGCCTTACTACAAGGCGACGGCCAACGATGTGGACTGGTTGCACAAAGTGCGTATGCAGGGGCGTATCCAGAAATGGGTTGACCATTCAATCAGTGTAACGATTAATCTTCCGAATGATGTGAGCGAAGAACTCGTAGGGCAATTGTATGTGGAAGCATGGAAATCGGGTTGCAAAGGGGCAACGGTTTACCGCGACGGTTCGCGCGCAGGCGTGCTTATCTCCGAAAATGATAAAAAGGACGACGAAGATACTACCAAACCCGACCGCGACTGCAACTGCTACCCATCGCGCACAACGGAACGACCTAAAGAATTGAACTGCGATATTGTCCGTTTCCAGAACAATAAAGAAAAATGGATTGCGTTTGTCGGCTTGCTCGACGGGTATCCATACGAGATTTTCACCGGACTTTCGGACGAAGACGAGGGGATTATGCTCCCCAAAACGGTTACCGAAGGAAAAATCATCAAAACAAAAGATGACGATGGGCGTACCCGCTACGATTTCCAATTTATGAATAAACGCGGGTTTAAAACCACTGTCGAAGGGCTTTCGCACAAGTTCGACCCCGAGTATTGGAACTATGCCAAACTGATTTCGGGCGTACTTCGCTATGGTATGCCGTTGGAGCAAGTGCTTAAACTGGTGGGCGGCTTACAACTGAACAACGAGTCGATCAACACTTGGAAGGTGGGTGTGGAACGCGCTTTGAAGAAATACATTGCGGATGGGACGGCTCTCGAAGGACAAGCCTGTCCGGGTTGCGGCAACCATACGCTGGTGTATCAGGAAGGTTGCCTGAGTTGTACGAATTGCGGATATTCGCGCTGCGGATAAACTGATTTACTATTGGACGATTTACAATTTACTATTTAAATTAAAACGCAAATAATAAATTGTAAATGCATAAATCGTAAATAAACCGACCTTTATTACCTTTATTATAAATCCCGAAAGAGCCATGCAGAATTTTCTGTGTGGCTTTTTCTTTTATCTTTGCATGAATAATTTTGCAGAATATGCTTTACACCGACTACGCCTCCATTCTAAAAAACACTTTCGGCGAACGGGTACAAAAAATATCCGTCAATGCCGGATTTACTTGTCCTAACCGGGATGGAAGCAAGGGTACAGGCGGCTGTACTTTTTGTAATAATCAAACCTTTAGTCCCGAATATTGCACGCCTCAAAAAACCGTTAGCCAACAGATTGAGGAAGGTATTCATTTTTTTAAGCATAAATATACCGGACAGCAGTTTTTGGTTTATTTTCAATCGTATACCAATACTTATGGAGATATTGAAAAACTTAAAGCCATTTACGAAGAAGCTTTGTCAAATCCTCTTGTAATTGGGATAGTAGTGGGTACGCGCCCCGATTGTGTGAATGATGAGTTGCTGGATTATTTCGAAAAAATATCGAAAGAAAAATTTGTAATGGTCGAGTATGGTGTGGAATCTACATACGATGATACTTTGCGATTAATTAACCGGGGGCATTCGTTTGCCGACTCTCAAGAGGCTATCCGGCGAACTGCCGAACGGAATATTCCGGTGGGTGCGCACATCATTCTCGGGTTGCCTGACGAAACGCACGAAATGATGATGGCTTCGGCTCTGGCTTTAAACGAACTGCCTATCACTGCCCTTAAGTTGCACCAACTGCAATTGATTCGCGGCACGGTGATGGAACAGCAATATGCCGAAAATCCGGAATGGTTTCACTTCCCCACTGCCGACGAATATATTGATCTGGTAATTGATTTTCTGGAACGACTGAAGCCTGCGATAGCTATCGAACGCTTTGTGTCGCAATCGCCCAAAGAGTTGCTGATTTTGCCCGATTGGGGATTGAAGAATTTTGAATTTACCGACAAACTGAGAAAGCGCTTGAAAGAACGAAATACTTGGCAAGGGAAATTAGTATAATATTTTTTAAGATGAAAATCAAATCATTGTTTACCGATTTTATTCAACTTATTTATCCAAATACTTGTTTGCTTTGTAACGAAACGCTTACCCAGCAGGAATCGCATTTATGTTTGATGTGTTTGCATAAATTGCCTAAGACCAATTATCATTTGCAGACAGAAAATCCGGTTGAGAAGCGATTTTGGGGCAAGGTACATGTGGAACGGGCTACTTCTTTCCTGTATTTTCAGAAGGGTGAGTCGGTGCAGAAATTATTACATCGACTCAAATATAAAGGAGAAAAAGAAATTGGCGAACTTCTCGGAAAACAGTTTGCTCATGATTTAAAGGATTCGACTTTTGCCGAGATTGACCTGATTGTACCTGTCCCTTTACACAAAAAGCGATACAACAAACGAGGCTATAACCAAAGCGCACAAATTGCCAAAGGGTTATCTGAAACTCTCAACAAACCGGTTGATACGCAAACGGTTGTGCGAAATACTGAAAATGAAACGCAAACCCAAAAATCGGTTTACGAACGATTTGAAAATACGGCTAATATTTTTTCATTGACAGATAATACTGCTTTTGAAAACAAACATATCCTTTTGGTAGACGATGTACTCACTACCGGCTCTACGCTCGAAGCTTGCGCACAAGCTATTTTGCATACAAAAAATGCCAAAGTAAGCATTGTTACTCTGGCATTGGCTTAATTTTTATTCCTCCTCCGCAAAATCTGCCACATTAGCTCCATATTGCCTGATACGGCGGGAGAATTCAAAAAAGCTGATATTCAATAGTCTTACCAAATCTTTGGGAACAATGCGCAATTCGCCGCCTTGCAGGTTTGTGTCGCAAATGATGACTGTGTAGAACTTTTCACTTTTTCCGGTAACATACCCGAGCGAATAGAAATCGCCATCGCGCACCAAGGCGGGATGGTAATTGTTTTCGTCGGTGTCGTTTGTGTCGCGGTGTAGCATCGACTTTAGCTCGTTGTAGAATGGTAGTTTGCGTAGCAGCGTGTCTTCAATCCATTTTGTTTTATGTTGTACGAATTTTGATTTTACGAGCAATCCGGCTAATAATCCCAGCACCAAAAGCAGTACTGCCGACACTACAAACACATCCAAAAAACCGAGCCACGCGGAAACATGCAATTTTTCTTTTGTAAAGTGAATAACCGGATTAAGTATCTGCAAAATTTTCCCTATAAGAAGGATACATACTACAAACGGGAACAACAGCTTGACATAGCCGTCGAAAAGGAGGTCTAACAATTTTTTCATCTGTTTGAAATATTTTTTATCATGTACTAAACAATATCACACAAATCCAAAAGAAAATATATTTAAAGGTTATTTCGCCTGCATCGTCCGTTCCTTAAGCAGTTCCTCCAGACGGATCAACTCGTCGCGGTATTGGGCGGCATCAATAAACTCAAGTTTCTTGGCGGCTTCGGTCATTTGCTTGCGGGTTTGTACAATCGCCTTTTCCAACTGTGCTTTGCTCATATATTTCACTACCGGATCGGCAGCCACATCCATCGTTTCAGGCTCTACATACGCTTTATACTCATGCCCTTCTTTGCGGAATATCGGAGCAGATTGCGCTTTGTTCACCTGTGTTGGCGTAATATTATTGGCAATGTTATAAGCCAGTTGTTTCTCGCGCCGGCGGTTTGTCTCTTCAATGGTAAGGCGCATGCTTTCGGTTATTTTATCGGCATACATGATTACCAGCCCATTGAGGTTGCGAGCAGCCCTGCCCGCTGTCTGCGTAAGTGAGCGGTGCGAGCGCAGGAAACCTTCCTTATCCGCATCTATGATAGCCACCAACGACACTTCGGGCAAATCCAAACCCTCGCGCAAGAGGTTGACACCCACCAAAACATTGATCGTCCCCTGCCGCAAGCTATCCAAAATCCTTACCCGTTCCAAGGTATCAATGTCTGAGTGGATATAACTGCAAGCTATTTTGTTCTGGCGCAGATAACTGTCCAACTCCTCCGCCATGCGCTTGGTAAGCGTCGTAACCAGCACCCGTTCGTTTTTCTCCACCCGCTGCGCAATTTCTTCCATCAGGTTGTCAATCTGGTTGAGGCTGGGGCGCACATCAATCATAGGGTCAAGCAGTCCGGTAGGGCGGATAAGTTGCTCAACCACACTCCCACCCGTCTTTTTAAGCTCATAATCGGCTGGCGTGGCACTTACATAGATGGTTTGTTTGACAAGTTGTTCAAATTCCTCAAACTTCAACGGACGATTGTCTCGCGCCGCAGGCAAGCGGAAGCCATATTCCACCAGATTTTCTTTCCGAGCCTTGTCGCCGCCATACATGCCGTGAATTTGCGGTAGCGTAACATGGCTCTCATCAATCACCAATAAAAAATCCTTCGGAAAATAATCCAGCAAACAGAATGGACGAGAGCCCTCCGACCGACCGTCGAAATAGCGCGAATAATTTTCGATACCCGAGCAGTAACCCACTTCGAGCATCATCTCAATATCGTAATTCACCCGTTCGTTGATTCGTTTTGCCTCGTATGGTCGCCCTTGCGACTCGAAAAACTCTACTTGTTTCTGCAAGTCAATCTTAATCTGGGCGATTGCCCGGTGAACGCTTTCTTGCGAAGTAACAAAAGCCGTTGCAGGGAAAATAGTGTAACTGTCGTGCGATTGCATCGTGCGCCCATCAACAGGGTCAACCGTGAGAATTTCCTCCACCTCGTCGCCCCAAAATATTACCCGGACAATAAAATCATTATTTGCTAAATAAACATCTACCGTATCGCCTTTCACACGGAAATTTCCGCGCGTCAGCTCCAACTCGTTGCGCAAGTACCGGCAATCGACCAGCGAACGCATAAACGCATTGCGAACCAACTTCTGCCCGCGCCGGATAGCTATTATATTCTCCTGAAAATCTTCCGGATTACCAATCCCATACAAGCACGAAACAGACGAAACCACGATCACATCGCGCCTGCCCGATAATAAAGTAGATGTAGTGGACAAACGCAGCTTCTCAATTTCGTCGTTAATCGCCAAGTCCTTTTCGATATAAAGGTCGGTAACAGGCAGGTATGCTTCGGGTTGGTAATAATCATAATACGATACAAAATATTCGACCGCATTATTTGGGAAAAAACTTTTGAACTCGCCATACAACTGCGCCGCCAAAGTCTTGTTGTGGCTCAATACAAGCGTGGGACGCTCCACCTGCTGTATTACATTGGCAATGGTAAAAGTCTTACCCGACCCTGTAACACCCAGCAGCACCTGAGCATCCAATCCCATATTGACACCTCCGACCAGCTGCTTGATTGCTTCGGGCTGGTCGCCGGTAGGGCTATATTCGGAGGTTAATTGAAATGACATGGTTTATTAGTCCAACTGTTTATTTTCTGTTGGCATAATAATCAGGCAGGCAATATAAATAATAATACCCGCCCCGCCAAAAAGCGTGAACAATATCCACAATATCCGAACAAGCGTAACATCTGTGTCAAAATATTCGGCAAACCCGGCGCATACACCGCCAAGCATTTTGTTGCTCAATGAGCGTTTTAATTTCTTTTCCATAATCTCTTTAAATTATCAAATGAAAAGGCATCGTCATGCGTTGCAGTGAGCTTAGTCGAACTGTCGACCAAGTGAGCAAGTGGTCACTGAGCGTAGCCGAAGTGGCACGAAGCGAACGCGTGGAGACATCGCAAAAAACAATACCATTGGGCTAATGCGATGTCTCGACAAGCTCGACATGACAAAATCCTTTTATTTATAGGTAGTTTATCATTTATTTTTCCGCGCTAAAATTTCCATTGTACGCAATTTATCCTTGTATAAATTATAATTATTTTGCTTGGCAATATCCAACGAAGCATCCGAGTTATCTTCCCAACGACGACACAAGTACACAGACTCATACACACGCCCAATCTGGTACTCGCGGCTAATGCGCAAACCAAGTGCATAATCTTCGCCATAACTTGTATTCGGCAGTTTAATATCGCGCAAAACAGGCGTATAAAACGCACGAGGAGCACCTAAGCCATTAATACGCAAGGCATTATTCCGTCCGTTTTCGGGTGTCCATTCGCGGTGGTCAATCAGTCCGGGCGGGATGGTTTCCATCGCAAAGTTAGTCATTGTATACGAACCGATTACCATAGCGCACTGTTGCGCGTAAAACGCATCGACAATCGTTTGCAGCGTAGCGGGCGAAGCATACACATCGTCGCTGTCGAGCTGTATGGCAAACTTTCCGCAAGCCGCACTGTGTACCCCTTCGTTCCAACAACCACCAATTCCCAAATCATTTCGTGAAGGGATAAGATGAATAACCCGGTTATCTTGTTGGGCATATTTTACAATTAATTCATTCGTTCCGTCGGTCGAATGATTATCAATAATAATCAAATTAAACGGAAACGAAGTTTGCTGCATCAATACCGACTTGATCGCATCTTCAATCGTCTTCACACGGTTGAAGACGGGAATAATAACCGATGCTTCCTTGTCGAACTTTTCGCTGAAATCAACCGCTTTAAAGCTGGGTTGCAAGAAAGCTCCAATTCGTTTCAGATAAGCTGTAAAAGCCACTTCCATTTCCACCTGCACTTCGCGGTTGCGCGGATTTACATAGTCAAATTGCTTTTCGCCGCTTTTGCGGGTATCTTCTTCTATCTCGGTGTATAAAAATTCATTCAAGTGGAAAAGTTCACCATAGGCGGCGGCATTCAAACGCAAATCATACAATCCTGCAAAGCGGTAATCGTCCGACGATTTTGCCGCAGCCTCTTTCAGTTTTTTACTATAAAAAAATAATACCGAACCGAAATTAAAATCGTCGCGCACGCTTCCCAACTGGTAATCAATCGTTGGCAATGGTTTTTGCTCTCCATTTATCAGTTGGAAATAATCCGAATAAACCATTGTCGCAGCCGTATCTTCGGCTACACGCACAAAGCGTTCGAGGGCAAATTGCCCCACCTGAAGCGGCGTATATTTGGTATAAACCAGCGTATAATCGGTCGAAGAATATTTTGCAATCGCTTGAATGGTCGCCGAACTTTGCAAATTATCTATTTCGATATATTCGCAATCTGCAATTGAAGGTTTATTCTCTTGGGTATAAAGCAAATAAATAGTTGAGACAAGCGAGCTTTCTCGCAACGAAGCGATGGTTTGCAGCACCGAAGCCTCATCGGCATAAGGCAGGAAGCAGTTTATTTTTTTTGACATGATAGTAATATTATTTTACAAGCAAAAAACTCCCGAAAATCAATTGATATTCAGGAGTTCCTTTTTATGATTTTTTACAAAGGTAAAATTTTACTTTTGAATTTTAATGGTGAAGATCATTCGTTGATATTGACCTTCGCCGGCTTTATCCGGTTTTTCTTCATCGTTTTCGATAGCTGTAATTTTAATCAACCCTTTTTTACCGGCTTTGGCATTGCTTTCGGCTAATTGGAATGCAATCACATCGCCTACTTTTACATTCGAAGCTATGTATGAATCAGCAAGTTCAAGATTTTCGAGTGTTTCGTCGGTAGCGTTGTCAAAATCTACTCCGGTTACTTTTTCCAATTTAGTAGCATTGCGAAGTTTCCAGTTTTTCAACGCAAAATATGCATCCGGATCATCGCTCTTTCCTTCAAACTTGCAGTAAGGGGCTGTACCTCCGTCTTTTTCCCAATCGATTACAATGGTTGGATCGTTTGGTGCAAACAAATGAAATACTTTTTCTTTTCCTTTGTTGGCTTTACCAAAATAAAGCATCATATCAATATCGCGCGCACCGGCACGGTCGAGAGCATCGGCAAGCGAATAAGTCATGCCCGAAGTAAGCGACACAGCACTACCTTTTTTGTTCGAGTTACGGTTTGACTGTCCGTAGATATAGCAATTCTTATATGTGCTATATTTTACTTTTTCTTTTTTAGCTGCCGAAATGCCAAGCGGCAAAACCATGGCAAACATTAACAGAATAGCAATTTTTTTCATAGTTGTAAAATATTAAGTTTTGAATTTAAGTTGTTGTTTTTAAATAACAAAGACAATGCCAAAGATAAAATCTTTTTGTCGATTTCTATAACAGCTTCCGCAAAAAACTTTCGGGCAAAATTGTTTTTTCAGATAAATTGAGATTTTCCAACAAAAAGATTGGCAAGATTTCTCCTTCTTCCAATTTGTTTTTTGAGATAGAAAATAAATAATCCAAAGTTTCAAAAACAGGTTTTCCGCTGTAGTTTTTCAGTTCGTCGCCGACAAACAGGCCGGGTATTAATACCCCATTAAAAAATATGGTAGAGTGCGTTTCCTCCGGATAGTCGCTCAACGAAAAAAAACGGGTTATCCGTCCTTCGTTGTCCACTTCTACAGCACCGTTTGTAATGATTTTCTGCGGAGAACAATAAAGGTAATGTGCCGCAAAGCGTTTCATTTTTCAGCCGGTTGTTGGGGAATTTGCTTTTGCAGCTTTTCGACTACCGTTTTGTGCAGTACTTCAAACTTTGACGGATGTGCTGCATACCACACCAACGAACTGTCAAACTGGGCATTGGTAATGTTATGTTTCTCTAAAATCGCGTTATAATACGGACTTTTTTCCGATGTCCCGACAGCCATTCCACTGACAGCCGCTTCACCTTCGAATGTGTATAAATCGTACATCACCGATTCCATTGTTTTATTGTCCAGAATTTCTTTGGGACGCGATTCGCAAGCCGTAAGCAATAGCATAAAAAGCCCTAATAAGAGGTATGTGATTTGTTTTCTCATTTTTCCAAATATTCTTGAGGTTCTTTTTTCTTTTTACTTTCAAGGCTGTTATTCAAATCTTTACGATAAAAAATAAGCACTAATGCAACACTGACCGTAACTGCCGCGTCGGCAAAGTTGAAGACAGGCCTGAAAAACAGGGTTTCGCCGGCTGCATTTTTTATCAGCGGAAAATAAAACATATCTACTACCCGACCGTGAAAAATCGATTCGTAGCCTTGCGCCGGAAACATGGCTGCTACCTGACCATAACTATGCGTAAACCACTGACCGTAAAAAAGGCTGTCGATAAGGTTACCAAAGGCGCCGGCAAATATCAAACCGATGCAGGCAATAAAGCCGAAACTATAGTTTTCGCGGATTAATTTTACTAAATAATAAATAAGCAATCCCGAAGCTATTATGCGAAAAATGGACAGAAACATTTTGTCTATCAGCTCTATACCAAATGCCATTCCTTTATTTTCGACAAACAACAATTGAAACCAATCGGTAATATGAATACTTTCGCCAAGCATGAGATGGGTTTTTATCCATATTTTCAATGTCTGGTCGATGATGAGTACCAACAAAATAATAGCTATCAACAAAATAGCTTTATTCTTTTTTGTCATAAAACATGTTTTTATAAAAAAATTCGACAATCAGTTTTTCCAATTGTCAAATCTATTGGATTTTCAAGCAATGTTCTCTTTTGACGAATTGCCTGACACAGTGTACTTTTATTTCACTCCCGCATCTTTTGCCTCGATACTCAAAGTAGCGTGCGGAACGGCACGAAGGCGTTCGGCAGGTATTAATTTGCCTGTTTCGCGACAAATGCCGTAAGTCTTGTTTTCGATGCGCACCAAAGCGGCTTGCAAGTGTTGAATAAATTTCATTTGGCGTTGAGCCAAGCGCCCGGCTTCCTCTTTATTGAGCGTAGCCGCGCCTTCTTCAAGCACTTTGAAAGTAGGCGAAGTATCAGAAGTATCGTTACCATCCATATTTGTCAAGCTGGCTTTGAGCAATTCGTAATCGGCTTGCGCCTTTTCTAATTTTTCGAGAATAATGGCTTTAAATTCTTCTAACTCGGCATCTGAGTATCTTGTTTTTTCTGACATAGCTGTAGTTTTTACTCGTTAAAAATCAATTCGCGAAGATAATTCATTTTTTAGAAATATAAAATATGTTTTATAACAACTTTTCTGGGAAAACGATAGCGTAATGTACGCTCAATAAATTAGAATAGAACAACCTGTGGAAAACCATAAAAATTTATCTGAATACAATGTTGTTTTTTTATTGTAGAATATGTTATTTTTTGCTAATTTTGCTTTTTTAAAATTTGTATTGATACAAGCATCTAAATTCACACAAACATATTAACAATAGATATTTGAAAAAATATATTTCAATTTAATTTTACACATAACTATATTCGAAATTAGGTTATATTATTGTTGTTTTACAAAATATGGAAATTTACTTTTAAATTATTACTGTTCAAAAGCGAGCATGATTCGTTAATAATAAACTATAACTAAGAACTCATCATGCGAGTTCTATTCAATTAAAATTATTTCAATATGAGAAAATCTTTATCTCTTTTTGTAGCTATTTTCTTACTGGCTACTATGGGTACCACTGCACAAAACAAATGGGCAGGACAAAACAAAGCATCATCTGCCAAACAACAAACTGCAAAGTTGCGAAGCCAAGATTTACTTGGAGCCGGAGTTTCGTACACTACGCTTGATTATTCGACAACCGTGGCAACCAATGGCACACCTACCACAGGCTCGTTAACTACTGCTAATAACACTATTACAGACCCTTATGGCAGTGCTGCTACAGGGAAAGGCTACAGTTTCCAAGCACAAGCAGGGAAAGCCTATAAAATTACTTGTACTTATACTACTACTCAATTCTTTAATGATTATATAGGAGTTTGTGTATTAACAAGTGACCCATTAGGAGGTAGTTCTGATATTAAAAAAGATATTTACGATGAGCTAAGTGCTGCAACTCAAACAACAGTCACTGGCAATTATACTTCTGACATCTCGGGACTTGTACGAATTCTATTGTATGATAATAGTGCTGTTAACTCGAGTTACTCCATCAAAGTGGAAGAAATAATGCCAGCAGTCTCTTATACTACTATTAACTATAATTCAATTGCGACTAATGGAACCCTTGTTTCAGGAACATTAACCGAAGCAAAAAATCAAGTTAACACTTGGACTGAAACCATAAAAGGATATGGATATAGTTTCCAAACTCAAATTGGGAAAACATATAAAGTTACTTGTAGTTATTTTGCACCACAAGCAGTTTCTTTTAATACCGGATTTTATTTATTAAACGGAGGAACCCTTCAAGGCAGTTATGATGATATTATAAATTATAACGGTAGTTACCAATCCTATTCTAATCAAATGACAACAAGTTTGGAATATACAGCCACTGCAAACGGAAGTGTACGCATATTGTTAGAAAATTGTATTTCATCTGACTTACAATATTCGGTTAAAGTAGAAGAAGTTGTACAAACTACAGCCATGACCATAACACAGCTACTTAACGCCACTACAAAGACTATCACTTACTCAAGCAATCTGTCATACAAAGACAATGGAACGACTACTTCTTTAGTGGCAGGCAATTCTGCTATATATTTTAAAACTGTAGGGAAAAATTATTATGCTGTATCATATAAAATAACACTCTCTGCTAATAATACCATACAAATACATTCATCAAAAGAAAGCGATTCACATCTTTTTATATATAAAGCAAATGGAACTGGCGGTTATGATTATGTAAATGACATGGACCAAGGAAATGGTAGCGGTGATGACTCTAGATTTAGTTTTACCCCAACGACTAGTGGTGATTACTACCTTGTAGTTACCGATTATTTTCCAAATACATCTGGGAGATATTATATCAATGTTTGGAATACTACTACAGAACCTACAGGAAATGCATATCCAACTCAAAGTACAATTATAAGTTCTATTACTTCGAGCAGCAATAATATAACAGTAGCTACAAATGCTACTGATGAAGCAATTCGTGCCGAATTAATAAAACTAGTTATCACCGGCAATTGCACAGGCTCGTCGACATCCATTCTAAACAACCCTTATACATGGGTAATTTCTGCCGATAAAAAAACAGCTACTTACATGCCTACCACAGCTCCTGATGGATATACGCTTAATTCAAGCATACAACCAGTATCTGTAACCATTAAATATGGCACATCCGGCATTAATGATGCCAATGAAAATCCAGTAAAAGTACATGCTGCAAATGGTAATATTATTATAAGTAGTGTCGAGGTAGGTGCCCGCATATTGGTAGCTGATGTTTCGGGCAAAATCGTAACAAATATTATAGCTAAAAATTCAGAGGTAATTATTCCGGTTACAAACAGCGGATTATATATTGTGCGTGTAAATAACCAAAGCGTAAAAGTGCTTTGCAAATAAAAAATAACCGGAGAAACTGAAATATATTTTTCTATTCTTGATAAAACAAGCCGATGATTTAGGCAATCATCGGCTTGTTTTTTTGTTTTAACCCATAGGAAAACATGGAAATTTCTTTAAAAATGAACTTATAATCGTGATTTATGGTTATTTTTGTAAAAATTGGGGTTTTTATACATTGAAATGAAACGGTATCCTCATATTCTGCTTATACTTGTGTGGTTGTTTTTGCAAACGGCTTTGCATGCTTTTACCGTTTCGCCTACCTGCCCCGATTTTACCAATATTACCGCTCCATATACCGAAGCTGCCTACGGCACTACTTTTGACCCATTTGAAAAAGCAGGGATAGTAGACGGGCGTCATACCGAAATTACTACTCAAGGCACCGATCCCAATACCGGAAATCTATTGAATTTACTGCCTGCGGGCGAAAGCAAAGTAATTCGTTTGGGAAACGAGCAGATTGGTGGCGAAGCCGAAGCGTTGACTTACCATTTTGTGGTTGATAAATATAATCCTGTTTTGTTGGTGAAATTTGCTGTGGTATTTGAAGACCCGGGACATGGCTTTATCGAACAACCTCGTTTTGTGATGCGCATTATGGACAAAAACGGCAATTTGATAGAAGATTGCGCCGAATATGATGTGTCTGCCCGCGAGGGTATTGATGGGTTCCAGTCATATAATGGGAAAACGGTTCCTATCCGGTGGCGTGATTGGACAAATGTAGGATTGGATATGTCTTCCTTTGCCGGAAAGGAAGTGCAAGTGCAATTTATTACTTACGATTGCCGCTTGTTAGGACATTTCGGATATGCTTATTTTACTGCCTCCTGTATCCCCAACAAGTTAAAGTTGACAGCTTGCGCCGGAAATTCTTTTTCAGTGGAAGCTCCCGCCGATTTTGCCTCGTACGAATGGGACAATGGCGACAAAACCCGCCTGACAACCCGCACCAAAACAAGCGGTGATATGAGCTTATCCTGCTTGGTAACTTCGGCTACCAGTTGCCAGTTCAGGTTAAGTGCATTTGTTTCATCTACCATAAGTCAAAATCAGGATATCGAAATTGAGGATGAAATTTGTGAAGGACAACCTTACACAAAAAATTATTTCAATCTGCCTGCTCAAAACAAACCGGGAACTTTTACCTATTACAATACTTTTTTGAATCCAAACACTTGTGTAGGAGATATTACCACAACGCTCCGGCTAACTGTTCATCAGCAATATTTCCCGATAAATGTTTCTATTTGTCAAGGCGAAAACTATGTGTTAAATGGATTTAACATACAAAATCCGGCTGTTGGCATGCGAAAGGACACTTTGTTTTTCAAATCGAAAACAACGGGTTGTGATAGTATTATTTGCTTGGACTTGACTGTCAATGCTTCGTTCGATATGCCCAACAGTATTATTGGCAATACAACTCCGTGCACCAATGAACTGGTCGATTATTCTTTTAACGGCAACAGTGCATTGGCTAAATACAATTGGCAAGTTCCTGATAATGCAGTTATTATTGGTGGAAATTCGAATATAATCTCGGTATATTTTACAGATGATACTGCGGGGGATATTATTTTAAAAGGCGAGAATGGATGTGGTACAGGAGCGGTTCCACTACATATTCGCCCGAAACGAAGTTATAATAATTTTTATACTGACACGGTTTGTACCGGCGATGTTTACAATAAATATGGATTTAATCTCGGTGTGCAAAATACAGTCGGATATTATAGTTTTGAACATAAGTTCCATACGGCTTTAGGTTGCGACAGTACTACTGCGTTAGCCTTGTATGTGTTTCCAACCCCTAAATTAAACATTGAATTGCAAGGAGATAGCATTTTGTGCAACAAGCAAAATATTACACTGCATGTTATTGCCGATGACAATCCGATAAGTTTCGCACCTAAACCGGCTATTGCTATTGGCGATATACTTTGTACTGACGGCACAACTGAAAAACCGGAAAATTTTGTTGGCAGTGGAAAAACAGCCGATGGTATTATTTTCTATGTAGATAATACAGGAAACCATGGTTGGGCTTTATCATTAAAAAATGAACCGGGAAACCCTACTTGGTCCAACACATATACCGATGTGCCGGGCTTAAATAATATAGCAGCCGGTTCTATGATAGCCCTTACAGATATTGATGGATATGGTAATACACAAAAAATGCGAACTGCACTGCCTAATACAACAGCAGCCTGGAGCATGGATATAAGCCAAGGATGGTACTTGCCGGCTATTGGTCAGTTGCGCGTGTTGTTCGGAATATTAGAAGATATCGATGCGTCATTAAAATTAGTTGGTGGCGATAAATTTATTGTTTCGGATACCCAAAAATACTGGTCGAGCACCGAATATTCATCCGCATTTTGTTGGATATTGGGGGCTAACGGTGCTGTAGTAAACGAATATAAAACATTGACAACCATTACTACACGAGCTGTGAAGAGTTTTTAATCATGAGATACAAACTGCTGTTCATATTATTTTTGGCAACGGTAACCTTCGCTCAAAGTTATCGGGTTGGTGATGTGATAACCAATCCGGACGGAAGCAAAGGGGTGGTATTTTATGTAAATCCGGATGGAAGCGGCGGAGGCATGGTGGCTTTGAACGACGCTACAAATGGTTGTACATGGGGAACTTTGAATGACAATGTACCCAATTTGCAAGATATTAATTCGTATCATTCGTTTTTTGATTATGAGGGATATTCCAATACAAAAAAAATATTAGACCATCAGGGAAGCGGAACCGGATATGCAGCCAGCTTTGTCGATTTTAAAAATAGTTGGTATTTGCCAAGCGTGTCTCAAATGAATGTTTTATATGGTATGGCTGGAGTTGTTTCGCCTGTTTTGGTGACTAACGGCGGCAGTATGCTGAATAATGCGTATTGGACAAGTTGTGAGTTTTCGTCGGATATGAGTATTTTTATGGGGGCAAATGGAGTTGCTTATTTAGACTATAAAACCAGCCAATATGCTGTTCGGGCTATCCGGGATTTCACCACACAAAAAATCGATTATGACACAACGCTTACTTACAATTGGAATACAGGCAGCATTGAACCTTTTATTCGCGTAAGCCCCGACACGACAACCACATATACTGTTACTGCAACTACATCGGCCGGTTGTTCTGTAACTATTTCTAAAACAATTATTGCAAATAATGCTGCCGGACAGATTATTAATGATACAATTTGTGAAGGCGAGGTTTATAATAAACATGGTTTTTCGGAAACGACAACCGGCACTTATACACAAACGGTTACTCAAGGGGGATGTTCGGCTATAGTTACATTAAATTTAACGGTAAATCCAACCTATCAAAAAAACATAAAAGACACAATCTGTCTGGGTGAAACTTACATCCAAAACGGATTTAACATTACTCCTTATCAAACAGGTAACTACACACAAATATTCCATTATAACACCAAGCATGGATGCGATAGCCTGATTACAGTCGATCTTTTTGTTTTGCCAACTTACACACAGACAATTAATGATACGATCTGTCAAAACCAGAATTATAACAAGCATGGATTCAACCTGCCCGTACAAACAGTTGCGGGCTTGCATCCACAAACCCTGCGATTGACTTCGCATAAGGGTTGTGACAGTATTATCGTGTTGAATTTATTTGTAAAACCAACCTATAATATTATTATTAGCGATCAGGTTTGCCCGGATAAAGCTTATCTGAAATACAATTTCAATATTGCTCCTCAACCGGAAAATTCTTTAGTTACAGAGACAAAATATTTGAAGACAAAAGCCTTGTGTGACAGTATTGTAATATTAAATCTAAAAGTTACCCATCAAATTTCGACCATACTGAACGAACAATTGTGTGAAGGTAGCAGTTATTACTTCAAAGGAAAAAACCTTACTGTCAGCGGCATTTATAAAGATACTCTTGCTGCTGCCGGTGGATGCGACAGCATTATTACGCTAAACTTGACTGTATATCCTGTAAGACAAACAATATTGTATGATACGATTTATGTGAATAATGGATATAATAAAAATGGTTTTAATTTCCCCATTCAACATACTGCCGGCGATTATACCAAAACAACACCACTGAAAACCATTTACAACTGCGATAGCATTGTTACTTTGCACCTGCATGTAAATGAAAAAGACCCTAACTGTGTCTCCAAACAAACTGTTTTTGATGAAGCTATCTGTCAAAATCAATCTTATAATAAAGATGGCTTCAATTTGCCACCTCAAAATATTATTGGCACTACGAAGTATCAACAAGAGCTATATACTGAATTCGGATGCGACAGCACTGTTATTTTAAACTTAACTGTAAATAAAATTTACACGACAACAACTGATGTATTTATCAAAAAGGGGCAGTCAATTATTATTGACGGTTTTAATTACAGCCAGCCGGGCATTGTTGTGAACACTTATATTTCGTCATCCGGCTGCGACAGTACAATTACTTCGGTTATCAAATATACAGATTGCGACCCGATTGAACCGGATGAATATTTTACGCCCAATGGCGACGGCATGCATGATAAATGGCTGGTAAAGAATATCGAATGCTATGATTACACACTCGAAATTTACGACCGTTACGGAAAATTGCTTGCCCGCTGGGATAATAACTTTGCAGGCTGGGATGGGTTCTATCGTGGGAAACCGGTGGTTTCTACCGACTATTGGTATGTTATTGTCCTAAGAAACAGAAATGGAAATCGAATCGCAGGACATTTTAATCTAAAAAGATAATTTATATTTATTTAACTATTCAATGTGATACCTACAAATCAGTACTTTAAATCCTGATTTATTCGGATTATTGCTTCCATGCTGTTAACCAACGGCATATTCCTTTAGGTTTCTGTTTTTTTTTATACTTTTGCATAAATTTTCAATCATGAGGAAATTTTGACAATGAAACATATATACATATTTTTATCATACATATTTTTCTCTTTCTTTACATTGAGTAATGCTCAGGCATATTCAGTATATCCTTCCTGCCCTGACTTTACTAATATCACCGCCTCTTATACCGAAGCTTTTTACGGAAAAACAAGTAATCCTTTTCTTAGTTCGGGAATTGTCAGCACCAGACATCAGGTTATTACAACACAAGGCACAGACCCTAATACCGGAGGTGGACTAAGTTTTTTACCTCCGGGCGAAAGCCGAGTGGTTAAATTAGGTAACCAGCAAGTCAATGCTGAAGCCGAAGCTCTTACTTACCATTTTATTGTAGATGCAAACAATCCGGTTTTATTGGTAAAGTTTGCCGTAGTATTTCAGGATCCAAGCCATACCAAAGTTCAACAGCCTCGTTTTATAATGCGTATCAGCGATAAAAACGGGAATTTGATTGAAGACTGTTCCTTGTATGATGTGTCATCTGCAACAAATATAGATGGATTTCAGACATATACCCCCAGAACCGGAGTGCCTGTTCATTGGCGCAATTGGACAAATGTCGGGTTAGACATGACCTCATTTATCGGGCAAGAAGTGCAAGTTCAATTTATCACTTACGACTGTACTTTGGGCGCTCATTATGGATACGCATATTTTACCGCCTCGTGTATTCCCAACAAATTAGCTTTGGCTCAATGTGACGGCACAACTTTCACAGTCCAAGCTCCGGATAATTTTGTTTCTTACCTCTGGGACAATGGAAATACAACCCGGACAACTACCCGAAATATTACCGGCGGCAATATGAATCTTTGGTGTCTTATCACCTCTGCCACAGGTTGCCAGTTTAAATTGACCGCTACGGCAACAGCCATGTTGCCCTCAGAAACGGATATTAAGGATACAATTTGTCAAGGAGCATCGTACCCGAACCAATATTTTGACCTACCGGTACAAAACGAACCGGGCACTTTTAGTTACTACAATACATTTCTCGACCTCAGGAATTGCACAAGCAACCTCACGGCTACTTTAACCCTTACCGTCAAACGAAAATTCTATCCCATAGATGTTTCTATTTGCGAAGGCGCAAGTTATGTCGATAAAGGATTTAACATACAAAATCCGGCTGTTGGAGTATATCGAGATACTTTATGGTATAAGTCCAAAGTTACCGGTTGCGACAGTATTCTCTGTTTGAATTTAACGGTGAACGAAGCGTTGAAAATGCCTGTTGTTACTGGAAACACAAGCCCTTGTGCATACGAACCATCTGTTTATTCCTATTCTTTTAGCGGAGCCAACAACATGATTTCTTTCAGTTGGGTGGTTCCATCAAACGCTGTTATTGTCAGTGGTGCAAATACAAGTCAAATCTCGGTGTATTTTACCAACAACACACCTGGGAATGTTGTTTTGAAAGGTCAGAGCGGTTGTGGAATTTCGACTGTGTCATTAGCGGTAAAGCCCAGGGCAACATACAATATACAATTGACCGATAGTGTTTGCACCGGACAAACATATAATAAATATGGATTTAATCTTGGAATACAAAATACAGTAGGACTTCAGGTTTTAGAAAAAAACGAACAAACCAAGTTGGGCTGTGACAGTACAGTTATCCTAAGCCTTTATACTTATGAAACCCCTACCGTAAAAATTGTAGCCAGCGACAGTATTTTATGCTCGCCAAAGCAAATTACTTTGTATGTTGTAGATAATGGTGGAGGTACTGTAATTGTAACTCCTCCTAAAATTGCTGTAGGCGATATTTATTGTACAGATGAAAGTATTGTAAAACCATCCGATCTCAAATCTAGCGGAAAAACAGCAGCAGGTATTGTAAGCTATGTAGATAATACCGGAGAACATGGTTGGGCAGTAGCTTTGAAAAACGCTGCTACGACAGCTGTCGCATGGAGTGCAATATCTCAAGCTGGCTGGAGGCAGGACATTCCCGGCTTAACAAATTATACCGCCAACGACCAAGCACTCACCGATTTAAATGGTTATACCAATACCCAAACAATACGATCTATGCTTTTTTCTTCTTACATATATCCGGCAGCTTCGAGTGTAAATTTTCCTCAAAAGTGGTATTTACCCTCTATCGGTCAGCTTCGGTTAATGCTTGGACTAAAAGATATCATTAATTCTTCATTAGCTCTTGTTGGTGGTAATGCAGTAGCAAATGCGAGTTATTGGTCAAGTACAGAGGCATCATCTGATAATGCCTGGATGTTACTTTCTACCGGTGAAATAGCTCAAATTATAAAAACGAATAATGCTTATGTAAGAGCTATGATTAATTTCTAAAGACACAATACTGTTTTCGTGTAAATACAAATAATGAAATATAAAATATTATTCATATTATTATTATTCAAATCTTTAACTTTTGCTCAAACTTATCAGGTAGGAGATGTAATAACCAATCCTGATGGGAGTAAAGGTGTTGTGTTTTTTGTAAAACCGGATGGAAGCGGAGGATTGATGGCGGCATTGAATGATATTGGTCCAGCCACTTGGGGACCATATAATGTAGATGCTTCCATTCCAAATGTTACAACAACTTCATTTTCATTGTATGAAGATGGAAAAGCTAACACACAAGCCATGTTAGCAATCCCTGGCTATAATTCGAGCCATATAGCGAGCCTTTTGAAAAATGAATGGTTCCTGCCCTCTGCAGGACAAATGAGTCTTTTATATGGAATTTCGGGCGTTTTATCACCTATTTTCACCTCTAATGGAGGAACTAATTTAAGAAATAATGTTTTTTACTGGACAAGCAGTGAAAATTCAGCAACTTTTGCCTTAGCTCTGTCTTTTACCGGCTCTACCAGTAATCTTTATAGTAAAACCATTAATACTATAGCCCGCCCTATTCGTGAGTTTACAAATACACAAATAAAAATAAATTACAATCTAAAATACCTTTGGAATACCGGAGCTACTACTCCTACCCTGCAAGTTACCCCAAACTCGACAACTACTTACAGTGTAACCGTAACCGGTGAAAGAGGAGGTTGTGCGACCACTGTATCCAAGCAAATTATTGTAAATAATACTTCAGGACAAACCATTAATGATGTTATCTGCGAAGGTGAAGCTTACAATAAAAACGGATTTTCAATCGCCAATCCTACTACCGGAACACATACGCGCACTATTGTACGAAACGGTTGTTCCTCTACCATTACCCTAAATTTAAAAGTAAATCCAAAGTACAGTTTCAACTATAAAGATACTATTTGTTTGGGAGCCAGGTATACCAAACATGGCTTTGACAAAACGCCCCAAGCAACCGGAACTATCTTAGACACACTTCGATTTGCAACAAAATCGGGTTGCGACAGCATTATTTCTATTAACCTTTTGGTAAGACCAAATTACAACATCACCCTTAATGATACTATTTGCCAGAATAAATCATACAATAAAAACGGATTTAATCTGCCCGTTCAAACGATAAGTGGATTACTGCAAAAAACATTAACCATTACTTCTAAAAAAGATTGTGACAGTACAATTGTGCTTAATCTTTTTGTCAGACCTGTTTATAGAAACATCATTAGCGATCAGGTTTGTCCGAATACTGTATACCGTAAATACGGGTTCATCATTGCTCCCCAACCGGAAAATACATCATTGAGAGATTCTTTAAAATTAGTTTCCAAAAAGGGTTGCGACAGTACAGTTATCTTAAATTTGAATGTATTTAGAAAAATATCTACCACTTTAAACAGGCAAATTTGCGAAGGGTCGAGCTATTTCTTCAAAGGTTCAAACAGGACAGCCAATGGCACATATAAAGATACATTAACCGCCAGAAATGGTTGTGATAGCATAGTTACGCTGAATTTGACCATTATCCCAACCAAAAGAACCGCTTTAACAGCTTCTATTTGTCAAGGAGAAAATTACATACAAAATTATTTTAATATTATAAACCAAGCTGTCGGGACTTCTGTACATCATCAAAACCTGACTACTTCAAACAATTGTGATAGTATTGTTACTTTGACTCTAACTGTCAATCCGATAATACACTCACTTATCAATGCTTCAGTTTGCCAAAACGAGCCTTATAACGACAACGACTTCATCCTCCCTGCGCAAACAACCACAGGCAGATTTACATATCAAAAAACGCTCACTTCGGTTACCGGATGTGATAGTATTGTTACACTAAGTTTGACGGTCGATCCGGTGATAGTTAACACTATAAATGTTACTCTATGCGAAGGCGAAGATTACAATGCAAATGAATTTAGTTTTACAAAACCGGCTGTAGGAAAATATAAATATCAAAAAGATTTAAAAACAATCTATGGCTGTGACAGTACAGTGATATTAAACCTGACGGTAAATAAGACTTGGACAATCAATTATTCCGCTTCCATCTGTCAAGGTCAAAATTATACTCTGAACGGATTTGACATTATAAATCCAGCGGTTGGAACTTCTGTGCATCAACAAAAACTGAAAACCGTCAATAATTGTGATAGCATTATTACTTTGACATTAACCGTCAATCCGATACTAAATTCGCTTATCAATGCTTCAGTTTGCCAGAATAAACCTTATAACGAAAACGGCTTCAACCTCCCTGCGCAAACAACTGCCGGCAGATTTACACATAGAGAAACACACACTTCGGTTACCGGATGTGACAGTATTGTTCTTTTGAGTTTGATGGTAGATTCGGTGAAAACTACAACCATAAACGCTTCTATATGCGAAAATGAAAGTTATATTGCAAATAATTTCAATATATCAAATCAATCGGCAGGAACATCTATTCATCAGCAAAACTTAGAAACAGTAAACGGTTGCGACAGTATTGTTATCTTAAACTTAAAAACATTAGGCAGGGCGTATCAAACCATAAACCGGCAAATCTGCGAAGGTTCAAGTTTCTTTTTCAATGGAACAAACTTGTCTGCTACCGGTACTTACAAAGACACTCTGACCGCTGCAAATGGCTGCGACAGCATTATTACGCTAAATTTAACCATTATCCCGACCAAAAGAACCGCTTTAACAGCTTCTATTTGTCAAGGAGAAAATTACACACAAAATTATTTTAATATTATAAACCAAGCTGTCGGGACTTCTGTACATCATCAAAACCTGACTACTTCAAATAATTGCGACAGTATTGTTACTTTGACTCTAACTGTCAATCCAATAATAAATTCGCTTATCAATGCTTCAGTTTGCCAGAATAAACCTTATAACGAAAACGGCTTCAAACTCCCTGCGCAAACAACTGCCGGCAGATTTACACATAGAAGAACACTCCCTTCGGTTACCGGATGTGACAGTATTGTTCTTTTGAGCTTGATGGTAGATTCGGTGAAAACTACAACCATAAACGCTTCTATATGCGAAAATGAAAGCTACCATGCAAACGAGTTCAATATTTCAAGCCAACCAGTAGGGACTACCTCCTATCAGCAAAATCTTCAAACAGTAAACGGTTGCGACAGTATCGTTGTATTAAATCTAACGGTAAATCCGGTTTACAACCAAACCATCAACGAACAGATCTGCACAGGCTTTGTGTATAACAAGTATAACTTCAATGTCCCTGCGCAAAACAGCGCAACAGTTATTACACAAACTCAAAACTTGCAGTCTGTACACGGTTGCGACAGTATTGTTACCCTGAACCTGACTGTGAACGACACTCTCAAAACTCCGATTAATGTAGAAATCTGCGATGGTGATAAATATTTCTTTAATGGCGCAGACCGCACAACTACCGGAACTTATGTACACACTTTGACTTCGGTAGCAGGTTGCGACAGTATTGTTACCTTAAATTTAAAGGTAAATCCTTTGAGAACAACCAATTTGACCGATACCGTTTGTCAAAACCGCACTTATACCCGCTACGGATTTAGCCTGCCTGTGCAAACAGCCTTGGGCATATTCGCACACCAATTGGATTTAAAAACTACCAAAGGTTGTGACAGTACCGTGGTGTTGAGTTTAACGGTCAATCCGGTG
>JAVBLE010000070.1:0-15546 GCA_031553685.1 Paludibacteraceae bacterium | reverse complement strand
TTGTTCCATTAATTTGAGAGGGTGTTACATGGGTTTATCGGACAATTACATGATATTTTCGGGTTGTTACACTAATTAGTTAGGGTGTTACATTGATTAACCGGGATGTTGCATTGGTATATCGGGTTGTTGCATTAATTAGAGAGGGGGTAACATCGGTTTATCGGGGTGATGCAGGGAATTTTCTGTTAGATTTCGTTTAACTACTGTTGGGCGTTGCATTTCGACAAGCTCAATGACCACATGCAACGCCCCTACAATGAACACATTTTTTTGCATTTCCCAAAAATATCCCTACATTTGCACACATAACACCGACAACGGTCGGTAACATTTTATTAAAAACAAAAAGCGTTCGCTTTTTATTCTTGTAATCAAAATCTGGTAAATTTTAAGCATCAAGGATAAGTAGTCAACGCTCACATCGTTTATACGGCGTGGGCTATACTTATTTGATGCGCGGTTTACCAGAACCTTGATTACAGATAAGCCATAGTTCCACGCTTTTCAATTCTACAAACCTGCCAACGGGGACTTGAGGCAAACAAAAATTTTTTATAACATGAAAAAGATTTTTCTTTCGCTGTCCTTGTTGGCAGCCGTGCTTTTACAAAGTGTAAATGCACAAATGAGTGTGGGAACAAGTGCTGCGCCGAATGCCAATGCGGTGCTCGATTTGGTGAGTTCGAACCAAGGATTATTGCTGCCTCGGGTGGCTTTAAGTTCGACCACAAGCGCTTCGCCTTTGAGTGCACATGTAGCCGGTATGCATGTGTATAACACAGCTACTGCCGGAACTTACCCAAATAATGTAACTCCAGGGGAATATTATAACAATGGGACGAAATGGCAAAAATTATTATCTGAATCTGATCTAGTAGTTAGTGTAGCTGCCTTAGGTTCAGGAGCGAATGTGTCAAACAATAACACTTGGGTTTATTCGGGAACAAGCCTCACTTTACCTCCTGGAAAATGGCAAGTAAATGTAACGGTTCTATTAGTTTCAAGCGATGGGTCTAATGTGAGGACATTAAATTCGAATGAATTCTGGTGGGTTTGGGCATCATTTTCAGACTCATCCACTACATTAGCCCAAAGTGCCGACTTGACAAGTAACGCACAAGCTGTAGGAAGCATTACTTCCAATTCGTCACAAGGTCTTTTGACTGGAAGCATGGTTTTAAACAATAGAACAGGAGGCAACAAGACTTATTATTTTATGGGGAAAATTGCCAGCTCTAATAATGCCATAGCCGGAAGCATTTTATCAAAGTTTTGTTGGTCTAATAATGGAGAAAACATAATTACTTATCAAAGAATATACTAACACCTTATTTTTTAGTATAAGTTCAATAAATATAATTTGCATATAAATGATAATCAAAACCAACACAATGAACTTGATCCGAAAATTATACATCCTGTTAAGCCTTATCATAATAGGGCTTAATATCCCTGTTGCTGCGCAAATTGCCTCCAACCTGCAAGGCAAAGCAACCATCGGCGCCCACCCAACCCTCAGCAACGGCAGCCTTACCAACAAAAGCACAGGAGAGCTATATATGGGCGCAGGCACCACAGGGCAGCAGAAGAACCAGTTTACCCTTACAGGTAATTATCTGGGTGAAAGCGGTTCGAAACTCTACAGTTCGATAACTGCCAACACCAATGTTTCGGGCACAAAAGGCTATTTGTCTGTATCGGGAACAGCCAGGAAAAGCGGCGGTTCGACACTGATTGTACTAGATCTGCTGGGCACTTGGGACGGTAGCCGTATTGACCTTGCCGAAGCGCTGAACTCAGGCTCTGATGCAGACGCTTTCACCATGAATGCGACGACAGCCAGTACTTCGGGAAAAATAGCAAAGTTGTTTAACGAACTATCTGGCAGCAAGCGGATTTGGTATATCGGCGAAGAACCGATTATTGTTTCCTCGTGCGAAACGATATGCGAAGGAGCGGGCAGTTTTACAGTTACTTTGAGCCGATACACAGGCGCGATTAGTAAATGGCAATATTCGTTCAGTCCATATTCTACTTGGACGGATATAAACCAGACAACCGAAAACTTGGTGATTGAGAACCTGCCGCAGGCGGCTCGCTTCCGCGCAGTGGTAAACGGAGGAAACATAACCGATTATGTTGCCGTGAGTACAACGCCGAAACCGGTTGTGTCGTTTACCGGTTCTACCACGATTTGCGCGGGCAGTACGACTACGCTTTCGCCTACCACAGGCGGCACTTGGGTGAGTAACAACCCGAGTGTGGCTACGGTAACGAATGCGGGTGTAGCAACGGGTGTTGGTGCGGGATCGGTTACTTTTACTTATACGCGCACGGATGGGTGCTCGGCGAGTGTAACGCCGTAAATGGTAGAGACAAGGCATGCCTTGTCTCTACGGGTAATTCAAGCCCCCGATTTGTCCGGATTTTCGTTGTTGTTTGTGCCGGATGGATTTGGGGGCTTGGTTTTAAAAGAGTCAGGGGTTCATTTTGAATGAAGCCCTGACTCTTTTCATTTATTCGTAATATTGCGGATTAACATTAAATTTATACCTTTGCAAGTTGAAAAACATAGAAAAAGCATCTCTTTTTTCTAATAATTTAACTATGAAAAAACTGTTTTTGTTATTGTTTGTTTCCTTTTTGGCATTTGGCGCAAGCGCCCAGTGTTTGGGCGAAGACTGCTCGATAAAAGGGCGCAACAAGGCTGCCAAAAAGAAAGCCATGAGAGTAACCGGCAGCAAGTCGGCAGGGAAAACATACGGGGGTAAAAAACGGAAATCCAGTTCGGGTGGATTCGACCCGTTTTCAGGCAAATCGAGCCGCAAAAACAGTTCGGGCGGGTTTGACCCTTTTGCCGCCAATGACAAAAAGAAAAAATCAAAGTCGGGCAACGGAGGATATGATCCGTTTGCATCCAACAGTAAAAAACGAAAAGGAGCAAGCAGTGGAGGGTACGACCCATTTGCCGAAGGCGATAAGAAACGAAAATCATCCTCGAAAGGAGGGTATAATCCATTGGCTACCAAAAGTTCGAAAAAAGGAGTCCCTTCGGGCGGTTATGATGGTTGGGACGGCAGCTCCAAAGGCAGCAAACCAGTGCCTTCGGGAGGTATTTGGAAGACCAAAAACAGCCAAAGTGTAGCCGGAACTTCAAAAGCCAAAGATACTTGGACTCGCCAAACAGCTTCGAGCAGAGCCGGTTTCATTCCTCCATACAAAGTACAGGATGATGCGCCAAAATCGTACGACATTTACGAAAATATTAATTATAGTAAAGATATTACTTACTTAAAACCTCATCAATACAAGGTTGGCTTAATTGGCGGAGGCGTTTTGCAACTTTCGGATGCAATGAAACAACAGGTAGAAGGAGCTGATTTGCGTCCCGTTTTGGGAGTTGAATTTGCTATCGAATACCCAACTACCGGCGAAAAGAATTGGCATCACTATTTTAATTTGCCGACTACCGGTATCGGATTTAGCTATTTAAATTTAGGAAACGACGATAAACTCGGGCAAGTCATCGCCGCCTATCCTTATATCAATATCCCGTTGATTCGTAGCAAAGAACTCGACTTTTATGTAACCGGAGGTGCCGGTTTGGCTTATACCAACAAATATGACAAGAGTACGCCCGAAAATCCGGATATACAAAATTATGTATTGAGTTCGCCGGTCAACTTTTTCACCAAGACCGGATTGGAAATAGCTTACCGTCCGGTAACGAAAGTAAGCAGCGACCAGCAAAACCGCCAATCGCGCTATACGATTTTTGCCGGAGCAGCTTGGAACCACATTTCGGATGGTGGCGTATTGAAGCCCGATGCAGGCATAAGCACTGTTACAGGCTCCATCGGCTTTAAATATGCACCCATGGATATTACTTATCCATTGCGCCGCGAGGCGGATAAATTACCCCGCTTTTATACCTTTGATATAGGTTTGTCGGGCGGAGCACACGAACTTTACCGCTTAGACCCGCATGTGTATCCGGTAGCAAACGGGAATATTGCCATTTATCGCCAAGTGGTCGATGTATATCGTTTGGGACTGGGTGCTGATGTGTTTTTTGATGGTGCTTTTCTCAAAGAACATCCTTACACAGCAGGCGAAGACCCGAATTATGACGGATTGTATGACCCAACGGATAAAAGTGTGGCATGGCGCGCCGGTGTTTTCCTGTCGAACGAATTGGTGATGGGGCGTACTACAGCGGATTTGGACGGTGGTTTTTATGTGATGGATAAAGTGAAAGCACCGGGCGAATCGTATTATCTACGGGCTGCATTGAAATACAAATTTACTGACAGTGTATATGGCACTCTTGCTGTGAAAACAAGCGGATTGAAAACCGATTTTGCGAGTTTAGGTATTGGCTATTCATTGTTTAGATGGTAGAAAGAGATAATTTATATTTTACATTTTATAAAAATTTTGAAACATGAAATCCTTAAAAGTAATTGTATCCGGTATTTTGTGTGTAGCTTTTGCTACAGCTCAAACTCAAAACAATCAGTCTTTACTTACAATTAACGGCAAACAAGTGCCGGCGTCATATTTTGAATATATTTATAAAAAAAATAATTCGGCTACTTCGACTGATAAAAAATCGTTGCAGGAATATCTGGATCTGTTTACCGTATTCAAATTGAAAGTGGCTGATGCCGAAGCAAAACAATTGGACACTTTGCAATCGTTTAAAAGTGAATTGGCAGGCTATCGCAGTCAATTAACAGCTTCATACCTGACCGACACCGTGAAACGGAATGATTTGGTGATGCAAGAATTCAAACGCATGTTCACCGAAATAAATGTAAGCCATATTTTAATTAAGGTCGAAAACAAAGAAAACCCCAATGCCACACCCACTCCCGCCGACACAATGGCTGCATACAAAAAAGCATTGGAAATTGAAAAACGGCTGAAAAAAGAAGATTTCTCAAAAGTAGCACAAGAAGTTTCGGACGACCCTTCGGTGAAGAAAAACAACGGTAACTTGGGTTATATGTCGGCAATGTGGTTGGTATATCCGTTTGAGAATATGATGTACAACACGCCCAAAGGTCAGATTTCAAAACCGTTTCGTACACGGTTTGGCTATCATATTTTGAAAGTAAACGACACCCGTCCGGCACGCGGAAAGCTTTTGGCAGCTCACATTATGCTTATTGTGCCCGATACCGCTACTGCTGAAAACAAAGCGAAAGCCGAAGAAAAAATCAAAATGATTTACAACAAAACCAAAAATGGCGAGGATTTTGCTGCATTGGCGAAAGAATATTCGGAGGATGGATACACTTCGCAAAACGGCGGCGAATTGTCGTGGTTTGGCACCGGAAACCTTGTTCCCGAATTTGAAGATGCCGCGTTTGCACTTACCGAAAAAGGTCAGATATCAGAACCTGTGAAAAGTCGTTTCGGTTGGCATATTATTAAATTACTGGATAAAAAGCCTTTGGATGGTTTTGCCGAAGCCAAACCGAATATCGAACGCTATATTTCAAACAGTGATATGAGCGAAATCGTCCGGAATTCATTCGTCAATTCGCTTAAGAAACAATACAATTTTACGCTAAATAAAAACTCGGTAGCCGAGTTGGATAAAATCGCAACTGCCGTTCAATGGAAAGATTCCGTATTTTTCGTTCAGGCAAATGCGATTGACAAGCCTTTGTTTTCTTTTGCCGATAAATCATATACAACCAAACAATTTGTTGATTATATGAAACAAACACACCAAAGTGCTGCTACCATAAGCAACAATATTGACAATTATGTAGCGACCGAATTGACCAATTATAAAGACAAGCACCTCGAAACTGAATATCCCGAATTTGGAAACTTGATGCAGGAATATCACGACGGTATTTTGCTTTTCGATGTAAGCAATCGAGAAGTGTGGGAAAAAGCGGCAACTGATACGACCGGCTTACAACAATATTTTGCAAAAAATAAAGTTAAATATAATTGGACCGAACCACACTATAAAGGTCGCGTGCTTTACTGCAAAGACAAAAAAGTGGCTAACCAGGTGCGCAAGATCATCAAAACTTCGCCCGAGGATTCGATCAACATTCGCATCAAACGCCTGAATGCAAAAGACACAGTTGCGGTGGTTAAAATGGAACAAAAACTTTTTGTCAAAGGCGAAAATACGGCAGTTGATTTTTATGTTTTCAAAGAAAAAAATAACTTTACGCCTCCTGCCGGTTTCAAAGAAGCATTTGTAGCGGGTAAAAAACTCGATCAGCCCGAAAGCTATGCCGATGTAAAAAGTGCAGTAGTGCAAGATTACCAAGATTATTTAGAACAGGAATGGGTAAAAGCCTTGCGCAAAAAATATCCGGTAACGGTGGATGAGCAAGTGCTGAACAATATAAAATAATGAATTTAACCAAAATCATATTCATCGCAGTTTGTTGTTGTTTGTTTTTTTCGTGTAAAAATGGGGAAACAAAAGACAGTTCGCGCACACCATACCTGGAGGTGGATGGGCGATACCTTTATATGGATGAACTCGAAAATCTTGTACCACAAGGTTCGAGCAAGGAAGACAGCACCCTGATTGTGTCCGAATATGTGCGCAAATGGGTAACCGAAGTATTGATGTACAACCAAGCCAAGCGCAATATTTCGAACGAAGAGGAGATCGACCGTTTGGTAGAAGAATACCGGAAAACATTGGTCATTCATCAGTATCAACAAAACCTGGTAAAGGAGAATCTGGGCAAAGACCTTTCGGATAGCGTTATGCAAGATTTTTACAACCAGAACAAATCTAAATTTACCTTGAATAATGCTGTAATCAAAGGCGTTTATATCAAAGTACCTGTGGGTGCTGCGCATTATTCAGATTTGCAGGGATGGTTTGTATACTACAATGCGAAATCGGTACAAAATATTGAAAATTACAGTGTGAAAAATGCGGTGAGTTACGAATATTTTGGAGACAAATGGGTGTATTTATTTGATATTATCAAGAATACGCCAATTAAGGTAGAAGACCAAAATAATTTTGTCGCTACCAATAAATACATTGAAGTCAAAGACAGCGCTTTCTGCTATTTAATGCGGATTACAGCCGCCCTGCCATCAGGAGGCATCGAGCCGTACGAAATGGCAAAATCCGAAATACAAACAATCCTGACTAACAAACAACGGATTGAATTTATCCGGAATTTAGAAAATAAAATGTACCAAGACGCGGTTGACGATAATAAAATAAAATATTTCAACAAAAACGATTAACTGCCAATTCTTAAAAATTGATGAAAAAAACAATCAAAATATTGCTGCTTCTGATAGCAGCTTTTTCTGCAATCAATGCGGCAAACAATGTAGTAGATGAAGTAATTTGGGTAGTGGGCGACGAAGCCATTTTAAAATCGGAAGTTGAAAAGCAAATTCAACAAATGAAATATGATAAAACCAACATCGAAGGCGATCCATACTGTGTGGTGCCTGAACAGTTGGCTATCCGTAAACTTTTTCTGCACCAGGCAGCATTAGACAGTTTAAAGGTGAACGAAAGCGGCGTGTCGATGCAAGTAGATGGGCGTATCGACGATTTTCTTTCTCAAATCGGTTCGCAAGAACGCATGGAAAGTTACTTCGGCAAAACGATGAAACAAATCAAAGAAGAGCTGACCTCGCAAGCCCGCGAACAAAGCCTTATTCAACAAGAACAACAAAAACTGACAAGCCACCTCAAAATTACTCCGGCAGATGTACAAACCTTTTTCACAGGACAAAATGAAGAAGAAATACCGACTATTCCCGCAAAAGTAGAAGTGCAAATCTTAACCATTGATCCAGGCTACTCTCAAAAACAAATCGACGAAATCAAAGAAAAACTGCGCGGATACAAAGACCGTGTAGAAAAAGAAGACGCTTCCTTTTCGATGTTAGCCACTCTTTATTCGGACGATACCGGCTCGGCAAAAAATGGTGGTGAACTCGGCTATATGGCAAAAGCTCAATTAGTGCCCGAATTTGCCAACGAAGCCTTTTCGCTTACCGACCCCAATAAGGTTTCCAAAGTGATACAAACCGAATACGGATTCCACATCATACAATTAATCGACCGCAAAGGCGACCGCGTAAATGTACGCCATATCCTTATCAAGCCGAAAGTCGAAATAGAAGAAAAAGTAAAAGCCATACACAAATTGGACAGTATTCGCGACCTGATAAGCGCCGATAAACTTACTTTTGAAAATGCTGCACTTATTTTTTCGGATGATAAAAATACGCGCATGAGTGGCGGGTTGATGCTCAATCCTCAAGATGGATCGAGCAAAATCGAATACAAAGACCTCGACCCAGCCGTATCAAAATTAGCTAACAGTATGAATGCCGGGGAGGTTTCAAAACCCATCACCATGAATATGCCCGGCGGCAAAGAAGTGTGTGCCATCATCAAAATAAAAGCAAAGATCGACGAACATAAAGCCAATATCAAAGACGATTACCCACAAATGAAAGCAGTGGTTCAGAACGAAAAAAACAACGAAATTATCGACGCATGGATTCGGAAAAAACAAACCGAAACCTATGTAAAAATAAACCCGAATTGGGCAAACTGCGAATTTCATTATCCAAACTGGATAAAAAAATAATTAACATAGTTAGCATTCTCTCAAAAACTCCTTCTGTGTAAGGAGTTGTTTATATTTTATGAAAAAAATATTTTCCATAATTCTTTTCTCAATTTTATCTATCTCTACTTTGTGGGCAGGACCTCTGTATCTCGAAGGAGCCGACCAATTGTCATTCGACGGTTACAATACGGATGCCCAAGTGCTAACAGGGAATGTCCGCTTCCGCCACGATAACAGCCGCATGTTTTGCGACCGCGCCAATTTTTACGAACAACGCAACCTGATGGATGCCTTCGGCAATGTGCGTATCGTCAAGGACTCTGTAACCATTTATGGAGATCGACTACATTATAACGGGAATACAAAGATGGCTCGTATGAAAGGTCGTGTACGGGTTGTGAGCAAGCAGATGACACTCGAAACCGATAGCTTGGATTTCGATCAGGAAAACAACATCGGGTATTACTACACAGGCGGTAAAATTCACGATCAGGAAAGTGTGCTCACCTCTGTGAAAAGTGAAATGAATTTTAAAACCAACCTCTTTACTTTCAGGGAAAATGTAGTGCTAACCAATCCTACATTCATTTTAAAAGCACCGGCTTTGAAATACAACTCACAACAAAAAACAGCTTATTTCATCGCCCCAACTAATATTCTTTACAACAACGAAACAAAAATCCATACAGAAGACGGCTGGTACAACACGAATACCGAAGATTCGAAACTGATAAAAAACGCTTCTGTACGCCAACCCAATGGACAAAATCTAAAAGCCGACACTATCCTGTACAATAAAAAAACAGGATTAGCCACCGCTTTCAGCCATATCCAGATGATAGATTCGGCACAGCAAATGACGGTGTACGGCAACTACGGGACATTTCAAAAAGACGGGAAAGAAGGCTTTGTCAACAAGCAAGCCTATATGGCCGAATATTCGAGCAAAGACACACTGTTCCTCCATGCCGAAGTATTCCGCACACAACCTGATTCTACCTTCCAAAAACTTCGTGCATTGGGCAATGTTCGTTTCTATCGTTTTGATTTGCAGGGAAAATGCGACTCGCTTATATACAATACCCGCGATTCTATTATGAACATGTACAGCAATCCTGTTATATGGACAGACTCCACCCAATTGATGGGTGATTTTATCCAGCTTTATCAAAAAAACAAACGCCCCAGTCTTATTTCAGTAACAGGATGGGCTTTGGGAATCTCTCAATCCGACTCTATCCGCTTCGATCAGCTTGCCGGCAAAACACTCAAAGCCTATATTGACAGTAGTGTCATCTACAAAGTTGAAGTCATTGGCAATGCCAAAACCGTTTACAATGCCCGCGAAGATGATGGTACGCTTATTGGCGTCAATACGGCAGAAAGCGAAATGCTCACAATCCACATGCGCAACAAACGCATCAATCGCATTGTGATGATGCCCAGTTCCAACGGAGTCCTCTATCCTGAAGAACAACTGCCGGAAGACAAAAAATATTTGCCCAGGTTTGTTTGGTTGGACAATATCCGGCCCAAACAAATGTCTGACATTTTCCTTAAGTTCGAGCCTGAAAAGAAAGACAAAAAACGCCGGAAATAATATCTAAACATTTTTTCTTTCCAAACGATTTTAGTATTTTTGTGCAGATTTTATTCCAATATGACTCATGAGCACATCCATTTAATCGAAGGTTTGAGAACCAAAATAGAGCAACTAAAAGCCCTATTGGAAGCCGAAAAAGGAAGAAACGAACAACTTACGGCACAACTCGAACATGAAAAGAACGAATTGCGATTTGCCCATAAACAACAATTGGAACTGCAAACCAAATATGACAACCTGATTGCTACAGCTATGTTATCCGTCACTGAAGACGACCGCAAACAAGCCAAAGCAAGGTTGACCAAAATGGTGCGAGAAATAGATAAATGTTTAGCCCTGCTTAATCAATAAAAGCAATGGAAAACAAAGATTCGCTGTTCGTCAATTTACGCGTTTTTGAGCAAGGAATATTTGGGATAAATATTCCGCGCAACGAAGAAGAAAAATATCGCAGAGCCGCTGCCGATCTTAGCGAAGCTATAAAAAGATACAGAAGCCGATTTCCTAAAGCGCCCGATGTGAAAATATTAACCATGGCTGCCCTTACATTTGCTTTTAAAAGCCTTACAGCCGAAGGAAACATCGATATGCACCCGTTATTGGGCGATTTGCAAGCCATTGATACCGACTTGCAAAAATATTTGGATACAACTGCTTCTGAATAAAAAACGAATACAAAATCTATTATATATCCGCACTATTTTGCTGACTACATTGTTAGTAGAGTAGTGCTATTTTTTTAATCATTAACACCATATTCAACATGTTATTACCAATTTTAATAGGCGTAGTCGCTTTATTTGTAGGTGGTATAGGCACTTGGGTTACGATGAAATACATCGTCAAAAGCCGCACCAGCAACCTACTGAAAGAAGCCGAAGCTGAAGCCGAAGTAATCAAAAAAAATAAACTTCTGGAAGTAAAAGAAAAATACCTTTCACTCAAAGAAGAGTACGAAAAAGAAGTAAACCAACGGAACCAGAAACTTCAACAAGCAGAATCGAAAGCTCAACAACGGGAAATGCAACAGAACCAGTTGCAAGGTGATTTAAACCGCAAAAACGGTGAAATAGAAGCTATCCGTACAAATTTGAATAGTCAGATTGAAGTAATTGAACATAAGAAAAAAGAATTGGAGCAATTACATAAAAAAGAACTCGAACAACTTGAAACTATTTCAGGGTTATCTGCAGAGCAAGCTAAAGAAAAATTGACCGAATCGCTCAAAGAAGAAGCCAAAACCGATGCCATGGCTTATGTGAACGAGGTGATGGAAGAAGCCAAGATGACGGCAAACAAAGAGGCTAAACGCATTGTGGTGCAAACCATCCAACGCGTAGCAACCGAAGCTGCTATTGAAAATTCGGTAACTGTTTTTCACATTGAATCGGACGAAATAAAAGGACGCATCATTGGTCGCGAAGGGCGTAATATCCGTGCTTTAGAAGCTGCAACCGGTGTGGAAATCATTGTGGATGATACACCCGAAGCCATTGTGCTTTCGGCGTTTGATCCCGTTCGCCGAGAAATTGCCCGTTTGGCTTTGCATCAACTGGTTACTGATGGTCGTATCCATCCTGCCCGGGTCGAAGAAGTGGTTGCTAAAGTAAAGAAGCAAGTGGAGGAAGAAATTGTGGAAATAGGCAAGCGTACAACGATTGACTTGGGTGTACATGGTTTACATCCCGAATTAATCCGTATGATTGGTAAAATGAAATATCGTTCATCGTATGGTCAAAACCTGTTGCAACACGCTCGCGAAACGGCAAACCTTTGCGCTATCATGGCATCCGAATTGGGATTGAACCCGAAAAAGGCAAAACGAGCCGGATTGCTTCACGATATAGGCAAAGTGCCCGATGATGAGCCAGAATTACCTCATGCTATTTTGGGTATGAAATTAGCCGAAAAATACAAGGAAAAGCCTGAAATTTGCAATGCCATTGGCGCTCACCACGACGAGGTGGAAATGACCAGCCTTCTTTCGCCTATCGTGCAAGTATGCGATGCCATTTCAGGAGCTCGTCCGGGCGCTCGCCGCGAAATTGTGGAAGCTTACATCAAACGCTTGAACGATCTCGAAAATTTGGCGCTTTCGTATCCGGGTGTGTTGAAAACTTATGCCATCCAAGCCGGTCGCGAATTGCGCGTAATTGTTGGTGCAGATAAGATTGACGATAAAGACACTCAAAAACTGTCATTCGATATTGCTAAAAAGATACAGGATGAAATGACTTACCCGGGTCAAGTGAAAATCACGGTTATCCGTGAAACCCGTGCGGTAAGTTTTGCAAAATGATAAACGGAGAATGAGGACAGAGAACGGGAGGTGTGACAATGTTTGAATTTCAGAAACTCGATGTATATCAGAAAACCCGTTCTTTTTGTAAGTATGTGAATGTGTTTATATCCAAGAATCAATTGGATTTTACAATGAAGGATCAATTTAGTAGAGCTTCTACAAGTATCCTTCTCAATCTCGCCGAAGGGTCGGCAAGATTTTCAAAGAAAGACAGAAGACATTTTATGATAATGGCGCG
The DNA here is from genome assembly GCA_031553685.1 of Paludibacteraceae bacterium. Lineage (GTDB taxonomy): Bacteria > Bacteroidota > Bacteroidia > Bacteroidales > Paludibacteraceae > JAFGVL01. The sequence continues at coordinate 2,797 of JAVBLE010000070.1, read as the reverse complement.
GGGAAGCGTTTTTGAGTGTGTCGGGATAATAGACCATTTAATCGATACAGATAGATTATCAAAAGAGGGCTACGATTTCTTTTTTGAAAAATTGGAAGAAATCTCAAAAATGTCATATGCTCATATGCCATCATAAAGAAATTAGGAGAAGATTAACCTCTATACTCTCCATTCTCTGTTCGCAGTACTTCGTACTGCTCATTGGGCCTGTTTGGTTTTGACAGCGGGCAGAAGTGATTTGTAAGCATGCAGTGCGTTGTCGGATAGCACTTTAATCATAGCCGGCAAACGATAACTGGCAATAATAATTATGCTCTTGCTGCGTAATCGAATCATAGTAGATTAATCGCTTAATCCCGGCACAGGTGCTGGGACGAGACATCACCCGAATGCTACGCCCTGAAGCGGTTCGATACGGTGGTGCAGACAAATCGGGGATAGTTGGCGTAAGCCTTGTTGCGGCAGCGAAAATTTAAAGGATAAGGCAGCGGTTGGTGGCTTCGGTCTTGCCACTGCACGAAAATTGAAGGCGAAGATAAGCATGTAGAAAGCAAATTAATTCCTCGTTTGGACACGGGTTCGACTCCCGTCAGGTCCACGATGGCAACTGATTACAAGTTGCCCGTGATTAGTTCACCCAAATTGACACTCAAAAATCAATCTGGGTGTTTTTTTATTTTCTAATCTGTAATGTTATAATGCAAAAAGCCGGACAGAACTTTCGTCTTGTCCGGCTTCTTTTATAAACCATTAGTATCCTATCGCTCTTCGTTTGAGTGTGAAATATCCCACTTTTGGTTTCTTAAGCTCGTCGGCTGTCAAATAATACCAATAATCAGCCGATGGAAGCGGTTTGCCTAAATACATTCCATCCCATCCATTTGGTGGCATTACAGGCTCTTTACCACACTTAAGAACTCGTTTACCATATCGGTCGAATACTTCGAAACTAACATTAGAATATGCCTCTATATTCTGGATTTGAAGCGTTTCATTATAATTATCCTTATCCGGCGAGAAGAAGTCCGGTACTCGGATCGGATAGCATTCTTCCATTGACTTAACATGAATGAAACTTTGGCCTACTGTATAACACATATTTTCAGTAGACATACGAACATAGACATTGGAAGAATTTGTAATCATATAATCGGATACAGATATTAAATGAGTGTTATCTGTTGCACTGTTTGGCATAGCTGTATGTAAAGTGGTGGTATAATCGTACACTCCTTTCATTTCGGATATGGCTAAATCGTGCAAATCATAACGGAAACATCCTGAGTCTTTCGGCACCACATACACTTCGGGTACAGGTATGGCATGAACCTGTACAAATGGACTTATAACCATACAAGATCCAACACTTCCTACCAAACGGAAATAGGTGTCTTGTTCCAATTTCTTATAATGCAATTCGGATGATGTCTCTCCAACTATATCTACAAAATCTACATTATGGGATGTCGTTGATTTTTGCCACTGATAACCCAAAGCTCCTCCTGATATTCCCCCTATAAGTTCGGACGAAAGGTTAATGTTATTTCCGGCACAAATAGCGGTTTTATCTGAAGCAACTTTTGCTATTACCGGCGAAGCCACATCAACAGGTGTTGAAGCTGGAGATGAAAGACATCCGCTAGCATCCTTTGCTTTAATGGTATAGTTACCAGCCGACAATCCTGTAAATATCGCAGATGGTTGATAGGTTACTCCATTATCAATACTAAATTCATATACTCCCGATCCACCGGTAGCTGCCAAAATCAATTCGCCATCAGTATGCCCTAAACAGGATACAATAGTCGTAGATGCTACTCCAACTATAACAGGATCTGGTTCGGAAACCACAATATTTTGTAATGAAGCCGGAATTGCTATCGCACCATTGTTATCTTTTATACGCACCTGATAAGTTCCCATTGGTAAGTTTTGGAACAATTGGTTTGTATTTGCTGCTACAGCTGTGCCATAAGGAACTACAATTGTTCCATTAGATTTCTCTAATTGTATTTGGTATGGAGCTGTTCCACCACTGGTTACCTGAACTGTAATTGATCCTGTATTGTTTCCATTACAGGTTAATGCAATTGGCGCCGGCATTCCTAATATTGGTGGCGGCACATTGATAGTAACGGTACCCAAACTGTTTTCGCAAGTTTGACCCGTATTGCGGGCGTAAACCGTGTAAGTTCCGGCAGGTAATCCGGTAAGCGAAGCATTATAGTTTTGTACGGTTGTAGTTCCATTTTTCACTGCGTATTCTATAGTTGCTCCGTTTCCTCCTGTCGGAATGCCAACTATTATCTTTCCATCGCTTCCGCTAGGAATGGTTACATCGGTTTTTGCTAATGAGGCTGCAATAGGAGTTACCATAGTTACATCAATGCCAGAAACCTTTGTACAACCGGCTGCATCGCGAATAGTGGCATTCGGATAATCTACATCCAAATTGGATATTGTACCATTATCTGCAATAGCTGTCCATCCGGTAGAGCCGTCCAAACTATATTCATACGGACTTGTTCCGCCAGAAATAGCAAACTGCGCACTTGCTTTACCTGTAGCACATTGCGGATCGGTTACCGTATTACTTGCTGTTAAAGGAGTAGGTAAAGTAATATTCACCGTGTTAGTAGCCGTGTTTCCACATTTGTCTGCAACGGTTACAGTTACAGTTGTTGCTGTGCTGATAGTAGTTCCGGCTAACGGATTTTGTGTGATTGTAAAATCAGTCGCTAAAGTAGTGCAATTATCATTCAATGATGTTGCCAGAGCAGTTACATTAGGCACTGTG
>JAVBLE010000064.1:0-7746 GCA_031553685.1 Paludibacteraceae bacterium | reverse complement strand
AACTCGATGGAAACAAGAAGGTAAGGCTATTTCTCCACAACGATATCACTATTTTTTGTGTATCTAGACATCACAGCTCTTACCTCCTTCCGATTTATCAATAAAAATACAACTCTTGTGATTAATCGGTATTTTTTTTTTGGTAAAGGTACGAGACATCGCATAAGACTAAAAAGAACATAAATATATGTCTGACCATGCCTGTTAGCGGGATGTCTCCACGACGCTCCTCGTATCCTCGTCGCTTTGGTCGACATGACGAAGGTCTTAAGTTGACGACATTGGCGTGATGGTACGCCAATCCGCGAATGCGGATGCGCGAGGGATGGGAGCGGCACCCCGCAGCCCGGTTCAGTATTGAGAATGGAGAACAGAGAACGAGGGAAATGCAAATTGCATGTTTGCCCAAATAAACACCGGAGGGCGAGGAGTATAGCGGACAGCCCGACCCCGCCGAGATTAGTAGAGGCGCGGCGCGCCTGTAGAACCGAAATGGGAATGCGGCGGGGACGCGCCCTAATGCTTTTATGAATGGTTTTTGTCATATAGTGTTTAAAAAGAAAGGTTAATTTTCCAATTCTTTAAACAACTCCGCCGTTTTCCGTTTGTAAATACCAATGCCCGAAAGTGCATTTCCTAATAAGGTAGAGAGCAATCCCGGAATAAACCCGATGTAAAACGCTGTCGGAGTGATGACTGCACGGGCAACAGTCGGCATCATCAGTGTGGAGCCTTTCATGAGCCCGCTCATATCCAGCCCATGGTGCTGCATGTAGAACGCTATGCCCAAACCAATGGCTGTGCCGATGATAGAGGCAATGCTGCCGATGAGAAAGCCTTCGGCAAGGAGGCTGCGGTAAATATGACCTTTTTCTTCGCCGAGCGCGAGGCGTACGCCGAACTCGTTGTAACGGCGAAGCCCGCTTATTAGTCCGGCATTCCACAGCACGACGGACATGGCTATGACAAACATCAACACAATGATAGTGCCTACTACCGAAGTGTAGCCAAGGAGTTCGTTCATGCCGGCTTGGTCGTCGAGGCGGAGCATGGTGGGAGCAAATTCATCGGTGTCTTTGGCGTATTTAGCGTTGAAGTTGGTGGCTATTTCGGTGGCGCGGGTTTGGTTGTATGGTCCGTCCCGTTCGAAACCGAATATTTCGCCGGCGGCATCGTCCATGTCGAGGGCGAGTTGGGCATCGTGCAGGTCGATAATGATCGCGCCTTTATCCAGCGCTGCTGATCCAAAACGCACCATGCCTGCCACAACAAAGTTTTTAAAACTCATACTGCCGTCCATCGTGGTGCCGAAAAGAGTGAAGGTATCGCCGGGTTTGATGTCGAATTTTTCGGCAAAGTCTTGTGTGATAAGAGCTTCGCTGGCATGTGCGGGCATTCGTCCGGCAACAATGGATTTTTGGAGGTTGAAGCGTTCTTTTTCTTTGCTTTGCGGATTGAAAAGGTCGATACCCCAGCCTACAGCGGGTCCTTGTGCACGGGTTTCGCCGGTGGAATCAGGGAAATCGATCAATCCGCCAAAGCGGATGCGTGCAGCCCAATCCATGTCGGGATAGTCGTTGCGGAGTTCTTGGAGCAGTTTTTTTACACCAATGATGGCGAGATCGTTGGGAAGTTGGTTGGCATCTTTGTCGTAGGCGCGGGTCATTACTTTGGTGTGCCCGGTGTTGAAATTAGCGCTCAACTCGACAGACTCGCCCAACAATCCGTTCATCCAACAGAGCAACACGACGGTGAGCATCACGCCAATGCTTGTTACAATGATGGGCAAGAGGCTGCGGCTACGGTCGTGCAGTATTCCTTTCAGTAAAAATCTGAACATAGTGTTTGTTTGAAAAGCAAATGCAATTTTAGTGATTTTTTGGGAGAAAAGAAATAGAAATGTAGAAGAAAGTTTGAAAAAAGGGGGTGAATGTACATGCAGTGTATGCAACCTCCCAAAAGAAAATACTCATAAATGAGGCTATCTCAAAAGCAGATGAGAACGCAAATTTCACAAATGAACACAAATTTACGCAATAGATAATTATTGAAAATCAATTAGTTATATAATAACTTGTGTAAACTTGCGAAATTTGTGAAATTTGCGTTCAAAAATTGACTTTTGAAATAGCTTCGATTATAGCCTATTTGATTATTTAAACAAAAACGGGCGAAGAAAAACATCTCCACCCGCTTAAACATTATACTTTATAATTCATCGGTTATTTCGAAGCCTCTTCAATAGCCACCGCTACCGCAACCGTAGCACCTACCATCGGATTGTTACCCATTCCGAGGAAGCCCATCATTTCCACATGCGCAGGTACTGATGATGAACCGGCAAATTGTGCATCACCGTGCATACGACCCATCGTGTCGGTCATACCGTAAGAAGCAGGTCCGGCGCCCATATTATCCGGGTGAAGCGTACGGCCTGTACCACCGCCCGAAGCTACCGAGAAGTATTTTTTGCCTAACTCCATGCACTCTTTTTTGTAAGTGCCTGCTACCGGGTGTTGGAAACGCGTTGGGTTAGTAGAGTTACCTGTGATAGACACATCCACACCTTCGCTACGCATAATAGCAACTCCTTCGCGAACATCGTCAGCACCGTAGCATTTTACTTTCGCACGAAGTCCGTTTGAGTATGCTTTTTCTTTTACCACTTTTAATTCGCCTGTGCCATAGTTGAACTCAGTATCTACAAAAGTAAATCCGTTGATACGCGAGATAATCATCGCAGCGTCTTTACCCAAACCGTTCAAGATAACGCGAAGTGGTTGTTGGCGTACTTTGTTTGCCATTTCGGCAATTTTGATAGCACCTTCGGCAGCAGCAAACGACTCATGTCCTGCCAAGAAAGCAAAACATTTGGTTTCTTCGCGAAGAAGCATAGCCGCGAGGTTTCCGTGTCCGATACCTACTTTGCGGTCGTCGGCAACAGAACCTGCGATACAAAACGATTGCAAACCGATACCGATTACTTCGGCAGCTTCGGCAGCGTTTGTTACACCTTTTTTAATAGCGATAGCCGCTCCTACTACATACGCCCACTTAGCGTTTTCGAAAGCGATAGGTTGTGTTTCCTGACAAATTGTGTAGGGGTCAATTCCCTTTGCATCGCAGATGGCTTTTGCCTCATCGATGTCTTTTATTCCGTATTGATTGAGCGTGGCATTAATCTGATTAATACGACGGTCGTAACTTTCAAATAACATATGTTTTTATTTACTATTTACAGATTTACAATTTACAATTTCAAGGATTACGATTAGACGAATGACAGCTACAACCCAAAGTTTAAATTGTAAATTGTCAATTGTCCAATTGTAAATTTATTCGTGTCTTGGATCAATAAATTTAACTCCTTCGGCAAAGCGACCATAGTTTGAGGTAGCTTTTTTCAATGCTTCGTTAGCATCGGTGCCTTTTTTTACATCGTCCATAAATTTACCAAAGTGGATAAATTCGTAACCGATTACTTCGCCGTCGGCATCTAATGCCATACGAGTACAATAACCCTCGGCCATTTCCAAATAACGAACGCCTTTTGCCAATGTTCCGAACATAGTTCCTACTTGTGAGCGAAGCCCTTTACCCAAGTCTTCCAAACCTGCACCGATAGGCAAACCACCTTCAGAGAAAGCCGATTGTGTACGACCGTAAACAATTTGTAGGAACAGTTCGCGCATCGCTGTGTTGATAGCGTCGCAAACCAAGTCGGTATTCAATGCTTCGAGCAAAGTTTTACCCGGAAGGATTTCGGCAGCCATCGCAGCCGAGTGAGTCATACCCGAGCAACCAACCGTTTCGATCAATGCTTCTTGAATAATACCGTCTTTTACATTCAAAGTCAATTTACAAGTACCTTGTTGAGGCGCACACCAACCCACCCCGTGAGTAAGACCTGAAATATCTTTGATTTCTTTGGATTTCACCCATTTTCCTTCTTCGGGTATGGGTGCCGGACCGTGGTTAGGCCCTTTTTTCACAACACACATGTGTTCTACTTCGTGAGAGTAAATCATATTGTTACAGATAAAATTAATTTTTGAAAAAACTTTGCGAAGATACGATTTTATTTACAATTTTTCAATTGACAATTGACAATTTAAGTCTTGATTGAGTGTGCTTTTGTGTTAAAAATTTCTCAGATATTGTACATAAAAAAACGCGGACTTAAAAAAATCCGCGTTAATCTTGCATTATAAACTCAATTTATCTATCTGTGTTTTCAATTTTGGAAGATGATTATTGATTATTCCCCAAATAATTACATCGTCCACCTTATCATATCCATGAATAACCCAATTTCGTAAATCGACAATCTTTCGAGCATTTTCAATAGGGAAGTCTTCATCTATCTGTAAAATACGATTGGCCGCTTCACCGATAATTTCAAGTTCTCTTTCTACCGCACGACGCAATTGTTTATCCCTTTGGTATTGAGAAAAATCTCGTTTATTTCCCAAATAATCGTAGATAGAATCAATAGAAGTTTTTATATCGAACAAATATTTTTGGATTTTAAGCTGCATATAACAATTGTTTGGTTTGTTCTACAGATTGTATAAAATAAGGATTCGACAAAGAGTTTTCTGTCACCAAATCAACTGCTCTATTAAAAAGATCACGCAACCGATATTGAAGTTCAAAATAGTTATTTGTGTATTCTTCAATACTAATGTCTTGCTGGAAAGCTATCAAAAAATCAATATCGCTATTTGGTGTAAATGAATCAGTGTTTATAGAACCAAACGCATACATCGTACTCACTTTGTATTCTTTACAAAGGGACTGTATTTCTTTTAGCTTATCGTTTAGTATTTGATTCATTTTCTTATTGTTTCACTTCACAAATATATAATTTTCATTCGTAAAATAAAAATCAACAAGAGAAAGTGTTTACATTTTATTTCACACCCAGTCTTCCGAAATAATTTCTCCTTGCAAGCTAACCACAATCAGTTTGAGTGGAATTTTCCGGGTAGCGCGTTCCAATGCCATTTTGGCAATTTGCAACAATCCTCCGCAGCAGGGTACTTCCATAATCATAACCGTAAGTGTATTGATACGGCTTTGATCAATCATAGCAACCAACTTTTCGATATACGATTCTTTGTCGCTATCCAGCTTTGGACAAGCTATAGCCAGCTTTTTGCCTTGCAACCAAGCCGAGTGAAAATTGCCTAGTGAAAAAGCAACGCAATCGGCTGCCAACAATAGGTCAGCTCCGGTGAGGTATGGTGCCGATGGCGAAAGCAAATGCAATTGTATAGGCCATTGCGAGAGTGCCGAAGGTTGATTGTTTGCACTTGGTGTAGGTACTGGTGTAAAACTTCGGGCTTGAGCACCCGGGCAGCCACCGCCGCCATGATGTGCGTGGTTTTGAGTTTTTGTTTCCATAAAATCGAATGACCAACTAATATTATTATCTTTTAAATACTTGAGTCCTTGCTCTACAAAGTCCTGTTGAGAATGGTCATGTAAATGCTTCAAGTGAGCTTCGACCACTGCTTTCCCTTTCGGTGCGATGCGTTCCATCACAGCCACTTCGCTGTATGGTTCGGCTTCGCGTTCTTCAAACTCGATTGCACCTACAGGGCACTCGCCGATACAAGCACCAAGTCCATCACAATACAAGTCGCTTATCATTACTGCTTTCCCGTCGATAAGTTGTAAAGCGCCTTCGTGGCAGCCGCTTACACAAAGTCCGCAACCGTTACAAAGCGATTCGTCTATTTTTATTACTGTCCGTTTCATCTGTTTCTAATTTTATTTTCTAATTTTGATACAAAAATACAACACGCACAAGGCGTTTTTTTGTACCGTATGTTACATTGACTTATTTTTTCATCTTATGGAAGATATTTTATTGGCTTGTCCGCTCTTTAAAGGCATTACAGGCAAGGACTTGAATAGTATTTTAGAAAAGTACAATTATAAAGTCCGGGAGTTCAATGCAAATGATTTTGTGTTGTTGCAGGGTGATAGTTGCGAGAACATGATGATAATTATTAGCGGAAAGTTACAAGCGCAAATGGTGGATTCGAGCGGTAAAATGATTGTGGTGGAAGAATTAGGATCAGGACAGATATTGGCTCCGGCATTTCTGTTTTCGGCACAAAACAAGATGCCTGTAAGCCTTTTTACCACAGAAAGAACAAGTGTGTTTTATATCCGCAAACAGACTTTTACGGAATTGATGCAAGCCAGCCAGCCTATATTATTGAACTTTTTGCAAATGATTTCGGAACGAGCCGTTTTTTTAAGTAAGAAATTGAATTTCCATGTTTTTAAATCGATAAAAAACAAAATTGCAGGATATGTACTGGAAATGTACGAACGGGAAAAGTCTTTGCATTTACGGTTCGAACAAACACAACAAAACCTTTCGGAACAATTTGGAGTAACACGCCCTTCGCTTGCCCGCTCGCTTGCCGAGATGGAAAAAGAAGGAGTATTTATTCTAACCGGAAAAAATATTGAAATAACGGATTTGAAAAAATTGCGGGAATTGGCGGAATAAAAAACTCCCACACTGTGACCAAAGTCAGGGTTTCACTCAAAAAGTGAAGCCCTGACTTTTTTTTAAGCCCTGACTCTTTTTACATTTTTTGCATTTCCCAAAAATATCCCTACATTTGCACACATAACACCGACAACGGTCGGTACCATTTTATTAAAAACAAAAAGCGTTAGCTTTATTCTTGTTACAGAAAATTAGGAACTTTCAAACAGTAAGAATAAGTAGTTTAACGCTCACATCGTTTATACGGCGTGGGCTATACTTATTTACTGTTTTGGTCTCCTAATACCTCTGTAACAAATAAGCCATAGTTCCACGCTTTTCAATTCTACAAACCTGCCAACGGGGACTTGAGGCAAACAAAAACTTTTTATAACATGAAAAAGATTTTTCTTTCGCTGTCTTTGTTGGCAGCCGTGCTTTTACAAAGTGTAAATGCACAAATGAGTGTGGGAACAAGCGCTGCGCCGAATGCAAATGCGGTGCTCGATTTGGTAAGTTCGAACCAAGGATTATTGCTGCCTCGGGTGGCGTTGACTTCAACGACAGCGTATGCGCCGCTTTCAGCTTGGGTGGCAGGTATGCAGGTGTACAACACTGCCACTACAAGCGATGTTACTCCCGGAGTTTATTATTGTGATGGGTCAAAATGGGTACGAAATAATGTCGGGTCGATCAGTAAGTGGAGGCTTTCCTCGCCATCATTTACATTTACATCGGCTGAAACACAGCTAACAGGAACATCTACCCTTACTCAAAATGAACTTGGATTAACAGCAGGCACAAACTCAGTTACTGTTCCATCTGGAAGATACTTGATAATTTTAAATGGAGATAATGGTCTATGGGAAATGGGCGAAATGAGGGTTAAGAATAATACCACCACACTTATCGACATCATGTATTTAGGTATTATGCAGGGAGCAAGTTGTATTGTTGATTTTACTTCACAAGCAACAATAACGCTTACATATCTTGAACGGAGTGATTATCTCAGTAGCACAAAATTTACAGCAACTCCGCCTTACAGTACGGGATTTTGGTATGAACTGACTTTTCTCAAATTAAAATAATTTTTAGCCAAAAGATTGATTAGATTACTTCGTCGTGGGGGCGCGGGAAGGAACGTGGAAAACCAACACACAATAGGAGGGGGGCACCCCAAAGAAAAAAAAAAAAAAAAAAATAAAAAAAAAAAAAAAAAAAAAAAAAAAAAA